>NZ_JAKMQP010000006.1:0-94819 GCF_025771615.1 Campylobacter sp. IFREMER_LSEM_CL292
TATCAATAGTGGAATTTGGTAATAAACCACTTACTTTTAATACATAATCACTTTCATAGTCTATGGTTTTTTCGTGACTTTTAAAGCTTGGATAAGTTACTTTAGGAGTATATTCTTTAATCTCATAAAGCAATTCTTTTTTAAGATCTTTAGTCATAGTTTTAACTTCTAAATTTGGATTAACTTTAAATGGAGCTTTAGAAGTGATAACTGCCTTAGCTTCACCACTAGCATTAAATGTTGCTTCTTGATTACTTAAAGTAGCGTCTCCACTTAAACTCCATTCTATTTTTTCATTAGGTTTACCACCTTTTAAAGTTACTTCAACATGATCAGGCTTTGGATCTTTTAAAGCTTTGTTATTATCACTTTCATAAGCATGGATTTTATCTTTACTAAAACTAATGCTTGGGGTATATTGGTGGAGTTTGATTTCTCCACTTACTTCTTGAGTGCTAGCTGCGCTTTGATTATAAGTAGCAATGATTTGTAATCTTTTAATATTGAAATCTTTTACTCCTTCAAATACTACCTTACTCTCACCTTTATCATCAGCTGTACTTTCTTTATCGTTACTAATTCTTAAAGTTTTATTGCTTTGTATATCTTTAGCCTTCCATAAAACTTTTGTTTTTGGCATTAAACCTTTAAGTTTTACTTCAAAGTCGCTTTTATAATCAATCATTCCTTTTTCAAAGTCTTGATGAGTCACAGGATCTTTTCCAGTAGGAAGCTCCATAGTGGCTGTATAATTTTTAATCTCTAAATCTTTACTTCTTTCTTTTACTAATTCATCACTCATATTCTTAGCAATGATTTTTACTTTTTCATTTCCACTAAGTCCTATGATTTCTACATTACTCTCACCTTTATCATCAGCTATTAAATTAAGCTCTTTAGTAGTTTTATCTTTATCTATAAATAAAGCATTATCTCCTTGTATACTCCATTTAACCTTAGTAGTTTTAGCATGTAAGTTTTTATAACTTGCATGAGCTTTTTCTTTATTACCTATAATAGCTTTATCTAAGATAATATCATTATCTCCATAAATTGCTATTTGAACAAATGTTTTTAAAGTAACTCCCAATACATTAGCAATGATTTCAGCTTTTTCTTTATCTTTCATGTTTACATCAGGTTTATAGATGATATTTGAATTTCCATCTTTATCAGTTTTATCTGAATTTGGCGTTTTTTCTAAACTTCCTTTACCATTTAATTTCCAATGAATTGCCAAATCGCCTGCTAAATCATTTCCTGTAAATGTGATTAGAGATTTTTCATATCTTTGTATATTAGAAGGTTTAGCAAATATCCTAAAGTCTTCTTTTGGAGCTATGATAGTAATAGGGAAACTTTCTTGAGCATTCCCTGCTTTAGCAATTAAATTGGTTTGATGGACTCCATAAGAATGGATTATTTTTACAAAAACTTTTCCATTACTATCAGTAATATAATGATTTCCATCTTTTAAGATTACACTTTTTTGTTCAGGAGTTACACTCATAGCAACATTTTTAACTGCTTGATTAAAGCCATCTTTAAGCATAATACAATGAGTATTACCTCCCAAATTTCCGCAATAAGAAATATGATAAGTATTGTTAATAGCTTTATATTCAAGCACCATAGAATAATCTCTATCTATAAAATGAGTTCTAGAGCCTTCAATGGTATTATTTATACCTGCTAATTTTGTATCAAAAGCGTGTTTGAAGGCATCTTTATCTAAAGGTATGTTAAAATTCATAGCTATATTTGTGCCTTGTTTATCACTTTCATTACTTCTTTTATGGCTTAGCGAAAAAGTTAATGCAGGACAGGGTGAGTAAGTAATACCTCCTTCATACACTAAAGGATTTTTTTCTAAATCTTCATAGCAGTTTACATTGCCAAATGGAGCTACTTTTTCTCCATACCATTTACTCATATTAGCAAAAATAGCTACATTACTCATAGAAGGAAAAGCATATTTAATACCCATATCCCAGCCATTAGCAGGGCGTTCTAAGAAAGTTAGATCATTATTTGCATTTTTAAAATCATAACTACTAACCCAATCACTTAATCTTTGATAAATATTAGCATGGAAAGCTAGTGTATCTAACATACTTTCAAAGCCCAAAGATATTCTTTTATGCTCTCTGCTAAAATCATGATCATAAACTAAATTTAATCCTAGCATGATATTTCCTGAATTATCTAATGCTAATGCATTAGGATAATATCTTATACCACCACCAAAATGACCTATGATTCTATTATTATCATATCCACCTATACCGCTTTGTAAAAAATAAGATATTTTTGGATTATCTTCACTCATAATAGGTAAAAGAACTTTAGCATTA
This sequence comes from Campylobacter sp. IFREMER_LSEM_CL292, assembly GCF_025771615.1. Classification (NCBI taxonomy): domain Bacteria; kingdom Pseudomonadati; phylum Campylobacterota; class Epsilonproteobacteria; order Campylobacterales; family Campylobacteraceae; genus Campylobacter; species Campylobacter sp. IFREMER_LSEM_CL292. Next base: position 2,355 of record NZ_JAKMQP010000006.1, read on the forward strand.
CCACTTAAACCACCCCTATCATTATAGTTTAAATTAAACTCACTATTAATGGAGTGATTAAGAGCATGTAAATATTCTTGGATTAAAGTATTAGCTTGTAAGCTTAAATAATTGCTTGCTAAATCTCTTATAAGTTCATCTCTTTCTTTACTATCTTTGGCATTATATACATTGCCTATAGTTTGAATAACATTAACAACCTTACTAGATAATTCTTCATCTTCTTTACTAAGATTAGAATCCTTCTTTGGTTTTTCTTCTAATAGCTTTTTGACTCTTGAGTCAATGTTATTATGTTCTTTAAGTATTTGCTTTTGATCATGGTTTACATGATTAAGTGCAAGAGTTTGATTGTTATCTATAATGATTTTATCTTGATTTTTTAAAATCATTATTTGAGAAAAAAGAAAAGTGTGAATGATTAAAACAAGTAAAAGTGTTTTTTTCATATCCCCCCCCCCCGAATCCTTTGCATAAAATTTTTTATTTGTGATGAGAATATGATAACACAAAAAATACAAAAGTGATAAAAAAGTTATAAAAATATTGAAAAATAGCCAAAAAATTAATAAATATAATAATTATTTATAAATTATAATCAAAATTACTTTTATTTTTTATTAAAAAAATGCAAATAGATTTATTATTATTTAAATATATATGAAAAAAACTTATCATTTACTTTTTAAAAATAATGAAAAATAAGCTTTTTGAATTTTTATATTTATATTTTATTATACTATTTAACATTTTTAAAAGTATTAGTATTTAGTATTTTTAGATAACAGTGTAAGGTGTATTTATCATATTTGGTATATAAAGTATAAATACTAAGCTTATATATAGTAATAAATAAAGAGTATAAATACCTTATTATACTCTTTAGATAACTACAATATAGAGTTTTTGTATAAATTTGATAATAGTTGTTATAATCTTAAAATTACTTATTAAAAAAATATATTTAATTATAGTTTGTATGTTTTTATAAATTAGATAATAGGTAAAAGAATATATATAATGTTTAATGAAAAATGAAAGGTGATTAAATAAAGTTAGATATATAAAGATATTTATAGTTTTATATATTATTTTTATAAATTAAAACAAACATATTTCACAATTAAGCAAGATTGGCACAACCAAGAATTATTTAGAAACAAAAATTTTTTGAGAAATATAAAAAATGACTTTAAGTAAAAAAGAATTTGCTGAAGTATTAGGCGTTTCTTCAGGAACTATTGATAATCTAAGAAGAAAAGATAAAATACAATCTATGGAAATATCTTGCTATGTATTATTTTCCATTGAAGAAATAGCTAAAGTTATATCAGGAGTTAAATTTTTAAAATGAGATTTAACTATACAAATTATTGAATTTTCAAAAGTATATGTTATTTAGATATTTAATTTCTAAAGTATGGATACTTAGGTGTTTGATTAATAAACCACACGCTTTCCAAATCCACCATTACTTCTCTATCACGAATTATTACTACAATTAAAATCTTTTGACAAATTAAAAAAAATATTTTTTTGTACACACTTTAAAGGAAAATCAGTGATTATTGTAAATGATAGGCAACTTAAAAATTTAACTGTTGATAAAAAACTTATATCAAAGTGCTTGTACTAAAAATATATATTGAAGCTAGGGTTTTTCATGGAAATATTGATAAGAATTTTTATTTTAGATATAAACTTAATAAAAAGGGTATTCTTTTAAAATAGGAAAATATCCTATAACCATATTAACACGAGCGAGAGAGATTGCAAATGATTATAACGACATGCTATCATAAGGCATTAATCCAAAAGAACATATTCAAAAAGAAAATACTAAAAATCAAAATATAAAAAAGCACTTTATGGTACTAATAAAGTTCAAAGTTATAAAACTTCACAGATGAAGCAAGATTTAAAGAATTATTACTTACGATTAATAAGTATTTTTACAAAAGTTGCTTTGCAAATTAGTCCATATTTATTTTTTAAGAAGTGCTAATATTAGAAATTTAGAATGGAAAGAAATAGATTTTGATAAAAAAATTATTATTCGTGCTAATAAAGTTAAAGCAAGAGAGGATTTTATTATTCCGCTAAGTCAGAGTGTTTTAGACTTGCTTTTATATGTTAAAAATTTTTCTTACTCAAATTCAAAATATTTTTTTCCAAGTAATATAAGTAAATCTAAAACAATGAGTAAAAACACATTAAATCAAGCCATTAAAAGATTAGGTTTTGGTGATAAAATACTATATCATGGTTTTAGAGCTACTGCTTCAACTTTTCTTTATGAGTATAAAAATATTCATAAACAAGATAGTGAAGTTATAGAACTATGTTTAGATCATAGAGAAAGAAATAAAGTAAAAGCAGTATATAATAGAAGCTTAAGACTTGATGATGGAAGAGAGTTAATGCAATGGTGGAGTGATTTTATCGATAAATTAAAAAGAGATAAGTAGTTTAATTTTATAATGTTTGCAAATTATAAACACATAAGAACTTTTTAATTTTTGTAAATTTAATAGTATTTTATTGAATATCTTTAACGCAATTATTCTATTAGTAACTTTCTTAATACACTATTTTGTGAATTTATATATTCTACAACAACACTTTTTTTTATTTTATTTTCATCTAAATCTAAAAAATCTAAATAAGCTTGAAATAAATGATTATTTAAATCATCGTCAAATTTATGATTTATAACCATATTCTTAGAAAAATGATTAAAAAATTTCTTACAAAAATCGTTATTATTTTTAAATAGCTGTACTAATTCTTCTCTTTTAAAAAAATTATATTGCTTGATCGCTTCGGGATAAAAACTACTTTCTATATTTTCATAGCTATTAATAAGTGCATTAATATTTTCATACTTGTTTATTTTGAGTTTTTCTTTAGTTTCTTCATAATAATCTTTCCATTTTTCATTTTCTAATAATTTTAATAGGTTCTTATCTGATTTATAATCATCATGAAAATCAAATTCTAATTCTTCCATAACAAGAGCTTCTATATAGTGTTTATTGATTTTTTCTTCTATGTTGTTTAATTTTTTATTTGTAATTTGTGTGTAGGTTGAAAGTAAATTTTGATAAAAACCATAAGGAAAGCGTGTTATTCCATTTTCTGAATAAAAGTCTATTTTTAGGAGTGAATTTTCAATATCTTTTACAAATTGTTCATCACTTAAATTACCTACCAAATATTCTATCTTGTAGTTTTGAAGTTTATAATAAAGTTCAATTTTTAAAGTTTGATAAAAATCGCGTCTTAGTTGGTATTTTTCTTCTTTATTTAAATAAAACATATTTTTTAGGTATTTTTCATAAAGATGGTAGTTTGAGGAAATGTCATTTTCTTCTATTTTAATAGAAAGGTATTTTTTAATTTGAAATATTAATGAGATATAACTTAATTTTAGAGCATCTGAAAATGTTTTTTTATTGTCATACTTGCAAAACAATAAAAAACATTGCTTGTTAAAATAATCTATATGTTCTAACACATGATATAGCAATCTTAGATTTCCATTGCATTGTTCTTTATATCTTTCAAAAATAATATTTCCAATAATATTTTTTATCTCGTCTGTAATTTTAGTATATTTATTTACTTTATCTTTTATAATTGCTTTTGCTACTTCATCATTGTTTTTTATGGTTATTTCACAATCAATAACCTTTTCTTTGTATATTCGATACCAGTTTTTACTATTATATTGTTTGGTTTGTTCTTCTTTAGCTTTTTGATACTAACTATTAAAATCTTGTTCATTCTCTTCTTCTTTATTATTTTCAGTCAAATTATCATCTTGTTCTTTTAGTTCTTCCTCGTGAAAAATAACAACAACATTGCATTCTTTTTCTTCTTTAAGTAAATTTACAAGTCCTAAAATTTCTTTCAAAGAAAGATTATCAGATTTTCTTTCTATGTTATCAAAACACACAATAATATTATAAAAGTCTTCCTTTTTTAAAAAGGAAAAAATAGCATCACTATCTATATCTATTAAGCCACCACTTATACTTTTAACCAAACCTTCTAAACCTTTAAAAGTTGTTTTGGTAATTTTATTATAATCTCCATGTAGGCTTACAACTATTTCTTCTAATATTTGCTTATAACTTTCTTTACCAAAAAGATCTATATAAACAATCTTTTTATCTGCATTTATTTCAGAAAGTTTATTTTCAACTTGTTTCCATAAATAAGTTTTACCTATACCCCAAGACCCATTTATAGCTAAACATTTTTTAGAGTTGTTATCTAAAAAATTTGCAATATTATCAATCTTATTCATTATACACTCCTATAAAATATTTATGTAATTATATAAAATTATTTAAGTTTTCTATGTAACTATCCTCCAAACCTTAAAGCTATAGATAGTTACATATTCTTTTTAAAATACCCCTTACAGCTACGCACTCAGACAGCCTTTCTTTTTTTAAAAAATATATAAAAAAATACATACGCATACGCGAGAGAAAAAACAAAAAAAGTTGAGTAATTTTTTTTCAATGTTTAAACAAATTTTTGTTTTTTCTGTTATTTAATATTAAATTAATTTTTTGACTTTTATAATTATTCATATATCAAAAATAATCATAGAAAGACTCAAAAATGAAAAAAATTATCTTAGGTTTAGCAGTTATTGCTTCATTATCTAGCCTTGTTTCAGCTTCAAATCATAGTTATCATAGCAAGAAAAATTTTAATAATTCACAACAAGAATATATAGAAGGTAGAAGTATAACTTGTGCAACTTTTCATAATTGCCAGACAATACATCAACCTATTTATCAAGATGCTGGGCATAAAGTACTTTGTAAATTTGGATATTGTTTCTAATGTTAAATATGTTAAATCCTAATTCAAATATTCGCTTCCACAAGTGTATGCCTAAGGAAGTTCATCAAATATATGACACCTTAAAGCTTATGGAACAAGAAGATACAAAAAAAGTAGAAGCTGAAGCTAAAAAAGAAGAACAAAGTAATTCTACAAATGCTGATAATCAAGCAAATACTAGCAAAAAAGATCAGCTTTTAGATATATTTGCTTAATCTTAATATTAGGGCAGTGGGTTTTGTCCATCTTCCGTGCTACGCACTCAGACAGCCTTTCTTTTTTTAAAAAATATATAAAAAAATACATACGCATACGCGAGAGAAAAAACAAAAAAAAGTTGAGTAATTTTTTTTCAATGTTTAAACAAATTTTTGTTTTTTCTGTTATTTAATATTAAATTAATTTTTTGACTTTTATAATTATTCATATATCAAAAATAATCATAGAAAGACTCAAAAATGAAAAAAATTATCTTAGGTTTAGCAGTTATTGCTTCATTATCTAGCCTTGTTTCAGCTTCAAATCATAGTTATCATAGCAAGAAAAATTTTAATAATTCACAACAAGAATATATAGAAGGTAGAAGTATAACTTGTGCAACTTTTCATAATTGCCAAACAATACATCAACCTATTTATCAAGATGCTGGGCATAAAGTACTTTGTAAATTTGGATATTGTTTCTAATGTTAAATATGTTAAATCCTAATTCAAATATTCGCTTCCACAAGTGTATGCCTAAGGAAGTTCATCAAATATATGACACCTTAAAGCTTATGGAACAAGAAGATACAAAAAAAGTAGAAGCTGAAGCTAAAAAAGAAGAACAAAGTAATTCTACAAATGCTGATAATCAAGCAAATACTAGCAAAAAAGATCAGCTTTTAGATATATTTGCTTAATCTTAATATTAGGGCAGTGGGTTTTGTCCATCTTCCGTGCTACGCACTCAGACAGCCCCCGCACCCCAATTATCGCAAATCATAGTACCTTAACAGGTGCGATTTGCTAAAGCACCAAAAAGGAAAACTATCTATTAAACCCAAACCCTCTATCGTTTCTTTTAGTTTTTGCTTGTTCAAAAGAATTTTCAAAAGCTCTTTGATATTTAAGCTCTTTTTCTATTCTTTCGGCTTTTAATGGAAATATTTCTTTTAACTGCTCCACGCTTAAATTTTTTTTCGCACCATCTGCCTATTTCTTTTAGTCGAGTTTCTAATCTTTCATTATTTGTCTTGTGTGTTTCAAACAAAGTTCTTAAAGTATCTCTATCATCTTTGACTTTATCCACTTAATATTTCACTATCTCCTATCACATAGACTTTTGTGAAAATCCATCCCCTGCTTTTTTTAATATATAAAAACGCATACGCGCGAGAAAAAACAAAAAAAGTTGAGTAATTTTTTTCAATATTTAAGCAAATTTTGTTTTTTCTCTTATTTAATATTAAATTAATTTTTTGACTTTTATAATTATTCATATATCAAAAATAATCATAAAAAGGCTCAAAAATAATGAAAAAAATTATCTTAGGTTTAGCAGTTATTGCTTCATTATCTAGCGTTGCTTTAGCTTTAAATCATAGTTATCATAGCAAGAAAAATTTTAATAATTCACAACAACAAGATAGAAGTATAACTTGTGAAAATTTTCATAATTGCCAGACAATACATCAGCCTATTTATCAGCATCAAGCTTGTGCTAAATTAGGTATTTGTATAAATCACTAAAGGATAATGATGGGATTAGTATATTCTCAATGTTGTAATCAAGTTATTGATACAAGCTTGTGTTATACAGCAAAACCACTATTAAAACTTGAAGAAGCTAAATTTGAACAAGAAAAAAAAGCTGAGAATGATAATACAAAAAAAGTAGAAGCTGAAGCTAAAAAAGAAGAACAAAGTAATTCTACAAATACAGATAAAGCAGACAATAAAAAAGATCAGCTTTTAGATATATCTGTTTAATCTTAATATTAAGCGGCAGACTTTGTCCGCTTTCCGTGCTACACACTTAGACAACCCTAGCACCCATTTTAGTACAAAACATATAGCACCTATAAGGTGTATTTTATTTAGAGAAGAAAAGAAAAGGTGCTTCTTTTGAAAACCTTATCTTGCTTCTTCTCTTCTTCATCACGGTGATTGCTATTTAATGGCATTAAAAGCCGTATTTTTAAAAGTGTTTAAAAAGATTTTCTAAATCATTCATTGGTATGGTTTCTTTGATATTTACAACCGCACTCCATTTATAGTTTTTTACTTAAAAATTTTATCCTATAAGTTTGATATATTTTTCATAGCATTATTTATGATTTCATTTTTTAACGCAATTGTTTGTTTAAAATAACTAAGTGATGAAAATCTTTATTATGTTGGATTTGTATAAAATTGGATTTTAAAATTAATACTATATATTTATCTCATTGTCATGTTTATCTATAATTATTTTAAAATAATTGATAATTTTTTCAGGATTTTTATTCCATTTCTTCAAATGTTTAAAAATCAAAACTGCTATATTTATTTTAAGCTTCATTGTAGTTGGTTTTAACAAGATCAAATCAGTGATTTACATATAAATATGGCTTAGTTATATCAATCAAGTAATGAAGAAGATCATATTTTTAAAAAAAGAAAGAATTTTACTTGTAGTTCATATTATATAGAAGGCAGTACGGCATACATTATTTCAACATCAAACTTAATCAATATTTTTTAAAGATTATTGCAGTAGTTAGACATTTATTATCTTTAATATTCAAGAAGAGTATAAAATAAATTTTATTTCATGTTATCAACTTAGAAAACAAGAGTATAATTTATTCTTATATCATTTAATGACTCATAAAAAAAAGAGAGAGTAATCATTAAATAAATCTTGATTATTATTACAATAACATAATAATTGCTACAATATACCTTAGAATAATTATACAAAATATTTTAAAATTAATTTCTTATACTTATTTTATATTGCTTCAATGTGAAGATTAAAAACATCAAGATAAAATATTATCACACAAGTTCGAACACATTTGGCACTTTCTTAGTTAATAAAACTACTATCTTTTATTTACCAATCAAGAAATATTTGATTAATAAAACTAACTAAGGAATATTTATCCAAACAGATTATTTATTTAGATGTATAAAAGGATTTGCTAAATTAAGAGAATATAGTTATATTTTTGAAATAAAACATAAAATAATAGAACAAAGAATAAAAATTATATCTTTCATAAGCATCATGGTTTAAAAGCTACTTTAGAAGCTTTTAATATAGATAAAAAGACACTTTTTAGAAAACAAGAAATTTATCACAAAAATAATGATAATTTAAATACCCTAAATACAAAATACACTAAAGTAAAAAATATAAGAAGTTCTTTTGATTTGGAAATTACTTTAAATATCAAAAGACTTAGGCATATTTATATAAATTTAGATAAAGAAAGATTGTATTATTTTTTAAAGCCTACCTCCTAGTGTTTCCACCATAGGAAGAATCATCTCTAAAGATAAAATGAGAACAACACTTACAAGAATTAATTATCTAGGCCAAAATAAAAGCTACAAGAGAGAGTTAAAAATAGATAACTAAAAAAATCTTAAAACAACTCCTATGAATACTTGGGCAATAGATACTATAAAATATGTTGATAATAAAATAAAATATATACTTACTATGATAGATTTAGTTACAAGAATTGATTATACTGTAGCTTTATCTCCTAAAAAGACAAGATATACTAGCATATCTTAAAAGTTTTGTTATTATCTTAAAAACTAATAATCCTCATAAAAGAATTTAGTATACTCACAGATAATGGCTGTGAATTTAAAAAACTATGAATGTTTTATTAAAGAACTTAACACTACTCATTATTGTACTTATCTAAAGAATCTTAGAATGAATATTCATAATGAAATATTTAATAAAACCTTAAAAGAAGCATTTGTTAATTATTATAAAGATTTATTATTTATAGATCTTAAAGAATTTAATCAAGAAATGATTAAGTAGTTAGCAGCTTATAATACTATCTTGTTGCATCCGGCTTTAAAATATAAAGTCTCCTCATTTGCACTTCATCAATTAAGAAATATTTTTCTTTGTTAGACTTTAAATCAATATTGTTTTTTTCTTGCAGTCTAAAAATTTTAATACATTACCTATTTAGCAAAAAATATCATTTTTTTACATTTTTACAATAAAATACAAAGCATGTGCAACATTAATTATAAATCATACGCCTATTAAACTCGCCATTTATTCTTGTTAAATATATTTTATCTATTTTATTCTTTGTATTGTATTTTTAAAATTTCAATAATTTTAGAAATTTTAAATTAATTTGATTTTAATATTGCTAAAAAACATCTGTTGAAATAGATTATAAGTTATTTTTATATAATGGTTGCGAAGGGGAGATTTGAACTCCCGACCTTCGGGTTATGAGCCCGACGAGCTAACCACTGCTCTACTTCGCGGCATCATATGAAGTGGATGGGGTAAAGGGATTCGAACCCCTGAATGACAGGACCAAAACCTGTTGCCTTACCGCTTGGCGATACCCCAATAGAAATTTTTTATTTAAATTAAAAGTGATATTATATATTATTTTTTATACAATGTCAAGAAAAATGCTATAATATTTTTAAAATATTTTCAAGGAATGATTTTATGGGATATATAAGTATAGAACAAGCTATAAAAGAACTTCAAGATGGTAAGATGTTGGTAATGGTGGATGCAGAAGATAGGGAAAATGAAGGGGATTTGATTTTCCCTGCACAATTTAGCTCACAAGAAAAAGTAAATTTTACCATCACTCACGCAAGAGGTGTGGTATGTGTAGCATTAAGTGAGAACTTAGCTAAAAAATTTGAACTACCTTTAATGGTACCTAAAAACACATCAAATCACGAAACAGCTTTTACCATCACTGTCGATGCAAAAAATGCAACAACAGGAGTAAGTGCTTACGAAAGAGATATGACTATACAAATTTTTGCTGATGATAATGCAAAGGCGAGTGATTTTGTGCGTCCTGGACATATTAATCCTTTGATAGCAAAAAAAGGTGGAGTTTTAGAAAGAACGGGCCATACAGAAGGAACAGTGGATTTATGTCGTTTGGCAGGATTAAAAGAAGCATGCGTAATATGTGAAATTGTTAAAGATAATGGAGATATGGCTAGAAGAAGCGATTTGCTTGAGTTTTGCAAAAAACACGATATTAATATGATTACTATTTCAGATTTAATCGAGTATCGTTTAAAAAATGAAAGTTTGATTTCTTTAATTAAAGAAGAAGAAAGTATTTTAGCAGGTTTTAAAGCTAAAAAAATGACTTTTAAAGATCACAATGAAAATGAACACATAGCTTTTAGCTTTGGCACTTTGAAAGAATGCGAGAATGTTAAATTTTATCTTAGTGGAAGCGACTTTGAGCTTCTAACTTCTAATAAATTTAATGAATTATTAAAGCAGATTGAATTTTTAAGTCAAAAAGGTGGTGTAATCATTTTCATGAAAAATGAAAAACAAGAAAATATACAATTTAAAAATTATGGCATAGGAGCGCAAATTTTAAGGTATTTAAAAATTTCAAAAATCAAACTTCTAAGTCAAAATACCGATAAAGAATTTATAGGCTTAAAAGGCTTTGGGCTTGATATTACAAGCAGTGATTTTAAAGCTTAAATTCTAAAAACTTAAACTTATCGCCAAAGTTAAACATCAAATTTTTACTTTGGTTGATAAAGTTTTTATAAATTTGGAGGTTAATATTTTTAACTTGCTCGATAATTTCTTCTAAGCCAAAATCAATTAAGGCTTGATTTTGATTTTTATATTCTAACACCTCAAAGCCCTCTTCTTTTAAAACTTGTAAAAAATGATCAAAATTTACATTATATGTAATATCGCTTTTAGCAAAAAAATCTTTTAAGTTTTCTTCAAAAAGATTATACACTTGGTGATTTTTATACATTCTAATACTAATTTTTTCTTCTTTTTTTGCATAATCAAAACATGCAAAAGTTAGTTTTTCACAGGTTTGTTTTAATTTGGATAAAAAGGGTTTATAAGAAATACAAAGCTCGCTATTAGTGATAGAATATTTTTCACATTCTTTTAAAAGATCTTCATTCATAGGCTTAAAAACAATGTTTAAATCATCATCAACATATGCCATTGTTCTATCTTTTATAAGTTCACATGCAAAACAATCAAATAATTCATTAGCATAAAAAAAGGCATTTTTAAAATGACATTCTTCTAAAGAATTATAAATTTTCACATCTAAATCATATTCATCAAAAAGTTTTTTTTGAATATGTTTTAATTTTTCATGTGGCTCTATGATAAAACACTCAATCTGCTCTAAAACATCAGCTCTAAGAGTGTATAAAGCTTGTATGAAATCAAGCATTAAATGCCCTTCATTTGCCCCTATTTCTACAACTTCAACCGGTAAAGTTAATTTTTTATCATCTATAAGTTTTAAAAAATGATTAGCTAAGAGCACTCCAAAAAGATTTCCCACACTAACTGCGGTATAAAAATCTCCATTTTTGCCAACACTCACAGCTTGGGAGTAATATTTATCAATCCAATTTTGAAAAAACTCACTAAAAGCTATCATTATAAAGCATTAAATTTAGCGATAAAATCAAGTGGATCAACTTGCACACCATTAACTAAAATTCCAAAATGCAAATGTGGCCCTGTAACCCTACCGCTAGCTCCACTCAAACCTATAAGCTCACCCTTTTTTACCTTTTGTCCTACTTTTACATTAAGTTTTGATAGATGATAATACTGAGAATAAATCCCATATCCATGATCAATTACCACTGAATTTCCTGCATAATAACGATTTGAAGCAATCCTTACAATACCATCATTACTCGCATAAATTTTTGTCCCACTTGCTGCTCTAAAATCAGTTCCGCTATGATAACTTTTAAGAGTATCATTAAACAATCTTGCTTTTCCAAAAGCACTTGTAATTTTACTTTCTAAAGGGTATGTAAAATTGCCTTCAAATAAAGCCATATTGGTATAAGTATTATAAACCTTAATAGCTTCTTGATATTCTTTGCTAATGCGATCAAGTGTTTCTTTAGGTGGATTAACCTTAGAAGCACTAACTTTTAAAAATTCTTTTTTATAGTTTCCTTCGCTAAATTTTATGTTAATTTCTTCTTTAGAATTATCTTTAAATTCAGCTATTAATTTTCTATCTTTAGGATTTTTATAAGGTATAGCTATACTAACAATGACTTTATTTTTATACTCAAAAAAAGGAAGTTTTTTAGAATTTGAGCTAATTTGTAAAAAATTATTTTTATCAAATTCTAAAAAAATTACTTGCCCTTTTACAAGCTCAATCTCTCTAGCTTCTAATGCAAATACCAAAAAACAAAGTAAAAAAAGAATTTTTCTCATACACTAAGCTCTTTAATATCAGCTATTTTTAAAAACTCACGATAAATTGCACATACTAAAGCTTGACGATTGTTTTTAATATTTTCATCTTTGTCATTAATCATTACTTTATCAAAAAAAGCATCAATTTGTGGTTTTAGTGCAAAAAGGCTTTCTAAAAGCTCTTGGGTATTATTTTCTTTTGTTTTACACTGCATAAAAGCTTGGTATAAATCTTTTTCCTCTTGAATGTTAAACAAATTTTCATTAATTTGAACTTCACTTAATATTGCAATATTTGCCAAGCGCTTAAAAGTAGCAAAATTTTGACTAAAATCTGCCTTATTTGCACTTTGTATTAAAGCTTTAATACAAGAATCAATATAAATAACATCATAAGTTTTAGAGCTAAGCACAGCTTTAACAAAAGAAGCATTAACCTCATAAAAAGTATATAAACGCTCTAAGATAAAGTCTAATAAAATTTTCAAATCAAAGCTTTTATACTCACTAGCTATTGTTTCTAAAAATATCTTAAGATCAAAATTTTTATTTAAAGCTAGAATAATTTTTAAAACACCATTTGCTGCTCTTCTTAAAGCATAAGGATCTTTTGTACCACTTGGGATTTTCCCCATTGAAAAAAGCCCCACGAGTGTATCAAATTTATAAGCCAAAGCTACAATAGAACTAAATTCATTACTTGGCATAGCTGAATTATCGCCATTTGGAAGGTATTGTTCTTTAATCGCCAAAGCAAGCTCATCGCTCATACCCATAGCCTTAGCATAATAAGATCCCATAATGCCTTGAAGATCAGTAAATTCATACACCATTTGAGTACTTAGATCAGCTTTTGAGTATTCTATAGCTTTTAAAATTTCATCTTTTTGAGTATTAGCAAAAACTTCACAAAGCTTAGTAGCAATTTTTTGTTCTCTAATAATTTTATCTTTTAAGGTTCCAAGTCCTTCAAGATAAACCATTTGGCTTATTTTATCATTATTTAAACCCTGCGCTAAGTCATTTTTCCAAAAAAACATCGCATCACTTAATCTTGCTCTTAAAACTCTTTCATTTCCATTAATGATTTTAGAATAATCTTCACAAACCGCATTAGAAACTACAATAAAATGATTGCTTAGAGTATTGTTTTTAAATACTGCAAAATAGCGTTGATTTTCTCTCATAGAAGTAATTATCACTTCGCTTGGGATTTCTAAATACTCTTTTTCAAAATGCCCTAATAATGCCTTTGGATACTCTGTGATAGCTACAACTTCAGCTAAAAGCTCATCATCTTCTGCAATAGTAATATCATTTTCTTTTTCAAGTGTCTTTAACTGCTCAATAATAAGCTTTTTTCTTTGTTCTTGATCTAAAATAATATAATTTTGCTCTAAAGTTTTAAAATACTCATCAATATTCGCAAAAGCTATCAAATCATAACTAACACTTCTATGCACAAAAGTACTTTTTGCACTTTTAACGCCATAGCTTTCAAACTCAATCAATTCATCATTTAAAATACAACAAAGCGAGCGAATAGCTCTGATAAATTCAAAGCTACCATCACCCCATCTCATAGTTTTACCAAAACTCAAGCTTTTTAAAAAAGCCTCGATCATTTGAGCTAAAACCACCTTGCTTTGCAAGCCTTGTACTTGTTTTTGACAATACAATACTTCTTTACCCTTAATTTCTTTAAATTCAAGCTCTTCTTCTTTTAAACCACTTTTTTCTAAAAAGCTAAATCCTGCTTGAGTAAGCTTTCCATCTTTATAAGCTATCGCCTTAGGTGCGCCTATAAATTCCACAAAAGAATCATCTTGTTTTTCTTTAAAATTTTCATGGATAAAAACCAATCTTCTAGGAGTATAGAAAAATTTAAATTCAGATTCTAAATGATACTCTTGTAAAATCTTTTCCCATTTTTTACTAATATTTGGAAGTTCTTTTAATAAAGGAATAGCAGGAAGTTCTTCTGTACCTATTTCTATTAACAATTTCATTTTACACTCTTTTTTAAAAATTTTTTAGTGTATTTTACCTATTTTTTTTAAAATCTTTCTTTGTTTTTAATTTTTCTTCTCTTTGTTTGGCTTTTTCTTGCATTTGGCGGTTAAAGCCAAACACAAGAAAAACCATAAAAGCTATAAACAAAGCAATAATAATATAATCTATCATTAGTCCCAACACTCTGCGTTTTTAATACCAAGCTTTGAAGCGCTAAACACTGGATCTCTACCTTGTCTTTTTTGCTCGCTAAAATCTTTTAATACCTTTTTCACTATACCACCAAGCAATAAAATAGAAATAATATTAATCGTAGCCATAAACGCCATAGTGGTATCAGCTAAATCCCACGCAAATTTTAAATCCATATTTGCACCAATAAAAATCATAAGCACAGCACTTGCTTTAAAAAGATTAATAATAATAGGATTTTGAGTAAGGTATTTAATATTTGCTTGAGCATAATAGTAATTTCCTATCAAAGAAGTAATAGCAAATAAAACTATACTAACAGTAGTAAAATGTACACCTAGATTTCCATAATATTCTTTCATGGATTCTTGTACTAAAGGTAGTGCTGTTAAAATAGGCTTACCGTCTACACCAATATTATTAGCATAAGCAAGTGAAAATAATACCAAAAATCCTGAACTTGTACAAATAATCACATCAATTAATACAGAAAATGCTTGAATAACCCCTTGTTTTGCAGGGTGAGTTGTAAGAGCAGAAGCTGCTGCATTTGGTGCTGAACCCATACCTGCTTCATTAGAAAATAATCCTCTTTTTATACCTATAACCAAAGCAGAACCTGCAAATCCACCAAAAATAGCTTCAAAATCAAAAGCACTTTTAAAAATCATAGAAAACACTTCAGGAATTTTATCAAAATTCATAAACATCGCTATAATAGATAAACCAACATAAATCATCGCCATAATAGGAACGATAACCGAACTTACTTTACCTATTTTAGTATGATCACCAAAAAACATATAAGCAGCAAAAATAGCCAAAATAGCCCCTATTACAATAGGCCACCAACTTTGCGAAAAACTTACTTCACTAGCATCAACCATACCTTTATAATAAAACTCAAATGCTGAAGTCATAGTTTGACTTTGAAGTCCATTAAATCCATAAGCATAAGTAATGATTAAAATCACCGCAAAAACAGCTCCAAGCCATTTTAAATTTAAAGCTTTACTAATATAATAAGCAGGGCCACCTTTAAAACTTTTTCCATCACGACTTTTATAAACTTGTGCTAAAGTGCTTTCTGCAAAAGCTGAAGCGCCACCAAAAAATGCCATAGCCCACATCCAAAACAAAGCGCCAGGTCCGCCTAAAACAACTGCTACTGCAATACCTGCAATATTTCCTATACCAACTCTTGAAGCTGTTGAAATCATCAAAGCCTGAAAAGGAGTAATATGGTGTTTTTCATGTTTTTCTTGCTTTTCTGTCAAAATGTCAAACACATAAGGAAGCATTCGAAATTGCACAAAACCTGTCAAATAGCTATAATAAAACCCTACAATAATAAGCAAAATAACCAAAATGGAATAATACTGATTATTTACAAAGCCAACAAATTGGGATATTAAATCCATATTTATCTCCTTTTTATAATTTAATCGAGTGTAAATTTATCATAAAAAAATGAATTTGCTACAAAAAAATATAATTTTATATTAATTTTATTTTATTTTTTACAGCTATGTGAAAATTTAACTCACGATATTTACCAAAAAAACACATAAAAATGCTTTTAAGTAAAAAGAAAACTTAATTTTTATACACTTAGTTTTTTTAAAATTTTATAAGGTGTTTAAATTGAAACAAAATACGATAAAAATTTTTGTATTTTTTGCCATTATTGTTTTTTGGGCTTATTTTTCATTTCCTATTGAAATTTTACAAGTTAAAGATCAAAATGGCTTAGCTACAGGAGAATATGCTTATACTATAGAAGCCAAAGCTTATGTTCATAGTTATTTCACAACACTTGGTTTAACAGTGGGTGGAATTTTAATAGGAATAGCACTTGGTTTTTTCCTAGCATTTTTAAGATTTTTAGAAATTCAAAGTTTAAATTTCATCATAGATGAATACATAGACATTATACGCGGAACTCCTCTGCTTTTACAGCTTTTGATTTTCTCAGTAGTGATTTTTGCCACTTGGAGTGATAATTTTTATGTAGCTATTATTGCACTTGGACTTAATAGTTCTGCTTATGTAGCTGAAATCGTAAGAAGTGGAATTCAAAGTGTAGACAAAGGACAAATGGAAGCATCTAGAGCAATGGGGCTTAATTATTCTGCTTCTATGAGACTAATCATCTTTCCGCAAGCAATTAAAAATATCTTACCTTCTTTAATGAATGAATTTATTTCTTTATTTAAAGAAACTTCAATAGTGGGCTATATTAGTGTTATGGATATTACCATGCAAAGTAAAAGCTTACAAGCAATTTATTACAACCCTAAACCTATTATTTTTACAGGACTTGTATATTATGTAAGCGTTAAAATTTTAACACTGATTGCAAGATTTATAGAAATGAGATTAAATAAACATGATTAAAATAGAAAATTTGATTAAAAAATATGGAGATTTAGAAGTTTTAAAAGATATTAGTGTTGAAGTGCATAAAGGCGATATTATTGCTATTATAGGGCCTAGCGGGGGTGGGAAAAGTACTTTTTTACGCTGTTTAAATAAACTTGAAACACCAGATAGTGGTAATATTTATATCAATAACATTAATATACTTGATAAAAAAACAGATATCAATAAAATTCGTCAAAAAGTTAGCATGGTATTTCAACATTTTAATCTTTTTAATAATAAAAATGTTTTGGAAAATTTATGCCTAGCGCCAGTACAAACAAAAATCATGGGTAAAGATGAAGCAGTAAAAAAAGCACGAGAATTACTCAAAAAAGTTGGCCTAAGTGATAAAGAAAATTATTTTCCTCATAAGCTTTCAGGTGGACAAAAACAGCGTATTGCCATAGCAAGATCATTAATGATGAATCCTGATGTGATTTTATTTGATGAGCCAACTTCAGCTTTAGATCCTGAAATGATAGGTGAAGTTTTAAATATCATGAAAGAAGTGGCTAAAGAAGGTTTAACTATGCTTGTAGTTACACATGAAATGGGATTTGCAAGAAATGTAGCTAATAGAATTTTTTTCATGGATAAAGGCATTATAGCAGTAGATGAATGTCCTAAAATAGCTTTTGAAAACCCAAAGAATGAAAGATTGAAAGAATTTTTAAATCAAGTTTTAAATCATTAAAATTTTTCAAAAGAGGCAAAATTTTGCCTCAAAGCTTCATAGCTCACTATACCCACACTCGTAGCTAAATTTAAACTTCTACCACAATCTTTCATCGGTATAGTAATAGTATTTTCCCATTTTTTTTGCATTAAATCCATAGGCAAACCAAAACTTTCACTTCCAAAAAATAAAAAATCACCTTTTTGATAATTTACATCAAAATAAGCTTGAGTAGTTTTAGTTGTCGCAAAGAAAAATCTATCTTGAAATTTTTCATACTCTTTTAAAAAATCTTCTAAATTATCCCATAAAAAAGGATTTAATTTTTTCCAATAATCAAGTCCTGCTCTTTTAACTGCCTTTTCATCAATACTAAAAAGTGGATTGATAATATGTAAAGCAAAACCTGCATTAAAACACATTCTGCCTATACTTCCTGTATTTTGTGGTATGCGAGGCTCAACTAAGACTATATGAAACATCTTTTTCCTTGAAATGGTGTCCCCAGCAAGGTTTGAACTTGCGACCTCAGAATTAGGAATTCTGCGCTCTATCCAGCTGAGCTATGAGGACAAATATTTTTATTATTTTAAGAAAAAATTTATTTTATAGAGCTTAAATTTTAAGCTCTATAAAAAAACATTTTGGATTTTCATCAAAACCTAAAACTCCATTATGCGCATCAATAATTTGTTTTGATAAAGAAAGACCTAAGCCATTACCTTTTAACTTAGTTGTTTTAAAAGCCTCAAAAACCATTTTTTTATCTTTGATACTTACACCATTATCATAAACTTTAATAAAAACCCTATCTTCTTTTTGTTCGCACTTAACCTTTATATAACCATCATCATTTTCGCTTTCTTCAATAGCATCTATGGCATTATAAAGTAAATTTTGCAAAACTAAAGCAAGTAAAGATTTATCTGCATTGATTTTTAAATCTAAAAATTCAAATTTAAAATCGATGTTAGCTAGATAATTATAAGCTCCAATAGCTTGCTCACACTCATCTTGTAACTCCTGTAAATTAAACTCATTTAAATTAACATGTACTCCTTTTGTAAAAAGTAAAGTAGAATTTACAATACGCTCTACTCTTGAAATTGCTTTTTGGATTTCTAAAACTATATGCTTATTTTTTAACTCACTTCTTTCAAACAAAGTAGAGCTTAATAAAGAAATAGAACCTATAGGATTGCGTATTTCATGTGCTAGGTGTGCTGCAACTGTTCCCATGCTAGCTAACCTTTCATTTCTTTTTTCATCACTAATATCTGTTGCATTTACTATAAGTTTATCAGTATGAGAGGTGATTTTGATTAGATAAAATTTATGATCAAACTCAAGTTCATAATGTGTTTTATCAAGATCAATGCATTCTAAAAGCTTTGGCTTTTGTGTAGCTAGGTTGTTTTGCAAAATAATATTTTTATTTGCGTCTAAAATCCACAAAGCCATAGGCAAAACCTCTATAATCTCACTTACCATTTGTCTTAATGCAGTGTAGTTTTCATTAAGTTGCTTATATTCATTTTCTATAACATAGGTTTGCTCTATTAAGGCTTTTAATCCTTGTTGTAAGTTTTCTTTTTCACTAGAATCTAAACTTTTTAAAATATTCTCATCCACACTTAATCCTTAATTAAAAATTGAAAATCTTCTAAAGTATATAAAAGCAAATTACGCTCCTTATTTAAAATAAGCTCTTTACTAAAGCCACTCTTTGAAAAAAGCACATATAAATTAGGTTGAATTTGCAACTGTTTTGCTTTACTTTTTAAAATATTTAAAACATTTTTACATATTTTTCTTTCTTTAAATTTAACTTCACCTAAAACACAAAAATTGTTTTCATGATAATACAAGTCTATTTCATGATAATAATTCCAAAAACTATACACTTGATTCACTTTAAGTTTTTTTGCTAAAAATTCTTTACATAAAAGTTCAAAAGTAAAACTTTGATATTTTTCCAAATTTTCTTGGATAAGTTCTATTAATTCATTGTATTTTTTCATCGCGATTAAATTAAGTTTAGGATATATAAAATAAAAGAAAAATCTTAATCCTTGATTTTTAAAAACAACCTTATCTTGTATATTATAAGAGCGTAATTCTTTTTTAACTTTCTGTCTTTTGTTTTTTGTAATTGGCTTTTCTTGACTTTTTTCTAAAATCAAAATATTTTTCTCTAAAAGTTTATTAATAAGTCCTAGAGCCTGAAAATGGGGAATAGATTTATTAATAGAATAGCGTTTTCTATCATTTTTACTTAAAACACTCAAAGCTTTTAAAGCATTCTCATCTAAATTTAAAGAAACTAAAATATCAAAGGCTTTCAAAATAAAAACATTTAAGATATTTTCATATAAACTTAATTTCAAATCAAATTCAAACTCATCAAAAATACTATAAAAGTCAAAAATACTTTCAAGCTCCAAAGTTTCACAGCGTTTTGAAAAATCACCAAATTTTATAATCACATCCTTAAAATAAATATTTTGTATGTTATAATTTTAACAAAAAATTAGAGGATTTTTTTTGGATATTGAAAAACTAAAACAAGATATTATTTTAAAAAAAGGAATACATTATTTTGATTTTACAGCTAGCGCTTTAGCACTAAAAAGCATAGAAAAAGAAATTAAAAAAATTCTTACCACCTATGCAAATACACATTCAGATAGCTCTTTAAATTCTTTTATCACACAACAGCATTATGAAAACGCGAGAATAAATTTAAAAAAATACCTTGAATTAGATGATAGTTTTGCTCTTATAGCTTGTGGGAGTGGATCTTCAGCAGCTATAAAAAAATTTCAAGAACTTTTAGGTCTATATATACCACCACTTATTAAAGAAAAATATTTTAAAAATACAGGTAAAAATACCTTACCTTTGGTTATAGTTGGACCCTATGAACACCATTCTAATGAACTTTCATTTAGAGAAGCTTTGTGTGAATGCGTTCGAGTGCCCTTAGATAAAAATGGAGAATTAGATTTTATTTTTTTAGAAAAATTATTACAAAAATCCAAAAACAGACAAATCATAGCAAGCTTTAATGCAGCTTCTAATGTTACAGGAATTTTAAGTGATTATAAAAAAATTTACACTTTAGTCAAACAACACAACGGTATAGTTGCTTTTGATATTTCCACTTTAGCTCCTTATGCTAATTTAGATCCTAAATTTTATGATGCAGTGTTTATTAGCTCTCATAAACTACTTGGAGGTGTAGGATCTTGTGGCTTACTTGTTATCAAAAAAAATCTATGTGGCAATACCCCTAGCTTTGCAGCAGGTGGAACCGTGGGCTATGTTTCAAGAACATCTCAACAATATTTATGCGAAGTTGAAAATTTAGAAGAAGGTGGCACGCCTGGAATTATTCAGCTTATTAGAGCAAGTTTGGCTTTTAAAATACGCAATGAAATAGGTTTAAAAAATATAGAAAAAAAAGAAAAAGAACTTTGTGAATATTTTTTCAAACAATGTACAAATTTTCCAAAAATGATCTTATATGCAAAAAATATCACTAATAGATTACCTATTTTTGCTTTTAATATAGAAGGAATTTCTCCTTTTGATTTAGCTTATAAACTAAGTAAAACTTATAAGATAGAAACAAGAGCAGGTTGTGCTTGTGCAGGACCTTATGGACATGATTTACTCAATCTAAAAGATAATCAAGAATTAAAATCTAAACCAGGTTGGCTAAGAGTGGGTTTTCATTATACGCATACAAAAGAAGATATAGAATATTTTTTTAAAGCCTTGAATATAAGTATCAAGGCTTTAAGTTAATTATTGTAAATCGTATTTTTCTACGATTTTTTGGTAAGTACCATCAGCTTTAACTTTTTCTAAGCCTGCATTAATTTTTTGAACAAGCTCGCTTTGTTTTCCTTTATCAAAAGCTATACAAAACCCTGAACTTCCATCATTTTCTTCTAAAAATGCTTCTAGCTCTTCATTAGTTTTTAAATAACCTTTACCAATATCTTTATCCGTTAAAACTGCATCTACTTTGCCAGCTTTTAAAGCTAAAATTGCTGCTAACATTTCTTCACTTGCAACTACTTGAGCATTTGGAATAGTCTTAGCAGCACTTTCTTGAATAGTTCCAAGTTGAACACCTATTTTTTTACCTTCCAAACTTTGTTTATCACTAATACTAGAATCTGTTTTTAATTTTAAATATAAATTTTTAGTATTGAAATAAGTATCACTAAAATCCATGCTTGCTAATCTTTGAGGAGTTGAACTCATAGCAGAAGCTATCATATCAATCTTTCCAGCTTTTAAGGCAGGAATTAAACCATCAAAACTCATATTTACCCATTCAAGTTTTAAATTTTCTCTTTTAGCAATTTCTTCCAATAAATCAACATCAAAGCCGGTAATTTTTGCATCTTTAATAAAATCAAAAGGAGGATAATTTGCAGCTATACCTACTTTATAAACTTTTTCACCAGAAGCACTAGCTTGATTTTTATCGCTTGAACAAGCACCTAAAGCTAATATACCAAATAACGCTAAAACAACATATAATATTTTTTTCATTTTTTTCCTTTGTTAAAATTAAAATAAAATTGATAAATGATTATAATGTGTTTAAACGCCTGTATTTCTTCATATCCGCCTCCTTTATAATAAATGTGAGCATAATTATAGCAGAAAAAAGTTTTTTGTAAAGAGTTGTTATAGAATATTTTTTATTTAAGTTAATTTTTATATATTTTAATTAATGAGTTTAAATTTTTACCTTCTTACTAATCATTAAAACATAACCTATTCCAAGACAAATAGACCACATAGAACTGCCACCATAACTTAAAAGTGGCACAGCAACTCCTTTTAATGGAGTTAAAGAAATAATTCCAAAAGCATTCATAAAAAATGAAAATAATAAAAGTAAAGCTACACCTGAACAAAATAAAAAATGGACCTTATTTTCACAACGCCCAGCAATTCTAAAAATTCTAAGTATGACCATCAAATAAATCAAACATATAATGCTCAATCCTAACAATCCTATTTCCTCAGTAATCCCTGATAAAACAAAATCCGTATGCACCTCACTTAAAAATCCCAATTTAAAAGTTCCAAGGCCCAACCCTTCTCCAAAAAATCCACCATGAGCTATAGCATTTAAACTATGTGAAATTTGATAAGGTTCTGAGTTATGGCTTACTCTTAAAGCACTTGCTAGCCAATCAGGAAAAAAAGGTAAAAACGCATCTTGGATATTTCCCCACCAAGCAGAAATACGCTGAATTCTTCTTTGATTACTTAAAATCACCAAAACCCCAATCATTCCAACAATAACCACGCCAAAAGCAAAAAGTCTTTTACTAGCTCCTGCAAAAAATGCTAAAGCAAAAACCAAGAAAAAAGAGATAACACTTTGGCCTAAATCATTTTGTGTCATATAAATATAACCAATAACAAAAGCAGCTAAAATAAAATAAGGAATTAAAATTAAAACTTCGTGTTTGATTGCTTTTTTGCTATCATCAATTCTTCTTGTATAAGACCAAGCAAGGAAATAAATCAAACCTATCTTAAAAAATTCAACAGGAGAAATAGATAAAGGACCAAGCCTGATCCACCTTTTAGCACCACCTGCTGCAGTAGCAAGAAAGGTCGGTAAAAAAGGCAAAATAAGTATAAATAAAAAAGAGATTAATAAAACACTTATCATTAAATAATGTGCCATTTTACTATCAGGATTTAATCTTGAAACAAAATAAATAATAGCTATACCACTAAGTCCGAAAAAAAGCTGTCTGATAAAAAAATGAAATTCATTATATTCTAAATAAAGCACAGTAAAAGCACTTAAAGAATATGAAAAAAGTATCCCTATAGTTATTAGAATGCAACTTAAAAAAAATAATTTTCTATCAGCAACCAAAATTTCTTCCTAGAATTTTATAAAAATTAATTTTAATAAATTGCAACTTAAAATGATGTTATTTGGAGATTATGTATTGTTTTTATATAAAGATTTTAAACTCTCATAAGCAAGCTGAATTTTTTCAAATTCCTCACGACAATAAGCTTGTTCGATTTTGCTTTTACCTTGATGGCGATCAGGATGATAAATTTTAACCAAATTAAGATAATTTTGTCTAATAGTAGCAAAATCATCATTAGAATTACATCCTAAAGTTTGGAAATAATTCTCAAAAAGTTTAGCCAAAGCATTAAATTTCCAATTAGTATTGGCTTTATTTTTCATTTTATTTCTAAATTCTAAAAGTTGAGTTTCATTGATTGTAAAATCCACACAATATTTTAAATGCTCATTTACGCTTGCTAAAATTTCTAAAAGATTTAAAGTATTATCATCTTTGTATTCTACTGAAAAAATACAATTTTTCTCATCATACATGCTTTTATGATCTTTAAAATATTGCTCTAAATATACAGCAAACATTTTTTCATTAGAACTTAAAGTTATTAAGATATTTTTTTGTGCAAAACCTATTTTAGCAAAGATTACAGGCTTTAAAGTATTTGCTTGAGCAAGATTTAATTTAAAGGTCTTATAATGCGCAAAAGCAAGATTATCGATTTGGTTTCCAGTATTTTTTTTATACTTGTGATTAACAAGTTTTAAAAAATATCTTCTTTGAGGAATTTCATTTTCCACAAAAAAAGATAGGGTTTTGTTTTTATTTCCTATGACTTTAGAAAAATTTTTACGGATAAGATCTTGAAAATATTTAAACATTAAAAAATCATCAGTATTAACACTAACAGATTCTAAAGTTTGCACTACTTGCATAAAATCCTCTCTATAAACCTAACTCCACAAAAATGCCTGTTCATCTAAAGCACTAGTGTGTTTTAAAATTTCATTTGGACTATAATCGGCTTTATACGATAAAGATTGACACCCTTTTACAAAATATCCTAAATAAATATATTTTAATTTTTTTAATTGTGCAAGCTTGATTTCTGTTAAAAGCGAGTATTTTCCAAGACTTAGATGTGAAAAATCAGGATCATAAAAACAATATATACTAGAAATTCCATCTTCTAAAATATCAATCAAATCAACACAAACTAACTTATTATCTATATAAAAATCAAGTTCATATCCAAAAGTACCTGCATTATCTACATAAAGATTGTAATATTTTCTAAAATTTAAATCATAAATTTTCCAATTTCTTTTATCTTTTTGATAATGGTGGTATTTTTCATAAAGCAGTAAATGCTCATCACTTAAAGAAGGTTTTTGTAAGATTATCTTAGTAGCTATATTTTTTTTTAAAACCCTACGATAGCTTTTACTAAAATGGAAATTTTCTACCAAAATACGCAAATTTTGACATTCATTACAATCATTACATATTGGTCTTGAAAAATATGATCCAAAGCGACGCCAACCTCTTGAAACTAATTCTTGATTTTGTGCTTTGTTAATAAAAGATATATAATTATACTCATTTCTACAATATCTATTTTCAAGATAAGGACATTCTTCTTCTAAAGTACAAAAACCAATAATATTATTCATTAGATCTTTTTAATATCACTATTTTTTACAAATTCCATAAATTCATTAGCTAAGCGCTCTTCTTTTAAAAACATATCTTCAAATTCTTGTTCTTGCTTTTTATCTTCATTTTGCTTAGCTAAGTCTTTTTGTATAGCATCTAAGTCAGTATTTTTCATACTAACTCCGCTTTTACTCGCTTTAACCTTTTCTTTTTTTATTTGACCTTGTTCTTTTTGGAGTGCTTTTTTTATATCTTTTAATTCATCTAAAAAACTCATGATTGCCTACTTTCTTTTATCTTTTGTAAGGCTGCAGCTATAGCAGCAATTACTTCTTCTTTATTTTCTTGGTGTCTATCTTCTGTCTTTTCCAAAAGCTCTTCCATATGTGTTTCTATGAAAGAAGTATCAAAATACCCTCTTCTAAATTCTCTTATTTTGGTAATTGCAATCAAAAATGGAACAGTTGTTCTAATATCATCAATCACAAATTCTTTCAAAGCTCTCTCAAGTCTATTAACTGCACTATCATAACTTGAGCCCTTAACAATTAATTTTGCAAGTAAAGAATCATAATAAGGTGGCACAGTATAGTCTTTATATAAATGACTATCCACTCTCACAGATGGCCCTAAAGCTGGAAAATACTCTGTAATTTTGCCTGGACTTGGAATGAAATTTTTCCATACATTTTCTGCTGTAATCCTAGCTTCTATCGCAAAACCTCTTGGTTTTATATCGCTTTGCTCAAGATCTAAAATTTCCCCATTTGCTATACGAATTTGTCTTGTGATAAGGTCAATCCCCGTGATTTCTTCAGTAATTGGGTGTTCTACTTGAATTCTTGTATTCATTTCCATAAAATAAAATCTATTATAATCATCAAGTAAAAACTCAACCGTCCCAACATTCGTATAGCCCACAGCTTTTGCAGCAGCTACTGCAGTAACTCCTATGGTTTTTCTTAGTTTTTCTGAAATACTTGGGCAAGGTGCTATTTCAATGATTTTTTGATGTCTTCTTTGTATTGAGCAATCTCTTTCACAAAGATGAATGATATTACCATAATTATCTGCTAAAATTTGAAATTCAATATGCCTTGGATTAATAACATATTTTTCCATAAAAACTTCATCATTTTTAAAAAAACTTAGTGCTTCTCTTTTGCATGCTTCAAAAGATTTTTCCAAATCCTCTTCTTTATGTACTACGCGTATGCCTCTACCGCCACCACCACCACTAGCTTTTAAAATTACAGGATAGCCTATTTTTAAAGCTTGAAGTTTGATTTCTTCTAATGTGCAATGATTTAATTTTTCAGTACCTGGAACTACAGGGATTCCATTTTTTTTCATTAAATATCTTGCTATGTTTTTATTACCCATTTTACGGATAACATCTGATTTTGGACCTATAAAGATAATCCCTGCTTCTTCGCATTCTTTTGCAAATTCATAATTTTCACTTAAAAAACCATATCCAGGATGTATAGCATCAGCTCCACAAGCTTTAGCAATCTCAACTATTCTTTTACCATCTAAATACCCTCTTATGGCATCAGTTCCTATTCTATATGCTTCATCAGCAACTTTTACATGCAAACACTCATAATCAGGTTCAGTATAAACAGCAACACTTTGTATATGCAAATCTCTACAAGCACGGATCACCCTTACTGCAATCTCACCTCTATTGGCTATTAAAATCTTATGTATCATGACTTTGCCTTAAGCTAAAATATTAAAAAGAAGATTAGCATAAAAATATAAAAATTCTATAAAAATATTTATTTTTGCTAATTTTAAGAATTTTTTGATAGAATTACTCTTTATTTTTGCGCCCATAGCTCAGCTGGATAGAGCATTTGATTGCGGTTCAAAAGGTCAGAGGTTCGAATCCTCTTGGGCGTACCACTTATTTCTTTTTTACAGAAAATTCATCCAAATCCAATTCTTTTTTATCTTTAAATTGATACCATAAAAATAAAATAAAAAATATCGTTAAAATCACAGCTAAAATATAGTAAGTTCCGTATTCATTTTCAGATAAAAATAAATTTTTGGTATTCATACCAAAAAAATCCAACGATTAAATTTAAAGGTAAAAAAATTGCAGACATAATACTTAAAAAGTAAATATTTTTATTTATTTTTTCATTTCTTGCGGTATTAATATAAGTGTAAATCCCTTCTAATCTTGATATATTTTCTTTAATATTTTTTTCCAAAACAGCTAAATTTAAAATAATTGTTTTTAAACTTTTCTTTATAAAATGATGCTTACTATGACAAATTTTACAAGCCTTTAAAACAGAAGAAACCATGTTATAACTTTTACTAAGCTTAACTTTTAATATAAAATATTTTGTCAAGAAATTCTTTACTTTTTTATTTTCTAAAATCAACTCCTCTCTTTTTTCTATAGAAAGGTTAATGGTATTATTTTTTTCTTTTTCATTTTGCAAAATTTCTTTTAATATAGCTATAAATTCCGTATTAGAAAATAAAATCAAATTTTCATCTTTATACTCAAAAATTTGATTTTCTTTAAAAACAAATACACTTTTAGAATTTTTAGTTATATCTAGAGTGAAAATATCAAAATCATCAAATTCATAATAAGCATTTGATATATTAATATTACTAATAATTTGTTTTAAAGTATTATTTAACACATTCTTTGCCTATAAAATTCTTTTCTAAAATTTTCAAATTCATCTTTAATAATAGCTTCACGCATTTGCTTGACCAAATTTAAATAATAGTGTAAATTATGAATACTTGCAAGTCTAAAAAAGGTTAATTCTTTGGCTTTAAATAAATGATTTAAATAGGCCCTTGAAAAATTCTTACATGTATAGCAAGAACATTTGCCGTCTATAGGAGCATGATCAGTGATAAATTCTGCTTTTTTGATATTAAATTTTCCAAAGCTAGTAAATAAAGTACCATTTCTTGCATTTCTTGTTGGCATCACGCAATCAAACATATCCACACCTCTTGCTACATTTTCTACTAAATCTTCAGGCGTGCCAACTCCCATTAAATATCTAGGGCGATTGTTATCCACATAAGGCATCATAGCTTCAACCGTATCATACATAGCCTCATTTTCTTCTCCCACGCTTAATCCACCTATAGCAAGTCCATCAAAATCCATCTCGCAAAGTGCTTGAGAGCAAATTTTTCTAGCTTCAAAATCAGTCCCACCTTGGATAATACCAAAG
The DNA here is from genome assembly GCF_025771615.1 of Campylobacter sp. IFREMER_LSEM_CL292. Classification (NCBI taxonomy): domain Bacteria; kingdom Pseudomonadati; phylum Campylobacterota; class Epsilonproteobacteria; order Campylobacterales; family Campylobacteraceae; genus Campylobacter; species Campylobacter sp. IFREMER_LSEM_CL292. The sequence goes on from NZ_JAKMQP010000006.1 coordinate 30,710, forward strand.
ATATTTTGCCCTATTCCCACACCTTGACTTTGTTTTAACTTATGATAATCAATAGCTTCTTTTGCCCATTTTATAGTGCGTTTTAGAGAAAGTTCTATCCTTTCTTTACTTGCAGGTAAGGCCACTAAATCATCTAAAATCATCATAATATCTGAATTAAAATCATATTGTGCATCTAAAACACTTTGCGGGGTAAAATAGTGCAAACTTCCATCGATATGACTTTTAAATTGAATACCTTTTTCATCAGGTTTTGAATTTTTACTTAAAGAAAAAGCTTGAAAACCTCCACTATCTGTTAAAAAAGAGCCTTCAAATTTACTAAAACCGTGCAGGCCACCCATTTGCTTAATCACTTTAGAACCAGGCCTTAAATACAAATGATAAGTATTTGCTAAAATAATTTTTGCATTTAAAATCTCACTCATATCAACAGCATCTAAACTTTTAATCGCAGCCAAAGTTCCAACGGGCATAAAAATAGGAGTTAAAATTTCACTATGTGTAGTTTTTATACGACAAGCTCTAGCATTTGCACTTTTATATTGAACTTCAAATTCCATTATTTTTCCTGTATTTTTTGCATAATCATACCAAAGACTTGCTTATAAGTTTTTTTGAAAGAAAGCCTGTTTTCAACAGGCTTAAGAAATTAGTAGTTTTTTATAAATTCAACGATTTTTTCACAACCTTCAATAATATCTTTTTCATTAGTTGCATAAGAGAGCCTAAAATACCCTTCCATGCCAAAACCTATGCCTGGCACCAAAGCTACTTTTTGCTCTTCTAGCAGTCTTTTACAAAATCTCATAGAATCATTATCAACTTCTTTGCAAGATATAAATAAATAAAAAGCTCCTTGTGGAATTTGTTCTAATTTTAACTTATCGCTTTTGGCTAAAATTTCACAAGCTAATTCTCTACGCTTTAAAAAGGCTTGTCTCATCATTTCAATATCATTATCTGCTTTTCCAAGTAAGGCTGGTAAAGCTGCGTGTTGGATGATTGAACAAATATTTGATGTACTTTGCCCTTGTAGTTTTTTAACAGCATTATTAAACTCGCTCATTTTACTTGCCATGTATCCAAAACGCCACCCTGGCATAGCACCACATTTGCTAAGACCATTAATACTTACAGTTCTATTTAAAGCATCTTCACTAACTTGTGCAAAGGCACAAAATTCTCCATCATAAACTAATTTTTCGTAAATTTCATCACTTAAAACTACTATTTTAGTTCCTTCTAAAACCTTAGCTAAAGCACTTATTTCTTCTTTAGAATATATAGCTCCTGTAGGATTTGATGGAGAATTAAACATCAAAACCTTAGTTTTTGAAGTAATAGCTTGTTTTAATTGTTCTGGGGTGATTTTAAATCCATTTTTTGCTTCACCTTCTATAAACACAGGAGTTGCGCCTGCAAATTTTACCATTTCAGGATAACTCACCCAATAAGGACTTGGAATGATAACCTCATCACCTTCTTCGACTAAACACTCAATCGCCATAAACAAAGAATGTTTAGCACCAACATTGGTAATGATTTCACTTGTTTTATAATCTAAATTATTATCATTTTTAAATTTATATTGTACAGCCTCTATAACTTCTTTTATACCCACAACTGGCGTATAAGCTCCACAACCTTTTTCAATAGCTTCAATTGCTGCTTTTTTAATGATTTCTGGAGTATCAAAATCAGGCTCACCTGCCGAAAAACTAATAACTTTCTCACCATTTGCTTTTAAAGTTTTGGCTATATCAGTCATTACTAAAGTTAAGGATTCTCCTAAATTTTGAGATCTTTGGCTTAGCATTTTCTATCCTTTTATCTTATACTAATTTTAATTTTTGTAATTGTTACAACTTGGAGCTTAAAAAATTCTACGAGTAAAATCAAGATTATATATTTTTAAAAAATTTTGTGTAGAAACTATACATTTTCTACACAAACTATTTTTATTTGTTTCTTTGGGTAATTATTCTAAAGCTTCTATGTCGCTTTCATTATGATGAATAAAGCGTTCATCTTTTTCTATAGTTTCAACTAAACGCCCTACTCTTTCCCATCTAACTTTTTTATTTTCATCCCATGAAAAATAAATAAACCAAGGTTGCCCAACTATATATTTATAATCTACACTTCCCCAAAATCGACTATCGCTAGAATGATCACGGTTATCGCCCATCATAAAATATTCATTTTCAGGTACTTTATAATAATAAGCATTAAAACCATAAATATTATTAGCACCTAATTCATCAAAAGAAGCAGGCTTCATAGCAAATTGCCTCAAATTTAAATAGCGAAAAAATACACTGTCTATATCCACTCTAGAATCATAATGTATTCCTTTTTCCACAAAAGGCTCTTTTACAAAAAGTCTTCCGCCTATGATTTTTGTTTTATTAGGATAATAATCTTTCATATATTCATCACCCTCAACCATACGCACATATAAGGTTTTATTTGCAAAAACTACTTCATCTCCGCCTTTGGCCACACATCTTTTTACATAGTGGATTTTTGGCTCATGCGGATATCTAAATACCACAATATCCCCTCTTTTAGGACCTTCACCACTTACTAAATGTCCATTTTTATTAAAATCAGGTAAAACAGGAATTTCCACCCAAGGAATATGCGGGGTTGGAATACCATAAGAAAATTTTTTTACAAATAAAAAATCCCCTACTAATAAAGTATTTTTCATAGAACCGCTTGGTATAGTAAAAGCTTGTATAAAGAAAAATATAATCAATAAAACAACTACTAAAGTTCCCGTCCAAGATTGTGTAAATTTATAAATTTTCTTCAAAAATTTCATTTTTTTATCCTATTTTTAGCTGATTTTATAGTATTTTCTAAAAGCATAGCAATAGTCATAGGCCCTACTCCACCTGGTACAGGAGTGATATAACTAGCTTTTTTACTAACATTTTCAAAATCGACATCGCCTACTATTTTTCCATCAACTCTATTAATCCCAACATCAATTACCACCACACCTTCTTTAACCATATCTTCTTTTAAAAGATTTGGACAACCTGCTGCTACGATAACAATATCAGCATTTTTTGTATAAGCTTTTAAATCTTTTGTATAAATATGACAAATACTCACACTAGCATTAGCATTTAACAAAAGAGTAGCCATAGGACGGCCTACTATATTTGAAGCTCCTATTACAACTACACTAGCTCCTTGTAATTTTATATCATAATGTTCTAAAATTTTCATAACTCCTAAAGGTGTACATGGTAAAAAACCACCTTTTAAATTAAGATTTAAATTTCCGACATTAAAGGGGTGAAAGCCGTCTACATCTTTATTAAAGTTAATACTTTCTAAGATTATATCTTTATTAATATGCGATGGCAATGGAAGTTGAACTAAAATTCCATCTATACTATCATCATGATTTAAAGTATTAATCAAAGCCAAAAGCTCATTTTGAGTTGTATTTACATCAAGTTTATAAACTAAAGACTTAATTTCACATTGCTCGCAAGCTTTTGCTTTAGAACCCACATAAGTAGCACTAGCAGGATCCTCGCCTACTAAAATTACAGCCAAACAAGGTTCTATACTTTGAGCTTTAAGTTCTAATACTTCTTGTTTTAAATTTTCTTTTAACTTATCACTTAGCTTTTTACCATCTAAAAGTGTCATTTCTTTCCTTAAATTTTATAGCTTTCTTTAACTTAAAAAATTGTATCATAACAAAACTTCTTTTTTTGTTAAAGGCAATGAATGAAAATTGTATTATTTTTATTTTTTATAATTTATGGTGCTTGGGCTGAAGATTTTATCTCTCCTAAAGAATACCAAGAGTCCCTTTACAAAAATCCAAGAGGCATAAGTTGTGCTAAATGTCATGGCGATGGAGGTCAACAAATACTAGGTTATTACGCTAAAAATGGAGAAAAAATTCCTTTTATTGTGCCAAGTATTAAAAACACTCCTTATACGCGTTTTAGAAAAATTCTAAATCAACCTCAAGAGGCAAAAAGCATTATGCCAACTTACTCGCTAACAGAAGATGAAATAAAATCACTTTATGATTATATTACTAGCAATAAAAGGAGTAAAAAATGAAAAACAATAAAAAAGCCTTTGAGGAAGCTTGTGAGTATATAGCAGGTGGGGTAGATTCCCCAGTGCGTGCTTTTGCAAGTGTAGGTAGCAATCCTTTATTTATCAAACAAGGCAAAGGTGCTTATATTAGCGATATAGAAGAAAATACTTATATAGATTATGTGCAAAGTTGGGGACCTTTACTTTTTGGACATTGTGATGAGGATATTGAAAAAGCTTGTAAAAAAGCATTAGAGCATGGCTCGAGCTTTGGTGCGCCAACTTTAGCTGAAACTAAATTGGCCAAATTTATCTTAAAAGATTGGCCACATTTGGATAAAATCCGTTTTGTAAGTAGTGGCACTGAAGCTACTATGAGTGCTATTCGTCTTGCAAGAGGATTTAGTAAAAAAGATAAAATCATCAAATTTGAAGGATGTTATCATGGGCATTCTGATTCTTTATTGGTAAGCGCTGGAAGCGGTGCAGCTACTTTTAACACCCCAAGCTCGCTAGGAGTTTTAACTGATGTAGCTAAAAATACTCTAGTAGCTGTTTATAATGATATTGATAGTGTTAAAAACTTAATCAATAATGATGATAATATAGCTTGTATCATCATAGAACCAATTGCAGGAAATATGGGTTTAGTGCCTGCTAAAATAGAATTTTTACAAGAGTTAAGAAAACTATGTGATGAGCATCAAATTCTTTTAATTTTTGATGAAGTTATGAGTGGCTTTAGAGCTTCATATCTTGGCTCTTTTGGGATTAATAATATAAAAGCTGACATAGTAACTTTTGGTAAGGTTATAGGCGGAGGTATGCCTGCGGCTGCTTTTGCTGCAAGAGCTGAAATCATGGATTTATTAAGTCCTTTAGGTGGGGTATATCAAGCAGGAACACTAAGTGGTAATCCTCTTGCTATGGCTGCAGGTTATGCGAGCTTAAAAAAAGCAAGAAACTATGAAGGCTTGTATGAAAAATTAGAAAAACTAGGCAAAAGACTTACTCAAGGCTTTAAAGAAGCTGCAAATGATTGCAAAATTCCTTTGCAAGTTAATTGCGTTGGTTCTATGTTTGGATTTTTCTTTTGCGAAAACCCTGTTAATAATTATCAAGATGCTTTAAAATCAGATACTAAATTATTTGCCAAATTTCATGCACAGATGCTAAGCAAAGGTGTATATTTAGCACCATCTCAATTTGAAACAGGTTTTATATGTGAATGTATGGATAAAAAAATCATTGATAAAACTATACAAGCAGCACAAGAAAGTTTTAAAGCATTATGAATAAAAGACAAAAAATCATTCGCAAAGGTATAGAAGCTGCAGATGGATTAAGCCTTGGTATATCCATGGTTGTGGCTGTTTTAATCGGAGTTGGTATAGGCTATTTTTTAAAAAACCTAACCGGTATTGTTTGGCTTTTTTGGGTAGGAGTGTTTATAGGAGTAGCTGCGGCGATTTTAAATGTTTACAAAGCCTATAAAGCACAAGTAAAAAGTTACGAAGAATTTAAAGAAGAAAATCGCTATAAAGATTTAAAAAATGATCCTAAAGCCTAAAATTTTATTAAAACTCTTGCTAGGATTAAATTTACTTTTCTTAGTAGGAGTTTTTTTTTACAAAGAATTAAGCTTTAAAACCTTTATAAGCTTTGAATTTGGCTTTTTAGCTCAAAATTTAATCATTTTAATATCTTTTTTAAATTATAAAAATTTTATTTTTAAAGCAGCTAAAAATTATGATTTTACGCAAAGACCTTTACAAATTTTTGCTAAAAAACAGCATTCTTTGCCAAAAATTATAAAATTTATCCATATAGATGACGATTTAAAACCAAAATTTAAAAGTATTTTTAAAAACGCGTTAGCTTTTTTTTCTTTATTTAAAATTTTTGCTTATGTGTTTTTAATAGTAGGATTTTTATTTTTAGAGTTTCAAGGTTTAATGAGTATTTTTGCCTTGTTTTGTGCAATGTTTGTCACACCCATAGCGGTATTAATATATAATTTTTTAATAAGAAAATGTTAAGCTCAAAAAGAACGATTAGATCACTAACAGCATTATTTCTTGGTATGATTTTTGTTTTCATAGGAAGTGCTTTAACAGTAAATTCCATAGCTATTATTTTAAAGCATAATAATGTTAGTAATTTTTATATAGGCGTAATAGGAAGTTGTTATTTTCTTGGTGCTATGGTAAGTACAATTAGTGCCCATAGAATAGTTTCTAAAGTAGGACATATAAGATCATTTGGAATTTTTGCTATTATTTTTGGTATAGCCACCATGCTTCATAGCTTAAATTCTAATCTTTATTTTTGGATGTTTTTAAGATTTTTGCTAGGTTTTTGCTATTATGCGCTTTTAATGGTAATAGAATCATGGCTTAATGAAAAAGCAAAAAACACTATTCGCTCAAGAGTGATAGCCTTTTATGAGGTTGTATTTTACTCATCATCAGGTTTTGGAATTTTACTTATGTCTTTTGACTTTCCAAGTAATACAGTATTTATTTTAAGCGCTAGTTTTATTATGTTTGCTTCCATTCCTTTATTTTTAATCCGCATTAAAGAGCCTATTTTGCCACAAAAAACAAAAATTTCCATTCCTAAGGTTTTTGATATAGTGCCTTTAGCCTTAGTAACAAGTTTTATAGCGGGCATGCTTTTAAATGGCTTTTTTTCAATGGCTTCTTTATTTGTACTTATACAAGGATTTGGCGCAAAAGAAGCTTCTATTTTTATTTTCTCTACTATGGTAGGTGGCTTTATTTCGCAACTTTATATCGGAACTCTTTCTGATAAAATTAGCAGAAAATTTGCCATTATATTGTGTGCTTTTATTGCTTTAAGCGCTATGCTTTGCATACTACTTTTAGAATATAATATTTATCTAAAATACTTTTTTGGGTTTTTGCTAGGCATGGGTATGTGTTGTTTATACGCTCTTTCTTTAGCAAGAGCAAATGATATGCTTGATAATCCTAGCAAAAGAGTTGAACTTGGCAGAGCAGTTCTTTTTACCTATTCTTTTGGTGCTTTATTTGCACCTGCAGTTTTGGGAACTTTGATGTATTATTTTCAAGCTTATGGCTTTATGTATTTTTATATAGTTTTATTAAGTATTTTGATACTATTTGCCATCGATAAACCAAAATTTAAAAAACTTACCAAATTTAAAAGAAAACCTGGTAATATGGTAATGCTAGATGATAACTAATATCTCTAATAATCAAAATCAGTTTGCAAAAAATGAAACAAATAAAGAAAATAAAAGTGAAAAATCAGATAAAAAAACCTCACTCAATGAAACGTTAAAAAATCCTTTATTTTCCAAAAGCGATTCTGAAGTTAAATTACCCAAAGATTATGTTAGCAAAATTGATCAAAAACTACAAGAATTACTTAATAAACTTTTAGATCAAATCAAAACCAATAAAGATCCTGATTTGGCAGTATTAAAAAATCATAAAGTTTTAAATTTTGCACCTAATTTTGCCAATGAAGTAAAAAAACTCCAAGCAGAGCTTTCAAAAAATCCTGAATTTGAAAAACTGCTTAAAATTTTAGAAGATTTAGTCAAGCCTGCTAAAGATATTAATAATAAAAATCTTTCATCTTTAGTGAAAAATTCAGGCATATTTTTAGAAGCAAAGCTCAATCATTCTTTAAAAGAACAAAATTTACCACAGAGTTTTTTTAATCTTTTAAGTACTATAAAAGGCGCTACAAGTGAAAATTTAAAACACGATATAAGTAATTTAGATCTTAAAAATCTTGATACTACAAGCACCTTAAAAGAGCTTATTCACATCTTACAAAATCACAAAAAAGATAATAAAATTTCTTTGGAAAATACAAACTACAAAACACTTTTTAAGCTATTTGATAAAATAGAAAATTTTAAAAATTATATCAATAAAAACCCAAGTTCTATTAGTCAAGAAAAACTCCAAAATATTGCGGATAATTTTATCAAAAATCTTAATAAAAATTTAACACTTATCAACAAAGAACTAGCTAAACCCGAAAACATAAAAATTCAAAACACTCATATACTAAAAGAGCTTAGCCAAAATATAAAAGATTTTATAATACTTTTAAAAGATATAAAAAATCACAAAAACAAAACCGAAACAACACAAGAAAATTTAAACAAAACTCCACACACTAAAGACATCAAAGAAGAGTTAAAAGAAGAAATAAAAACTCCACAAAAAAGCACAGAGGATAAAAAAGAAACTCAACAAAAACAAGAAAGCATAGCAAAAGATAAAGAAATTCAAAACACAAAAGAAGAAAAAATACCACAAAGTAAAGATATCAAAGAAAATCCCAAAGAAGAGCCAAAAACACCACAAAAAAATACTGAAGATTTAAGTAAAAATGATAGTAAAAGTCAAAATTTACAAACAAATAATACTAAGCTAGAGGATATATTTAAAAGCACTTCAGGTAAAATTTTACTAGAAGATATTTTCAAACAAAATGTAAGTAAAAATCTTAATTTTAGCCAAAATTTACAAGAAGAGCTTTTAAACAATCTAAACAAAGAACTAGGCTTAATAGGAAGAAAACTCAATGAAGTTTTAAAAGCTTTAGATCCTAAAAATTATGAGGCAAAAAATTCTTTAGATGATATAAAAAATATAGAAAAAAAATTAGAACTTTCTATAAAAGATCTTGGAAAAATCACCCAAAAAGATAGTGCAGAAATTTCTTCAGAATTACAAAAAGATATTAAATCCACTCTTTTGCAAGTTTCTAATCTAGCCAAAAATTTAGACAATGAAAGCATACTAAATCAAGCAAATCGTCTTATAGCTCAGCTTGAATTTAACCAACTTTTATCTTTAGCCAATAATAGCATTCATACTTTTTTACCTTTTTTTTGGGATGATTTAGAAAAATCTAATGTAGTTTTTAAGCGCGGTAAAAAAGATAAATTTTATGCACAAATTAATCTTGAATTTGAAAAATTAGGAAAAATCAATGTATTTTTATCTCTAAGTAATGATAAATACATCGATATAAATATGATGATAGAAAATGCTAATTTTAGAAAAAAACTTTATGAAAGAGCACATGAACTAAAAAAAGCCTTAGTTAAAGTAGGACTTCTAAGCTCTAATTTTTTCATCAGTGATATAATTAAAAGTAAATTTCACAATCAAGAAGAATATAATGACTTTAATATGGGTTTTGACACAAGGGCTTAAAAATGGCTAAAAAAACAAAAAAAGCCGTTGCACTAGGCTATAACAAAGAAGAACAAAATGCACCAAAAATCCTAGCTAATGCCAAAGGTGAAAACGCTGCTAAAATCATCTCTTTAGCCAAAGAAAATGGCATACCCATAAAAGAAGACAAAGACTTAGTAGAAGTGCTTAGCAAACTTGATCTAGGCGATGAAATCCCACCTAATATGTATAAAGCAGTGGCTGAAATTTTTGCCTTTTTATATAAAGTTGCTAATGAAGATGAGACTAAGCAAAGTCCGCAATCTTCTTAGAAAATTCAACTTGCTCATAAGCATTTTTACTAAATTTTAAAAACCCTTTTTGAGCGATTAAAACTATAGTTGAACCTAGTTCAAAATTTCCAAGTCTTTGGCCTTTTTTTACAAAAAGATCTTCATAGGTATGAGTAAAATCAAAATTTGCTGCATTAGTTTGTATGCTAGTATCAAAGCTAAAGTGCATTTTACCGACATTTAGCGCACCCACAAATACCATCCAAAGTATAAATTTTCCTTCCACTAAGCACTTTAAAACTACTCTTTCGTTTTTAGTATAAAGGTTTATAATTTTAGCTAACTTTGCCTCACTCACACTAAATAAGGCCCCGCTCATATAAGTAGCACTTAAAATTTGCATATTACAAGGTGCATGATAATGATGATAATCTTTTGGAGATAGATAAATATTTGCATAATCTATGCCATTTTCTAATTCTTCTTTACTAGCTGAGTTTTTTAAAAGCTCTTCTATACTATAACTTGAACCTTTAATGCTAAAGGCTAAATTTTCTTTTAAATCATTTTGAAAGCTACTTCCAAGTTCTAAAATTTTACCATCACTTGGACTTATAAAGCCATCTTCTAATTCTCGCTCATTTAATAAAGTTCTTGTAAATAAAGCATTTAAACTCTCATATTCTTCTAAAGGTTTGAATTCACTCATATTGATATTAAAAGCATTTACATAAGCTTTATTAATATTTTTTTGTATAATTTTTGGAAATTTATATTTTGCTATGATTCCAAACATTTTTGAAGCACTATTGCTAAATCCCACTCATTCTCCTTTTAATCTAATCAAAGCTATCTCACTAGGGGCTAAAAATCTCACAGCAGGCCCCCAAAATCCAGCTCCACTACTTACATAAAGCAAACTATCTTTGCTTAATTTATAAAGCCCATACACAAAACCTTGTTCTAAATATACTAGCAAAGAAAAAGGGAAAATTTGTCCTGCATGAGTATGTCCTGATAAAATCAAATCAAATCTACTTACATCATAAGTTTTTACATACTTTGGTTGATGAGTGATTAAAATATTAACCTTTTCTTGATTGATTTGAGTTTTGATTTTTTCTATATTGCTTTCTTTAAAACCCAAACGCTTGGCAGCCAAATCCAAAGTCCCACTTAAAGTAAAATCCCCAAAATCAATACTTTCATCTTCCAAAACTTTGAAATTCTTAAGCGTTTTAAGCTTTTTGCTTATCGCATTTATATCATTATAATACTCATGATTTCCATAAACAAAATAAGTACCATATTTTGATTTAAAATTTTCTAATAAATTAATATAAGTCATACTAGCTATATCTGCATCGATTAAATCCCCAGCTATAATGACCATATCAGCATTTAAAGCATTAACTTCATCGATTAAGGTTTTTAAAAAATCTTCTCCTAAATTTTTTCCCAAATGCACATCAGAAAGTAAAACTATATTTAAATCTTCTTTTAAATTTTTAATTTTAATATCTACCTCATTAACCTTAGGTGTGCTAATAGCATTTACAAAACCTTTAAATACCATACTAACGCTAAGTATAATAAGCCAAGAATCAAAAATTAATTTTAAAAACTTTCTTCTTTGGACATTGAAAATTTGCTCTTTTTTATTTTCATTAAAAAAAACCCAAGAGCCAATTTCAAAAATCACTCCAAAAAGCAAGAAAAAACAAGTAACAGTAGGAAAAATAGCTAAAATATAATAAAGCTTTTCATACAAAAAATCCCCGCGCATGTTTACAAAAAAGATTAATTCACATGCAAAAACTATTAAAACAAAAGCTAATACAAACTTCTTATAAGGTTTTAAAAAATCAACCCTACTTAAAAATCTTTTATAAATATACCAATTTGCCAAAGCAAAAAATAAAACTAATAAAGTAAAAAAAACAAATGCTCTCATGGCGTAATTTTATTTAAGCAAAATTAATACTTTTTAAAGTAAAATCGTAAAAAACATTTGGGAAAGAAATTTGGCTTTAATAGATTTAATCGACGCAAATAAGAAATTTAATACAAAAATAGTTTTAGAAAATGCAAATTTTAGTGCAAATTTAGGAGAAAAAATCGCCATTATAGGCAAAAATGGTGAAGGAAAATCAAGCTTTTTAAAAGCCCTTATGGGGACTTTAAAATTAGACAGTGGTAGAGTAATTAAACAAAATAACACTAGTATAGGTATGCTAAGCCAACAAGTAAGCTTTGAAAGCACCTTAAGCGTAAGCGAAGCCATCAAAAAAGAACTTGAAGAAATTTACCAAGCCTTGAAAGAATTTGAAAGCTATAATGAAAAACTAGCTTTTGATCCTGAAAATAAAGAATATTTAAAAAAAGTAGATGAATTAAGTTTATTTATAGATTCAAAAGACGCATGGAATTTAGACCAAAAAATACAAAGAATATTAGAAGAATTTAAACTATTAGAATACAAAGACAGAACACTTTGCTCTTTAAGTGGGGGCGAAATAAGACGCGTAGGGCTTTGCACACTTTTGCTAAAAAATCCTGATATATTATTGCTTGATGAACCAACTAATCATCTAGATGTATATATGAGTAACTTTTTAGAAGAAAGGTTAAAAACCTCTAAAATGTGTGTTATTTTCATCTCTCATGATAGGTATTTTATCGATGCTATAGCGCAAAAATGCGTAGAAATAGAAGCAGGAAAATTAAGCATTTTTGAGGGTGGATATACGCAATATCTAGAAAAAAAAGCAGCTATTTTAGCTTCCTTAGCTAAAAGCCATGAAACCTTGCTTAAGCAATTAAAAAGTGAGGAAGAATGGCTAAGAAGAGGAGTCAAAGCTAGGCTTAAACGCAACGAAGGACGCAAAGAACGCATTTTTAAAATGCGTGAAGAAGCTAAGAAAAACCCAGGAGCTATCAAACGCTTACAACTTGAAATCAAAAGAGCAAGTAAAAATTTTAACCAAACTCAAAGCCAGAACCGCAAAAAAATGCTTTTTGAACTTAAAAATATCTCAAAGTCTATTGCCAACAAGACACTTTTTAAAGACTTTAATGCACGAATTTTACAAGGTGAACGCATAGCCATAGTAGGTAAAAATGGCTGTGGGAAATCTACTTTCTTAAAGATTTTACTTGATCAAATTCCGCTTGATAGCGGAGAGATTAAAAGAGGTGAAGTTAAAATAGGCTATTTTGATCAAAGCAGGAGTTTATTAAATACTGATAAAAAACTTTTAGAAATTTTTTGCCCAAATGGCGGTGATCACATTCAAGTGCGTGGTAAAAATATGCATGTTTATGGGTATTTAAAACAATTTTTATTTCCAAAAGAATTTTTAGAGCAAAGCGTGAGTGTGCTAAGTGGGGGCGAGAAAAACAGAGTTGCTCTAGCCTTGCTTTTTACTAAAGAATATGATGTATTAATCTTAGATGAACCAACAAATGATTTAGACATAGCTACGATTAATATCTTAGAAGAATACTTACTTTCTTTTGAAGGTGCGATTTTGCTTGTCTCACATGATAGATATTTTGTTGATAAAATAGCAACTAAACTTTATGCTTTTGAAGATAATGCAAATATTAATATAGAAGTTCTTTCTTATAGTGAATATTTAGAAAATGAAAAAGAATACAAAGACTTTGAAGAATTTTCTAAAAGCTTAGAAACAAACACCACCGCAAGTGTAAAAACAAAAGAAAAATCGAGTAAAAAACTAAGCTATAAAGAAAATGAAATTTTAAACTCATATCCTGATAAAATTCATAAATTAGAAGAAGAAATAAAAGAAATAAAAAATGCTCTAAGTAATCCTACAATTTATCAAGAGCTAGGTATAAACACCCTTTATGAAAAGCTAAATTCCTTAGAAAATGAACTTAGTATTTTAGAAGAAGTTTATTTTGATGTTTTAGAAAAAATTGAGGATAATTTATAATAATTTTTTATTATTTTATTTACTCTATTTAACAGTCGTAAATTTTATTTGTTTTTAATTGACTTTTTTTGTTATTGTTGTTATAATGTTTTTTCAATAAAATTATAATTTTATTAAGGAGTTTCAGAACAATGAAAAAGTTGAATAGAAAAATTTTTCTTTCCGCTTGCGTTGCTACTTTTGTAGCTAGTTCAGCTAGTGCATTAACACCATCTGATTCTATAGTAATCAGTGACAATCAATTGGTGCATCTAGGAAATGGGGAATATCAATATGTAATCTCAAAACCTCAAGGACAAATTTTTCATATTGATAATGATTTAGGCGATAATGACTATGGACAAGGTGCTATATTAGAAACACCTATTAAACATTTAACAATAAATGCGGCTAACAGTATTATTAATATTGGTGGAAAAGATGGAAAATATGAAGGATCTATAGGCGGTATAAAACCTCATTATTCTTTTGCTATCAAAGCTAAAGAAGTAAACTTCATAGGCAAAAAAAATCCAGATAATATAGTGATAGCAAACCCAGATCCTGGTTTTGGCTTTCCTGGTTCTCCTGGAATATCAACACCAGATGATGAAGAAAATTTTATAGATCCTGGTTTTGGTGCAGAATTTGATCCAGATACTGGTATCAATATGAATAATCCTAGTTTAAGACCATGGGGACCAACTTGGATTCAAGACTCAAGAGAAAATGTTTCTCTAAATGTTTTCCATGATGGCTTAATTGATGGTAATGTTAATATGGATCATGCGAACTTTAAAATCATAGCAGGTGATTTTAATGGTATTAACTATAATGGTGCTTTAACTATCAATGGAGACCTTTTTGCTCATGATTCATTATTTACTCTACATGGACCACATCAATTTACAGTAAATGGTAATGCAGTAATTAGAAATTCTGTGTTTGAGCTTGCAAACTTTAGTAACCCTGTAACAGAAAAAGGCGTTTACTTAATGAGTGCTACAAACTTCAACAAAGAATTTGCAGAAGTAAATACCGTTAGAAATGTATTATTAATTCCAGAAGGAAAACTTTTAGGTCTTAAAGGTCATGCACTAGCAGAATATGAAGGTGAAGTTGTAAAAGTAATCGTAGATCAAGATAAAAAATACTTCAATTATAGACTTAATGTAATTGGAAATGATGCTTATGCTCAAGGTGGCTTAACAAATAATATTAAAAATATTAGCATTAGTAAGCTTCTAAAAGAAATGAGAATAGAAGTTCTAACTCAACTACATGATTATTACGCTCAAAAAGCTTTTGAACAAAACCAAAACAATCCTGGTATTGATCCTAAAGAAGTTAATTATGATAAAATTCTATCCGATATTAAAAAAGAAATGGATAATATAAGCAATAACAAAAAAGTTATTACTTATGGGCACAAAATTGATTCAGTTTTAGCATCTTTAAAAAATTCTGATAGACATTTAGCAGCTAACTCGGCTTTAGTTAACGCTATCAAAGGCGATGTAAGACAAGCTCAAGCAATAGTTGATTCAGCTAGAGAAAGCGCAAACAATTCTAACCGCCAAGGTGCTATTCAAGTTATTAACTTGGCTAACGAGATGGCTATTGCTACTAGAATGGCGCAATCAAGAAGCACTGGTGAAAATAGCGTATGGGCTAATGCATTTGGTGGTGCAAATATAATTGGTAGCGAAAGCGAAGGTGTATATGGAACTACTATAGGTATTGATAGACAATTTAGCGATGCTATTTTCTTTGGCGCATATTTAACTTATGCTGATTCACAATTAAATCATAATTCTTTAAATCAAGACTCTAATAATTTACAACTAGGTCTTTACTCAAGAATTACAAATGGTCAACATGAATTTGATATTAAATCTTATGCACAATTTAGCTTTGCAGATCAAGAAAGATTTGTAAATGGCTCAGTGCAAAAGTCTGATTTTACACAAACCTACTTAGGTGCAAGTGGTAACTATGGTTATGTATTTGATTTTAGTGATAGCTTTTCAATCAAACCTTTAATTGGACTAAATCTTTATTATAGCCACACTCCAGATTATACAGAAAATGGTCTTTGGGCTCAAAAAGTTTACTCAATGGATAGTTTCGCAGCGAGTGCTGAAATTGGAGCAGAATTTAGAAAATTCTTTGACGGTGGTAGCTATTTCTATGTAACTCCAAAAATCGAACAATTTTTTGCTATGAGTGGGGATGATTTTAAAGGTCGTTTCACAGGAAGTGATTTTAGCTATAATGTAGCTGGTGCTGAAAAAGATAAAACTTTCGGTAAAATCCTTATCGGAAGCAATATTAGCGTTACAGATAGATTTTCTATTGATCTAAGTGTAGGCGCTAAACAAATCTTAGGCAATAAAGATGATAACACTGATGAAACTTACCTAACTGGTAATATTGGCGTTAAATACTCATTCTAATTGACATAAACAAGAATTCTTCTTATATAGCATAGGTAATTTACCTATGCTTATTTACTTTCTTATTGCATACTTTCACAAAAAAAATTACATGGAAAAACTATGACTTTGATAACTATTTTATGTATTTATACAGCTTTTTTGGTTTTTATATCTTATGTGCAAATTTCTTTTTTAAAAAAAGAAAGAGAAAAACAAGCAATTATTTTAAATGAACAAGATTATAAAAATGCTGCAAATATCGCCATAGAAAATGAAAAATACAAAATCTTTTCTAATCTTTATAATCTGATGGTTAACATTTCTTGGATTAGCTTTGGCTTTTTGTATTTAAAAGAAATTTTTATAAAAGAAAATTCTACCTTAGAAAATACTTTATTTTTGCTTGCATTTTTATTGATTATTAGTATTTTAAATTTACCACTTAGTTATTATGAAAGCTTTATAAAAGATAAAAAACACGGCTTTTCAAATATGACTTTAGCGCTTTTTGTTAAAGACAGCATTAAATCTTTAGCTCTAATGCTTGTTTTTGGCTTTTTAATCATCTATGCCTTAGTATTTTGCTTTGAATTTTTTAACACATACTGGTGGGTAGTGGCTTTTGCTCTAAGCTTTATAATTATACTTATTATAAATCTCATCTACCCTACACTTATTGCACCTATGTTTAACAAAATGAAAAAACTTGAAGATGAAAATTTATTAGAAAAAATCACTAATTTAATGCAAAAATGTGGCTTTAGTGCAAATGGTGTTTATGTTATTGATGCAAGCAAAAGAGATAAAAGATTAAATGCTTATTTTGGTGGCTTATTTAAAAGCAAAAGAGTAGTGCTTTTTGATACACTTTTAAATGCTTTAAAAGAAAAAGAACTCATTGCTGTTTTGGGTCATGAGCTAGGACATTTTGCGCATAAAGATTTGCTAAAAATGTTATTTGCTAGTGCTTTGATGCTTTTTGCTTTATTTTTCATCTTTGCACATTTACCAAGCTTTTTTTATATTGAAAGTCATTTAGATGGAGTGAATGCTGGAGTTTTTGCACTTTTATTGATTTTTGGAAATATTTTTACTTTTATTGTTTCTCCACTGCTTAATAAAATGAGTCAAAAAAATGAATTTAATGCTGACTTACACGGAGCAAAACTAAGCTCTAAAGAAGATATGAAAAATGCTCTCATAGCTTTAGCAAAAGAAAACAAAGCCTTTATTAAAACAAGTAAAATTTATACTTTCTTTCATCTAAGTCATCCTTGTATTTATGATAGAATCAAAGCTTTGCAATGATTTCAATCAAACAAGCTTTAAAGCAAGCTTACGCAAAAGATCCTACTCACAAAGAATATATACTTTTTATTCTTTGTGAGCTTTTGCAAAAAGATAAAGCTTGGATTTTTTTAAATCCTGAATTTCAAATCAATGAGAAAGTTTTTTTAGAATATGTAGATAGATTTTTAAATGGTGAGCCTTTTGAGTATTTATTTCAAAAAACACAATTTTATGGTTTTGATTTTTTTACTAAAAAAGGGGTTTTGATACCGCGTTTTGATAGTGAAATATTACTTGAAAGATGTTTAGAAATTTTAGATCATAACTCTTTTAAAAATATACTTGAAATTGGCTTTGGAAGTGGAATTTTAAGTATTTGCTTAGCAAAGTTAAAACAAATTTTTATACAAGCTTGTGATATCAATCCAAAAGCATTAGAGCTTGCTAAAAAAAATGCAGATTTTCATAATGTTTCAAATTTAATCAATTTTCAACTTTGTGATTTTAAAAATATGCAAGGAAATTTTGACTTTATTTTTTCTAATCCTCCTTACATAAAAAATGACTATCCTTTAGATAAATGGGTTCAAAACGAACCACACAATGCTTTATTTGGCGGAGATAAAGGTTGGGAAATTTTACATGAAATTATTCTTTTTGCCAAAAATCACAACACAAAAGTCTTAGCATGTGAGTTTGGCTATGATCAAAAAACAATTTTAAATAAAATTTTAAAAGAAAATGATTTTAAGGCTACTTTTTATCAAGATTATAATGGATTTGATAGAGCTTTTGTTGCATGGAATTTAAAAAATTAGACTATAATTATCTTTATTATAGGAGAAAATATGAAATCAATATATTTATTTTTACTAGCAAGCTTAATTGGGATTGAAATTAGCATAGGTGTGTTTTTAGCTCCGACTATATTTTATCCTGCTAAATTCATAGGTGAAGGGGTTTTAACTCATTTTCAAAGTGGGCTTTTAATGACACACATTTTTGTGCAATTTGGCTATGTTTTGTTAGGTGTGAGTGTTTTGTCTATTTTAATAGAAATTTTTTCATTTAAAGACAAAAATTTAACTTTTAAAATAAATTTTTCAAAATTTATGCTTTCTTTGATCATTTTGGCACTAAGTTTGCTTTTTGTATTTTACTTCACTGTTTATGTTTTAGAAGCACAAAGTTTAGGAGAAGAAGCAACTAAAACTCAAGAATTTATAAAAATTCATGGTGCAAGTGAAGTTGTGATGAAAATTATCATGTTATCACAAGTAATTTTGTTTTTCTTAAATTTTAAAACAAAAAAATGATATAATAAAATAAGTCTTTAAAAGGAGTCAAAGATGAAAATAGGCGATATAGGAACAACTCAACAAAATCACTACTTAAATCAAGCTCAAAAAAGCCAAGAAAAAGCTTTAGAAAACATAGCTGCAATCCGTGCTATAGATGGGAGCGATGGAGCAAATTTAGCCATAGCTGATTCTTTAAGAAGTCAATATAGCACTATAGATCAAGGTATTTTAAATGCCTATGATTCCATAGGAGTTTTACAAATTGCTGATTCAACTTTAAATAACATTTCAGCTACTGCAGATAAACTTAATGAACTTTCAGTGCGCTCAAACAATGCTGCTTTAAATGACAGACAAAAAAGTATGCTAAATTCTGAAGCAAGCAAACTTGTAACTTCAATCAATGATGCTTTTTCTAATGCGACTTTTAATGGAAAAAATGTATTTCAAAGTATGGATTTTGTTGTTGGTACTGGGGTTGAAAGTATTAATTTAAATCAACCAAGCACAGCAAATTTAAGCCTTGAAAATCAAGACGGAATTCGTGATTTTCAAGATCAAGTAGGTTCTTTACGCGCAGATATTGGTGCTGGAATTAACGCTATCCATTCTAATATCAACTCATCTTTGCAAACTAGTATTAACACTAAAGAAGCTGAAAGCAAATTACAAAATAATGACTTAGCTCAAAATATCAATGATTTTAATGCAAATTACCTAAAAGAAAATGCATTTTTATTTGCAAATGCTCATTCAAATGTAATGTTACAAACTAAACTAGCAAGCCTACTTCAATAATAAAAACTCCCAAATAAGGGAGTTTTTCAAGGAAAAATATGCAAAATAATGCTTTATTTAAGCAAGTTTTAAAACATCCTTTATATGAAAAAATCCAAAAACTTAGTGAAAAAATTCAAAATTCAAATTACCTTATAAATGAAAGTTTTGATATTTTTTGTGATAAAAGTTTAGATGATGAGATCAAGAATATCACTTTAGAATTAAAACCTTGGCGTAAAGGACCTTTTAAAATTAATGATTTATTTATAGATACAGAATGGCAAAGTTTTATCAAATTTAATATTTTAAAGCCTTATATGCAAGAAATAAATGGCAAAATAGTAGCAGATATTGGCTGCAATAATGGTTATTATATGTTTAAAATGCTTGAATTTAATCCTTTAAAGCTCATAGGTTTTGATCCTTCTATTAAGTATTATTTGCAATTTTTACTTTTAAACTCCATTGCAAAAACTCCTATACAATATGAGCTTTTAGGCGTAGCTGATGTACCAAATTATGGCATAAAATTTGATGTGATTTTTTGTCTTGGAGTGATTTATCATCGTAGTGATCCCATAGCCATGCTAAAACAACTCAAACAATCTTTAAATAAAGACGGCATAGTCTTTTTAGACACTATGTATATAGAAGATGAAAGAGAAATAGCACTTATTCCTCAAAAAACTTACTCAAAAATACCAAATATTTTTTTCATTCCGTCGATATTAGGTTTAAGAAATTGGTGTTATAGGGCTGGATTTAGTGAATTTGAAATTATAACAACTAAACAAACCGATCTTTTAGAACAAAGAAAAACACAATGGATTGATTCTTATTCTTTAGATCAATTTTTAGATAAAAATGATTCAAATTTAACTTGCGAAGGCTATGAAGCGCCAAAAAGAGTTTATGTTAAATTAAAGGTGTAAAAATGGCAAGAACAGTAAGTGCTGTTACTATAGAAGAATTAATAGATCCAGAAGAGTTAAATCGTATCAAATCAGAACTTATCACTTGTCCAGGGATAAACAATACTTTAGCAGGAAGTATTTCTCATATAGAAAAAAATTTCGCCAAAGGTATTTTAATCACAACCCATGATATGGCAGTAGATGAACTAGGATTAGTGCATAGTGGCTTTGTATTTAATGCAGCAAATTACATAGCACAAGCTGCAATTAATAAAGAATTTAGCGTCTTAATAGGCTCAAGAAGCTTTTTTTATGCTCCTTTAAAAGTGGGAGATATTTTAAATCTTGAAGCGAGTGCTTTATTTAGCGATGACTCAAGAAAAAGAGAGGTTAAAGTAGCTGGTTTTGTAAATGAGATTAAAATTTTTGACGCATCTTTTCAAGTTATTACTACAGATGATCATATATTTAAACTTAAACAAAATCAAGCCGCTACAAATAATAATCAAAATCAGCAAGAAACAACTAAACAAGAATCAATGCAAGAAGAACTTAATGCGGTCTTAAAAGGAATCGGGGGTTAAAGGTAAATCCACCCAATTCTTTGGACATTCTTTACGATAAGTCCCACTTGCATCATAATATTCCTTACAATCATCGTAAAATCGATTTGAAACCCCTCTTTCATTGACAAAACAACCACTAAAAAATAATGCTAAAAACCCTAGAAAAAATACACTTTTAAACATTTCTCATCCTATTTTAATCTTATTTGCTTACGCCATTTATAAGGCTCTATAGGATTTTCACTTTCCCATAATCCTTTTTTATTTATCTTGGCATAATTTTGCTCATTTATATATAAATCACTATAATGCTCATATGCCCAAGCAAAACCATTTTTAACCATAACTTGATTAATATCTTTATCATTTAAATATACAATGGCTAAAATTCTACCATATTTATCCTCATCTTTTACATTTAAAACTACTTCTTTATTTAATACAATAGCTTTTAGAAATTGCGTAGCCATCTTTCCATAAGCTTGATCACTCTCAGGCGCATCTATACCAAAAAGTCTGATTTTAAGCTTTTCATTTTCGAATTTAGCCTCAATAGTATCTCCATCTACTACACGACTTACTTTAGCATTGATATATGAACCACTATCATAGTTTAAAACATAAGCAAAAGCAACTAAAAAAAGTGCGATTAAAAATTTCTTCGGATCTTTTAATAAGTTTATAAATAATTTAATTTGTTTCCTAGAAAATTTCATTTAAACCTCATCTATATAAAAATATGCCATAATTACAATAAAAAGGAGAATTTATGCAAGAAATTATACAAAATTTTAAACAAATTGCTCAAATACCTCATTGTAGTTTCAAAACCGAAGAATTGAAAAATTTTCTCATTGATTTTGCTAAAAGTCAAAATTGCCAAGTAAGCGTTGATGAAGCAGGTAATATCCACGCACACAAAGGAAATCCTAAAATTTGTTTACAAAGTCATTATGATATGGTTTGCATGGGAGAAGCTCCAAATATACAAATATATGAAGAAAACGGATATTTAAAGGCTAAAAATTCAAGCTTAGGTGCAGATAATGGCATAGGAGTATCACTAATGATGCAAGCTTTAAAAGATTTTGAAAATATAGAATGTCTTTTTACTAATGATGAAGAAGTTGGACTTTGTGGAGCAAACAATCTCACCCATACTTTGATCTCAAGCAAGCTTTTAAATTTAGACCACGAAAGCGATGATGAAGTTGTTATAGGTTGTGCTGGTGGGGTAGATATTTTTGCTAGTTTAAACTTAGAAATAGATGAAAAAGAAGAAAATTGTTATGAGATAGAAACAATTGATTTTAAAGGTGGGCACTCGGGAATTGATATTATTAAAAATATTAAATCTTCTATTAAAGAAGTGAGCTATTTTATCACTCAAAATCAAGGAGAACTTTGCGAATTTAAAGCAGGTGAAAGAATAAATTCTATACCAAAACATGCTAAAGTTATAGCATTTTTTAAAAATCCTCCAAAAGAAAATGATCATTTTAAAGTAAATTATATAGGTAAAATCAAAAGAACATATTATAAAAATTCTCAAGTTATTTTAAATCTCATTAATGCTTTTGCACAAGGAGTTAGAACTTTCAATCATCAATTAAATTTAGTTCAAACAAGTATCAATCTTTCACTAGCTTATGAAAAAGATAGCAAATTTCATTTTGAGCTTTTTGCAAGATCTAATGATTTACAAGAACTTAAAAACATAGAATTTGAAACCTTAACTTATTTTAAGATGCAAAACTGCGAAGTTTCAAGTGCAAATTTTTATCCACCGTGGGCTAATAAAGATACTAAATTTGGAGAAGAAATTCTAAGTTATTTAAAAAAAGAAAACCCAAACGCCAAGCTTTACACTATACATGCTGGTTTAGAATGTGGCATTATAAGTGAAAAACAACCTTTAGAATGTTGCTCAATAGGACCAAATATCCATAACCCTCACTCAACAGATGAAAAATGTGAAATAGCTTCTATTGAAAAAATCAGTAAAATTCTTTATGCAATCTTAAAATATTATCAA
Organism: Campylobacter sp. IFREMER_LSEM_CL292; assembly: GCF_025771615.1. Classification (NCBI taxonomy): domain Bacteria; kingdom Pseudomonadati; phylum Campylobacterota; class Epsilonproteobacteria; order Campylobacterales; family Campylobacteraceae; genus Campylobacter; species Campylobacter sp. IFREMER_LSEM_CL292. The sequence goes on from NZ_JAKMQP010000006.1 coordinate 53,537, forward strand.
TAAATATAAAATAACCAATATTTTGATAAATAAATTCAAAATATTGGTAAATATTTATTTAAATAATAAAAAATTTTATTTACTATTAATAAAACTTGGATTATACTCTCACATATTTCAAAAAATAAGGAGAGAGTATGGAAATACTAACTAGCCTTAGCGAAGGTGTTCAATTTAGTATTCAACTAATTGTTGTTCTTATTTGTCTTTTTTATGGGGCAAAAAAAGGCGGTATCGCTCTAGGCTTATTAGGCGGTATAGGTTTATTAGTTTTAAGTTTTGGTTTTGCTGTAGCACCTGGAAAACCTTCTATTGATGTTATGCTTACCATTTTAGCTGTTGTTGTTGCTAGTGCAACTTTACAAGCTAGTGGTGGTTTGGATGTAATGTTGCAAATTGCAGAAAAAGTTCTAAGAAAAAATCCTAAATTCTTAACTATTTTGGCGCCATTTGTAACTTGCATTCTTACCATGCTTTGTGGAACTGGGCATGTTGTCTATACTATGATGCCTATTATTTATGATATTGCTATTAAAAATGGTATTCGCCCAGAAAGACCAATGGCTGCTTCTAGTATTTCTTCACAACTTGGTATTATCGCAAGTCCTGTTTCAGTTGCAGTTGTAAGCTTAACAGCCCTACTTTTAAATCCAGAAATTAATAAACATCCTTTAGCAGGATTTGATGGCTATGTAGATTTACTTGCTATTACTATACCTTCTACCTTAGTAGGTGTTTTGGCTATAGGAATTTTTTCTTGGTTTAGGGGAAAAGATCTTGATAAAGATGAGGATTTTCAAGCTAAGATTAAAAATCCAGAACAAAGAGAATATATCTATGGCGATAGTAAAACTCTTCTTGGACAAAAACTTCCAACTATCCAATGGGTAGCTATGTGGATTTTCCTAGGTGCTATTGCTATAGTAGCTATACTTGGAGCTTTTCCAGAGCTTAGACCGCAATTTACCTCAAAAGGCGTTACCAAACCTATGAATATGGTAGCAACTATTCAAATGTTTATGCTTTTAGCAGGTGCAGCGCTAATCATTTTTACCAAACTTGATGCAAGCAAAATTGCAAAAAATGAAATTTTTAAATCCGGTATGATAGCCTTAGTAGCTGTTTTTGGAATTTCTTGGATGGCAGATACAATGTTTGCAGTGCATACTCCTATGATGAAAGAATCTTTAGGTAATATCGTTATAGAACATCCTTGGACTTATGCTATTATGCTTTTACTTATTTCTAAATTTGTTAATTCTCAAGCAGCAGCAATTGCAGCTTTTGTGCCACTTGCACTAGGAATTGGTGTTGAACCAGGTATTATCATTGCTTTTGCAGCAGCTTGCTATGGATACTACATTTTACCAACTTATCCAAGCGATCTTGCAACTATACAATTTGATAGATCAGGTACTACAAAAATAGGTAAATTTGTTATCAATCATAGCTTTATCTTACCAGGATTAATTGGTGTGATTGTTTCTTGTATAGTAGGTTATTTTTTAGCTTTAGGTGCAGGATATTTATAAAAATTAAAAGGGCTTTAAAAAAGCCCTTTTTTCTTATTTAAATGCTTTTTCTAAATCAATAGGCATAGCTTGATAACCAGTACTTGCTCCGCTAAAGCGAATTTGTACTGAAGGCTCTTTAGCTCCCCATTTAAATTCATCTATTTCAGGTTTTGGCTCACCTACAGCAGCACCCTTACTTAAGTCAAATGACATTCCAGCAGTAGCACTATAAACCATGATGGAATTTTTATCTTTATGGTATTCTGCTAAAGAGGTGACAGGTGAAAACCATTCATTGCCTCTTTGCTTTCCATATTCCCAAATTTGTTCTACGGTTTTATTTTTTTGATCTATTTTATACACAACTGCTCTTGAGTATTTCATTGAAGCAAAAGCAGGTTGCTCTATACCTCTTGCATCGCCATTATCAAAAGCTGTGATATAAATATATCTTTTGTCAGATTTTTCATCTATTCTAAAAGCAGTATGCTGTGTCCATGTAAAATCAAAACCACCTTCTTCGTTTTCATATCCTGGACATTTGCTATACTCATCTTCACAAACTATCTTTTTGCCATTTTTATCAACAGGTTGCAAAAGTGTTTTTTTATATTTTTCTCCCCATCCTTTGTGTGCTCCTAGTATCCATTTTACTTTTTTATCGCGTCCTATTTTTATAATAGCACTTTGATGACGACTTGAAATAATAATACTATCATCACTTGGATCATAATCTACGCTATTTACATGAGCCCAGTTACGCCCTACTCCAGTACCTGCTATATCACCAAAAGAATCACTTGCATCCATTTTAGCTAAATCCTCATCACTTAAAGTAACCCCTGCTTTACTCGCATCAATATTTAAACAAACCGCACCTTGATCTAATGCTTTGATTACATTTGCTCTATATGGATCTAAAATTTCAAACAATCTCCACTCATCTACTACATTACCATTTTTATCAACTTCTACTATCACATCACGCACTGAACGCACATTTTTACCATCAGGACGCTTAACATTGGCAGAAGCCACCCTTAAAAGATAATTTCCATTTTGCATATTATCCATAGAATGAGAAAAATCTATATAAGAAGAAGGTAAAAGACGATTAAAAATTTCTCTACCCATTAAATCATATTTAACATATCTTTGTCCAAAACCCCAAGTTAAAGCTCCATCAGTATTTTGCCTAAATCCCATCATAATACCACGGTTGTAAATATTATTCCAATCCATTAATTTATCATTATCAAAATACCAACGAATTTCACCTTTTGTATCAATGATAAATGCATTTGAATTCTCATCCCATTCCATTGCACCACCTGCTGGGTTATTCCAAACAGATTGAGAGCCTTTTCCACTTTGTTTCCCTGGAGCATTATTAATCAAATACAACCTATCTTCAAAACCTTTATCTACTTTAATCACTTCTACTTTTTCAAAAGGCACACCTCTTTGCATAATACTTCCACTTGGCTCTATATTTACTCCACCAGTTGCTATTTTATATACCTCATCTACTACTTTTTCACTCTTTCCAAAAGCAGTTTTGGTGTAACTTACTTTTACCGTATTAAAATATGATGGATAAAGTCCAAAAATAGGAATTCCTCCATAAGTTTTAATTTTACTAAGGCTAACCTTATAAGATATAGTTTGCCCATTTGGTTTTGGAACTATAGTTACACTTACATCACTTAGTTTATATCCACCATCCATAATTACAGCACTAAGCGGAGATAAACCATAAGGATTCATCTTTACTGCGCCAATTTTGCCTTGAATTTCCCAATCAATTTTAGCACCACTAGGTCCACCCATAGCCAAAGAAACACTAGGCGCTACCATAACAACACTACCAGCAAGCAAAATACTACTTACAATTTTACTAATCTTCATTTTTTCTCCTTTTTTATATTATTAAGCTATTTGCACACTTGGCTCACCTAAAATTTTTAGCAAAACTACTAATATTAAAACAATCAAAGCATAAAATTTAGCCTTAGAATGTGAAAATGTATAAGAAACAAACATGCTTCCTAAAATCACCAAACAAACAACAAAAGCCAACAAACAACAAATCGCCATATTCATAAATTCCATACTAGGAATCAAATACCAACCATTACTATACAACCCATCTTCAAAATTTGGAGGATTTCCAACAAAAAATTTCTGAAAAGCATTTAAACTACCATAAACATCTTCAGGTACTATAGGTGTATCCATACCACACTCACCTGTTGGTAAAAACCATCCTGGTGCCCATTCATGCAATGGTAAATTAAAAGGATATATAGGAATTTCTCTACACCCATCAACACCAGCAAAAGGATTTTCTGAATGTACTACCTCGTGGATATGATTAAGAGTAACACAATACTCTATACCAAGCCATATACCCCAAAATACAAAAGTATAAGCAAAAATTTTTAGATAATCATTTTTAGGATCTATCAAGGCTAAAATACCACCAAAAGCCATAGTTAACATAGCAAATCTTATATAAACACACTGCTCACAAGGCTCCATATAAAGGTATTCTTGAAACAAAAAGTGTGCTATAAAAGTTAAGCCTACCATAGCTATAACCATTATTAACCAAGGAACTCTTGTATTTTGCCAAGTGGTGATTTTACTAATAGGACAAGAACTCATAAAATACCTCAAATCACATCTTGCTTAATTCTTCTGTTATTTCTATTAAAGCTTGTGGAGATGTGATAGCTTGTGGTATGATTTGGTATTTACCATTTACTACAAATGCAGGTGTACCATAGTTTTTAGAGATATCATTAGCATTTTCATAAGATTTTAAAATTTCACTAGCTTCAGGAGTTTTTAAAAAGTTATCTAAATCTTCTTTGCTTGCTGAAATTGCTTTTAATCCTACTTCATAAAACGCTTCAGGATTGGCTCCATTTCCCCATCTTTGTTTTTTCTTAAAATAAGCATTAAAATATGCTTCAGAAGCTTTATGAGTTAAACTATTTTTATCGCTTTGACTTACTTTATTTTGCTCATCTTTAAAAGCAGCAAAAGCAAAAATTTCATTAGCTTGCTTACCATAATCACCCATAGAGCTAACAGGATAAAATTTATAAGTTAATTGTGGTAATTTTTCTTTGACTTTTGACATGGTATTAAACTTATGATGATCATAACAATGTGTGCAACGATAAGAAAATACTTCTATTAAAGAATTTTGTACATTTGGGATAGGTGTTTTTAAAGTAATATACTCTTTACCCTCACTAAGTGCATTTGCACTCACACCAAGAACAAAAGCAGCTGCCGCCATTGCTTTTGACAAATTATTTAAGTTGAATTTCATTTTATTTCTCCTATTTGTATTTTATATATAATAAATATTTGCAATTTATTATAAACATGCTAAAGTTATATTAATATAACTTAAATATTAATTAAACAATAAGAAAAAATTTCAAAATGAAAATATAATTATTAAAAAAATAAAAAATAATAATACTTTATCACAAAAATTACAAAAAGTAATGCTTAAAAAAGCATTACTTGGTAGAAAGTTCTTTAACTATACGGATTAGTTCCTCTAAAGAAGTGATATACTCAGGATTGATTTGATATTTGCCATTTACTACAAAAGCAGGCGTACCATAATTTCTTGAAATTTCATTAGCTACATCATAAGCAACTAAAAGCTCTTTGGCTTCTTTAGTTTGTAAAAATTTTTGCAATTCTTCTTTACTAGCACCAATAGCATTTAAACCTATTTTATAAAATAAATCAAGATTATTTAAATTTATTTTTTTTTCAAAATGACTTACAAAATACACATCAGCAAGCTTATAAGTAAGACTTTTTTCACTAGTAACATCTAAACCTAAAGCTTTTTCTTTAAAAGAAGCTAAAGCAAACATCTCATTTAAAGCACCACCGTACTCGAGCATAGAACTTACCGAGAAAAGATCATATTTTAAATTTGGTAAAGCTTGTTTAACTTTTGCTAGAGTGTGAAATTGATGATGATTATAGCAATGAATACAACGATAAGAAAATACCTCTATTAGAGAATTTTGTGCATTTGGGATAGGTGTTTTTAAAGTAATATACTCTTTACCCTCACTAAGTGCATTTGCACTCACACTAAAAACAAAAGCCATAATAGCTAGCAATTTAAACATTTTTTGCAAAACTTGCATGATTTTCCTTTTTTTGATGATATAAAATACAATTTTAACATAAGATATAAAATCAAGAATGTTTTATGCTTTTCTTATGACATTTTAAGTAGAATTTCAACAAATTTATCAATAAAAAAGTTGATTGCAAGCGATATTTTCCAATCAATATATAATAAAATAAAAGGTCTAAAATGCAAATACGAATTTATTATGAAGATACCGATGCAGGTGGAGTGGTATACCATAGCAACTACTTAAAATTTTGCGAAAGAGCAAGAAGTGAGATATTTTTTCAAAAAAATGCAAAAATTTTTGATAAAAATACAGGACATTTCCTACTTACTAAAGCAAATTGTAACTTTTTAAAACCCGCTAAACTTGGAGATCTTATAGAAGTAAAAACATTTATCACAAAGCTTAAAAAAGCCTCAGTTTGTATAAAACAAGAGATTTATAAAGAAAATACCAAGCTTTTTGAAGCTGAATTTACCCTAGCTTTTTTAAAAAATGAAAAAGTAGCCCCTATAGATGAGACTATAACTAAGGTTTTTACTGATCTTGCAAAGGAGTAAAACCTAAGCCTTGCAAGCGAATGATTTTAACCTTATAGTCAAATTGATTATCATTTAAACCCTCATCAAAAATTCTTTGAGAATCTTTATCTAAAAACTGCGTATAAAAATAATCAAGGCCCACGCTAGTTGCATAAGCTATCCAGTTGTAATTAATATTTTGCGAAAAAAGCTCATTAAGATAGCTTAGAGTTTGATCCTCATTAGAAATGGAATTTGCTAGCAAAAGTTTTTTTCTATCATTAATTTGCGTTAAACTTAGCAAGATAGGATTATAATTAATCTGAGTTGATAATAATACAAAAGGCTCTATATCATAAGTTCTTATTTGTGAGCTTATGAGTGCTGTTTTAATCAAAGAAGTATTTAAAATAATACTAGAATCTTGAAAACTTCTATTTTGATTTAAAATACTTCTAAAATCAAATTTAGAACTATTAATAGTATAAATTTTCTCACTACCATTACCTGCATTTAAAACATTCTCATCTAAGCGATTAGCTAAGGCTGTTCCATCTGAAAAAATAATATTTTTACCATTGGAGTATTCCAAAAGTTTTTGGATTTGTTTTTGATAATCTATACTTCCAAAATACACATTTTCATTTTGCGTATCAAAATTTCTTTTATGTGCAGTAGGAATAAAAACTTTTACATTAGAATCAAGGCTTTCTTTTAATAAATTTTTCACACCTTTATCTGTAAAACCTGCGATAATATAATTAAATTTCTCATCTTGAGCTTGTTTAAAAGCTTTAGTTATCTTACTCTCATCTTCTGTGCCTATTAAAAACACCTTTACTTTTATTTGCGCTCTTTGCCTTAATAAATACGCTATGCTTGAATTTATAATAGTATTAGAATAACTTTTAATCGTTTGCTCAGGTATAATAATAGCTAGTTTTATGCTAGCATTTTTTTGAATTCTTTTTTCAAAATCTATAATAGAATTTAAAAGTTTGGTATAGATATTGACTAAAAGCTCATTTGCATTATCATTATTAAATCTTGATAAAAAATTAAAATAAAGTCCTGTTTCTAACAAAGTAAATAAACAATCATTATCACAATTTTGAAATTCTAAATTAGGATAAAAAGACTCACTAGGTTCTATAGGCGATGGTTTTTGCTCTTTCGCAAAGACATTTAAAGTTAAAACAAAACTCATCATCAAACAAACTAAACTTTTTCTCATAAATAACCTTTTATTTTTTTAATATCTTCTATAAATTCAGCATAAAAGCTAGGATTTTTACTCAAAAAATTCAAATCATAACTTGGCAAAAGTAAGGCATTATTATAATACATACATTGTCCTTTATATTTTTGAAAATTCTCAAAACCCAAACTTGCAAAAGCTTCTTGGCCAAGACATAAAATAATCTTTGCTTTTATAAAATCAAGCTCATTATAAAAATACGGCAAGCATAATTTTAATGCTTGATCGTCTATTTTAAAATTACTAAAACATTTAAACATATAAGAAAAATATATCTCATCATCTTTTAAATTTAAAAGCTCCTTGCATAATTTCAAAAGTTCTTGTTTATTTTTAGAAGCAAAAAACTTTCCACTTTCATTCTCTTCCTTGTCAATAAAGGCCTGATAAATCAAAATTTTAGCATTTTTGGCTTCTTTTTCCATTAAACTATGCTTTCTTAGCCTAGAAAAATGACAAAGATTGCAAGTTTTTACCCTTTCGTTTAATTCTTTAAAGCTTAAATTAAAATGCCTAATTTGTTTTTGCTCGTTAAAATATTCATAGCCAAAAGCTTTTAAATAACACAAATTACGCTTATTCATTACATCAATACTTCTAAATTTTCACCCTCTAAACGATAAGTTCTCCACTCATTCATATGCTTTGCATTTAATTTAGTATAAAACTCAATCCCTAAATCATTATCATTCAAACATACCCATTCTAATCTTTTAAGATTTTTTTCTTTACAAATTTGTGCTAAATATTTAAAAACAGCTTTTGCATAGCCTTTTTTTCTATGTTTTGCTTGTATATAAATATCTTCTAGATATAACCCACCTAAACCCCAAAAAGACGAAAAAGTAAAATAATACATTGCATAACCTATGATTTTACCATCAACTTTTAGACTTAAAGCCTTAGCATATTTATTTTCAAAAAAAGATTCTTCAAGTTCTTTAGTTGTGCATTTTACATCTTTAAGCATATTTTCATGGATAGCAAGCTCTTTAATTAATTCTAAAATTTTTTCTAAATCTTCTTTTTTACTCTCACAAATTTCAAAACTCATGATTTTTCCTTAAAATACATAAAAATAAAACAAAAATTTAGCAAAAACTTTTAAAATAACTCTTAATTAAAAGCAGATTTAAGTAAGATTTTGATAAAATACACGCTTATTATTTTGTTTTTTATTTTAAGTTAAGGAAAGAATATGAAAAGAACATATCAACCACACAAAACTCCTAAAAAAAGAACTCATGGCTTCCGTGTGCGTATGAAAAGCAAAAATGGTCGCAAGGTAATCAATGCTAGACGCGCTAAAGGTAGAAAAAGATTAGCGGTATAAAAGATTTTCTAAGTATTAACGACTTAGGAGAGTTTGCAACAATTTATAAAGAAGGTAAAAAGTGGCACTGTGAAGGTGTAATCATCTTTTATACTTTAAGTAAAGAAAAAAAATTTGCTGTTGTTGCTAGTAAAAAAGTTGGAAAAGCTGTCGTTAGAAATAGAGCCAAAAGGCTCTTAAGATCAGCTTTTTTTCAGGTTAAAAATCAAGTCGAAAACGGGAAATACATACTTGTAGCTAAGACAAGTATTACTGAAATTCCTTTTTTAAAATTAGAAAAAAACTTGAAATGGGGTTTGAAAAAAATAGGATGTATAAAATAGCTTGTTTAAAACTTATTAGATTTTACCAGCTCTTTATCAGCCCTTTTAAGCCACAATGCTGCAGGTATTATCCAAGTTGTTCTGAATATGCCTTATGGCAATTTAAAAAAAATAATATTTTTAAAGCATTTGGTGCAGTTTTTTTAAGAATTTTAAAATGCAATCCGTTTTTTAAAGGTGGTATTGATTATCCTAAAATACGCAAGAATACTCTAAACTCAGGTGTATGTTTTAAACCTAGTTTTAATGCTTTAAAACAACTCAATTATTTTTATATCCCTTGCAATGATAATCAATTTTTTTTAATTAAGATTATATTTCCAAAGGACAATCCGTGTCAGAAAATTTATCCCAACAAAAACGCATATTAATTGCCGTTGTATTATCATTTTTATTTTTTGTAGTTTATGATTATTTTTTTATCCCAAAAGCACCACAAAATGAGCAAAATATCACTCATATAGAACAAAACAATTCAGCTCCACAAACTACAACCGCAAATACAAATACACAAGCTCCAAAGACAGAACTTAGTGTTAATCAAAAAGAAGAAATAGCAGTTGTTAAAAGTGAGCATTTTGAAGCACATATTGACTCTTTAGGTAGAATAGCTAAATTTTATCTAAGCGATGAAAAATATAAAGATGAAAATGGTAAAAGCATTAATCTAGTAGATACTTCTTTATCACCTTTGCCACTAGAAATAAGATTTAGTGATGCAAAGATAAATCAAGAGGCATTCAATACAGTATATACAGCTAGTCAAAAAACTATCAATGTAAATGATGAAAATGCAACATTAATTCTTACTCAAAATTTAAATGATTTAATAATAACTAAAAAAATCACTTTTCACAAATATGGAAATTATGATTTAGAAGTAAATCTAAGCAAAGATACAGCTTATTTTATCACTCCGGGTTATCGTCCAAATATAGCAGTTGATAGTTATACAGTACATGGAGTTTTAATCTTAGATAAAGATGATAAAATAACAATGTTAGAAGATGGTGATGTAGAAAATGATGAAAGTTTTTCTAATGTAACCCTTATGGCAGCTTCAGATCGCTATTATAGTGCTTTCTTTTATAATTTTGAAAAACCTTTAAATGCAGTAGTTACTAAAGATAATCACGAAAATTCTATCGTTTTTGCAAGTGCAACTAACAATTTTAAAGCAACCGGATATATAGGTTCAAAAGAGCATGAAATTTTAAGAAGCATTCATGCGGATTTAGATGATGTGGTAGAATATGGTTGGTTTACTTTTATAGCTAAACCTATGTTTGAATTTTTAAATTTCTTACATGGTTATTTAGGTAATTGGGGTTGGGCTATCGTAGTGATGACTTTAATTGTGCGTATTATTCTTTTCCCACTTACTTACAAATCAATGATTTCTATGAATAAACTCAAAGATTTAGCACCAAAAATGAAAGAAATTAGAGAACGCTACAAAGGTGATCCACAAAAAATGAATTTACATATGATGGAACTTTATAAAAAACATGGTGCAAACCCAATGAGCGGATGTTTACCTATACTCATTCAAATTCCAATTTTCTTTGCAATTTATAGAGTTTTACTAAATGCCATAGAACTTAAAGCTGCACCTTGGGCTTTTTGGATTACAGATTTATCTGTGATGGATCCATGGTTTATTTTACCTATATTTATGGGTCTAACTATGTTTATCCAACAACTTATTACACCAATGGCTATACAAGATCCTATGCAAGAAAAGATTATGAAATTCTTACCATTAATTTTCACTTTCTTTTTCTTAACATTCCCAGCAGGTTTAACTTTATATTGGTGTGTAAATAATATATGCTCACTTATCCAACAAGTAATTGTTAATAAGCTTTTCAAAAACCACAAAAAAGAGGAAATAGCTAAACATGAACATAGAAGCTAAAGACTTACAAACTGCACTCATAGAAGCCTCAAAACAACTTGAGTGCTCTGTGATTGACTTAGAATACGAAGTTATTCAACATGCTAAAGCAGGATTTTTTGGCCTTTTTAAAAAAAATGCGATAATCTGTATTAAAGGACATAAAAAAACTCAAAAAGTCCATAATGAAAAACCTAAAAAAAATCAAAATGAGAAATTTAACAAATATTCTCAAAAAAATTTTGAAAAAAATGAATATAAAAAAGAATATAAAGAAAATTTTCAAAAACCAATTGAAAATATTGCTCAACCTAAAGAACATTACAAAGTAAAAAATGATGCTATTTTTGATTCTTTTCATAAGGAGTCTTCAGAAGAAAAAAACATTGTTTCTTATATTGATGAGATAAAAATTTCACTAGAAAATTTACTAGCAACTTTTGATTTTGATATTAAAGTTGTGCAAGTTAGCGTTTGGGATGAAACCTGTGTTTTAATTAAACTTGATGGAGAAGATGCAGCCTTGCTTATAGGCAAAGAAGCTCACAGATATAAAGCTTTTTCATATTTACTTTATAATTGGCTTAATGCTAAATATAAAATTCAACCAAGACTAGAAATAGCACAATTTTTGGAAAACCAAACCCAAGCTATTGATAGTTATTTAAAAATTCTCATAGAAAAAGTAGAGAACACTGGAAGAGTTCAAACAAAACCACTAGATGGAATTTGGCTAAAACTTGCTTTAGAAAAATTAAGAGAACGCTTTCCTGATAAGTATGTAGCTATCAAACAAAATGACGATCAAAGATATATCGTTGTGAATGATTTTTTGAAGAAAAATGAATGAATGACACGATAGCTGCTATTGCTACAGCTCACGGAGTGGGCTCTATAAGCATCATTAGAGTAAGTGGAAAAAAAGCTTTAGAACTTGCATTAAAAATTACCCACAAAAAAGAACTCACACCACGCTATGCACGCTTGTGCAAACTTTATAAAAACAATAATGACTTTTTAGACGAGGCTTTAGTAATTTATTTTAAAGCACCCTACTCTTTTACAGGAGAAGATATTGTAGAATTTCAACTTCATGGCGGTTTTTCTTTGAGTGAAATTTTACTCGATGAGCTTGTTTTAGCAGGCGCGCGCCTTGCTAATCCTGGAGAATTTAGCAAAAGAGCTTGCTTAAATGGCAAAATGGATCTTTTAAAAGCTTTAAGCATACAAGATGCTATCATGTCAAAATCAACAAGTGCTGCAAATATCATAGCAAAAAATATTAAAGGTGATTTAAGTAAATTTTTAAACGCCATTCGAATAGACCTTGTTCAAACTCTTGCTTTTGTAGAAACTAGCATTGACTATGCAGATGATGATTTACCGCAAGATTTACTTGATCAAATCATTGCTATGTGTGAAAAAAATTCAAAACTTTTAAGCGATATAGTAGATATTTCCTTAAGTAAAAAAGGTCTTATAGATGGCTTTAAAGTTACTATTATAGGTAAGCCAAATGCCGGAAAAAGCTCATTGTTAAATTCGCTTTTAGCATTTAATAGAGCCATTGTTTCTGATATTGCAGGCACCACAAGAGATCGTATCGAGGAAAGTTTAAAAATAGGCTCACATTTAATTAAAATCATCGACACAGCAGGTATAAGAAACGCAGATGATGAGATAGAAAAAATCGGAGTTAACTTAAGTTATGAAAGCATTAAAGAAGCAGATATCATTATAGCTGTTTTTGACGGATCTAAAGAATTTGAAGAAGAAGATGAACATATTTTACAAGCTTTAAAAGATTGTGATAAAAAAATCATTTATGTTTTAAATAAAAGTGATTTGGCTACCAAATTTAAACATGAAATTAGCACTTCTTGTATACGCATTTGCGCCCAAAAAAACACTCAAGCCATTAAGGAAAGTTTAAATGAATACTTAAATACTTTAGATGGCGATGGAATGCTAATTAGCAATACCTTAATACTCAATGCTTGTAAAAATGCTAGTGAAGCTATTTTGCGTGCAAGGGATTTATTAAAGGAAAGTTCTTTAGAACTTTTTGCTTTTGAATTAAATTTAGCCATAGGAGAAATAGCTCAATTTACCAAAAATTTTGAAAGAGATGAAATTTTAGATGCAATGTTTAGTAATTTTTGTTTAGGAAAATAAAAAGGAGATAATTATGGATAAAGAAGTTATAAAACAACACAAAATTAGCGATGAGGAATATCAAGAAATTTTAAATATACTAGGTAGAGAACCTAATTTATTAGAACTTGGAGTGATTTCTGCAATGTGGAGTGAACATTGCTCATATAAATCAAGTAAAAAATACCTTAATGGCTTTCCAACTAAAGCTCCTTGGGTAATCCAAGGTCCTGGTGAAAATGCTGGAGTAATAGATATAGGCAAAGGAATGGCTGCTGTATTTAAAGTAGAAAGTCATAATCACCCAAGTTTTATAGAGCCATTTGCAGGTGCAGCTACTGGTGTGGGTGGAATTTTACGCGATGTTTTTACCATGGGTGCTAGAGTTGTTGCAGGTATGAATTCTTTAAAATTTGGTAATATCCATGATGAAAAAATAGGCAAACATCAAAAATATTTAGTTAAGGGTGTAGTAAGTGGAATTTCACACTATGGTAATTGTATGGGTGTTCCTACTATAGGTGGAGAATGTGCTTTTGATGAGTGCTTTAATGGAAATATCTTAGTTAATGCTTTTGCACTTGGAACTTGCAAAATCGAAGATATTTTTTATGCAAAGGCTGAAGGTATAGGAAATCCTGTAATTTATGTAGGCTCAAAAACTGGTCGTGATGGACTTGGTGGAGCTGTAATGGCAAGCGATAGTTTTAATGAATCTAGCAAAAGCTTAAGACCAACTGTTCAAATTGGTGATCCATTTGCTGAAAAATTATTAATGGAAGCTTGTTTGGAACTTTTCAAAACTGATTATATAGTTGGAATTCAAGATATGGGTGCAGCAGGACTTACTTCAAGCTCTTTTGAAATGGCAGGACGCAGTGGTAGCGGGATGAAACTTTACCTTGATAAAACTCCTATGAGAGAAGAAGGTATGACTCCTTATGAGTTAATGCTAAGTGAATCTCAAGAAAGAATGCTAATTTGTGCTAAAAAAGGCTATGAAGAAAAAGTTATTGAGATTTTTAATAAGTGGGGGCTTGATGCAGCCATTATAGGCGAAGTTACAGATACTGGCAAAATGGAATTATTTTGGCATGATGAATTAGTTGGTCTAATCCCTATTGAACCACTAAGCGAAAAAGCACCTATACTTGATAGACCTGTGGCTAAGCCAAAATACTTAGATGAAATAAAAAACTATCAATTTAAACTTAGCATTCCCACTCAAGAAGCCTTTGAAAAACTTCTTGCAAATGAAAATATCAGCAATAAAGCTTATATTTATGAGCAGTTTGACTCAAGCGTACAAACTAACACTTTAAAAAGCGATGGGGCTTTAGGTGCAAATAGTATTAGAATTAAAGAAAATAATTGCTTGCTTTCTATGGCCATTGAGTGCAACTCAAGATTAAACTATGTAAATCCAAAAATCGGTGCAGCAGCAGCCGTTGTAAGTGCAGGAAGAAAAATAGCATGCTCGGGAGCTAGACCTTTGGCAATTAGTGATTGTTTAAACTATGGCAACCCACAAAACCCTGAAGTAATGTGGCAATTTGCTCAAGGCTGCGAAGGTATTAAACTAGCTTGTAAAGAACTCAATACCCCTGTGGTAAGCGGAAATGTTTCTTTATATAATGAAACCGATGGAGTAAGTATTTTTCCAAGTCCAACCATAGCTTGCGTTGGTATTCACGAAAAAGCAGAAAATGTTTTAAAATCATACTTTAGTAAAGAAACGCAAGCTATTTATTTAATAGGAAAAAGCAAAGGTAGTTTTGGTGGATCTTTGATTGCTAAAGTACTAGATCAAAAAGTCGCAGGAGAGCTTGAAGATATAGATTTTAAAGCAGAATTAAAACTATGGGATTTCTTACTAAAAGCAAACGAAGCAAAGTTACTTGATTGTGCTAATAGCATAGGCATAGGTGGTCTTGCTATGACTTTAGCCAAAATGAGCGCAAAGGCGAATTTGGGTGTAAATGTAAAAACAAATTTTAAAAACAGAAGTTTTATTTTTGAAGAAAGTCCAACTAGAGTTGTAATTGGTGTTAAAAATGAAGAAAATTTTATTGAATTTGCAAACAAAATGAAAATTAATTTTGCAAAACTTGGAATTTTAAATGAAAAAGATTTCGTTTTAGATGATATTAAGATATCTTTAGTAAAACTACAAAAAATTTATTTTGATAAATTTAAAGAATATTTAGGATAGAAATGCTTTTTGTTTTATTAGTATTAGCAATTCTTGCATTTTATTGGTATTATAAAACTTGGGGTAAAGATGATCTTTTAGACTCTTTCAAAAAAGGAGCTAAAAGCTTCTCTCAAGGCTTTAAACAAGGCTATCATGAAGAAAGGATTGATGGCTTTAAAAGGAGATTAAACTATTATGTTATAGCGCTTTTAGCAAAAATAGCAAAAAGTGATGGTAGAGTTAGCGAGAATGAAGCAAACATGATCTCACAAATTCTTGATTATAATGCTAAAGATAAAAAAGAAAGAGATTTTTTAAAACAATGTTTTAATGAACATAAAAACACTTTAAATGATACTTTTGATATAGCCAAAGAGTTTATCAAAGAAGTGCCTTTACCACAACAAGAAAGAATTAATATTTTAAATGTCTTAGTAGCAATGGCTTTGATTGATGGAGAACTTAACAATACCAAAAAAGATGTCTTAAGAGCTATCATTAGAGCTTTTGAACTTGATGTAAATATACTTGAAAAACTTTTAAACTCTATGCAAACACAAAATACAGGTATGAATTTACAAAAGGCTTGTGAAATTTTAGGCTTAAATGAAAATGCAAACTTGCAAGAGCTTAAAAAACGCTATAGAGAACTTGCCAAAAAATACCACCCTGATATTTTAAACGCAAACAATAGCGATGAAGAAAAAATCAAAGAAGGTGTTAAAAAATTTCAAGAAATTAATGAATCATATGAATTTTTAAAACAATATATAGAAAGGAAAAATTAATGAAAGCACTAATTAGTGTGAGCGATAAAGAAGGTGTTGTAGAATTTGCTAGCGAACTTACTAAATTAGGTTATGAGCTTTTATCCACCGGAGGTACTTATAAGCTTTTAAAAGAAAATAATTTACAAGTACAAGAAGTTAGTGAATTTACTCAAAGCCCTGAAATGTTTGAAGGGCGTGTTAAAACATTACACCCAAAAATTCATGGTGGAATTTTATACAAAAGAGAAAATGAAGATCATCAAAAACAAGCCAAAGATTACAACATCGAAAGCATAGACTTACTTTGTGTGAATTTATATCCTTTCAAAAAAACTACAATTTTGACCCAAGATTTTGATGAGATTGTAGAAAATATCGACATTGGTGGTCCTGCTATGATACGCAGTGGTGCAAAAAACTTTAAAAATGTCATTGTCGTTTGTGATATTTTAGACTATGATAAAATCATACAAGCTTTAAAAGATAATACCTTAAATCTTGATTTTAGAAGAGCATTGATGATCAAAGCTTATGAGCATACAGCAAATTATGATGCTTACATAGCAAACTATATGAATGAGCGTTTTAATGGTGGCTTTGGTGCAAGTAAATTTATCGTAGGTCAAAAAGTGTTTGACACAAGATATGGAGAAAACCCTCATCAAAAAGGTGCTTTATATGAATTTGATGACTTTTTCACACACAATTTTACAACCTTAAAAGGTGAAGCAAGTTTTAACAATCTAACCGATATTAACGCGGCTTTAAATTTAGCAAGTGCTTTTGATAAAGCTCCGGCAGTAGCCATAGTCAAACATGCAAATGCTTGCGGATTTGCCATAAAAGAAAACTTACTCCAAAGCTATATCCATGCTCTTAAATGCGATACCTTGAGTGCTTATGGAGGAGTTGTTGCTATCAATGGAACTTTAGATAAAGAATTAGCGCAAAAAATCAATGAAATTTATATAGAAGTAATCATTGCAGCAAATGTAGACGATGATGCTTTGGAAGTTTTTAAAGATAAAAAGCGTATTAAAATCTTTACACAAAAAGCGCCATTTTTAACTAGAGCTTATGATAAATATGATTTTAAACACATAGATGGTGGTTTTGTATATCAAGATAGTGATGAAGTTAAAGAAGATGAATTAAAAAATGCGATTTTAAAAAGCGAAAGAAAAGCTAATGAACAAGAATTAAAAGATCTTGAAATAGCTATGAAAATTGCTGCATTTACTAAATCAAACAATGTAGTTTATGTAAAAAATGGAGCTATGGTAGCCATTGGTATGGGTATGACAAGTCGTATCGATGCAGCTAAAGCAGCTATTAATAAAGCCAAGGAAATGGGGCTTGATCTAAATGGTTGTGTTTTAGCAAGCGAAGCTTTCTTTCCATTTAGAGATAGTATAGATGAGGCTAGCAAAATAGGAGTAAAAGCCATCATTGAACCAGGTGGAAGCATAAGAGATGAGGATATTATTCAAGCTGCTAATGAGTATGGTATTGCATTATACTTTAGCGGCATAAGACACTTTTTACACTAATAAAAGGAGTTTTAAATGTTTAAAAGCATAGGTGCAAAAATATCTTTAGCAATGATTTCTACATTGCTAATTAGTTTTATTATCATGCAGATTATCTTACAAAAAGATTCTCAACAAACTACAGATAGAATCAGCCGTGCACATTTAGATACTTTAAGCACTTCTGTTTTTCAAACATTAAGAATGGCAATGAATTTGGGCGATCCTGCTATTATAGAACAAGCTATAAAAGATGCTGGTGAAATAGAAGGTATAAAAGATATTAAAATTTATCCTTCAAAAAGCACAATTGAGCTCTTTGAAATACAACATTTTACAAAAAGTGATGAGAGTATTATCAACGAGCAATTTAACAAGCCAGAAATTAAAGCCGTTGAAATCAATAACGATCAAGGGCATTATCTAAGACTTATACGCCCACTTATCGCCAATAAAGGTTGTCTTGCTTGTCATGCCAATGCTAAAGAAGGCGATGTTTTGGGTGTTATGGATATGTATAATGATTTAAAACATGTAGATGATGATTTGGCAAGTTCAGCTAGAACTTATATTATAATCTTTAGCGTTGCTTTACTTTTTACCGTTTTTGCTGTACTTTATATTTTAAAAATAGTTGTAGGTAATCCTGTTTTAGATCTTTTAAAACACGCTAAAGAACTAGCTAGCGGCGATGGAGATTTACGCGCAAGAATTAATATAAAAAGCACCGATGAAATAGGTAAAGCTTGCACCTACATCAACCAATTTATTGAAAAAATTCAAAATGCAGTAGTTTCTACTAATAAAAACTCTCAAATGGTAGATAAACAATCTAAACTTTTAAATGCTAATGCACTTGATCTAGCAAATAGAACTAAAGAAGGTCATACAAAAACTGATGAATCTTATCATTTAAGTGAGCAAATTCATACAGAATTACAAGATCTTGCTGAACTTTCAAATAACGCAAATAAAGCCAATACAAAATCTTTTGAAGTTTTAAACACCATGCTTGACTCATTAAATCAAGTAGTAGATAAGGTAAAAGTTGTAGCTGAAAATGAAGATATATTATCTCAAAAAGTAGAAGTTATGGAAAAACAAGCAGAAGAGATTAAAAAAGCTTCTGACATGATGGGAGAAATTGCTGATAAAACCAATCTATTATCTTTAAATGCAGGTATTGAAGCTGCGCGTGCTGGAGAATTTGGTCGCGGCTTTTCAGTTATTGCTGAAGATGTAAGAAATCTTGCTCAAAATTCAGAAGAATTTTTAAAAAATATTGCCATCGTAACCAAACAATTAGTAGATAGTATCAATGAAGTTTCTAAAGAGTTAAAACACAATGCTAACGAAATTAACTCTTTAAATCAAGATGCAAAAGAACTTGTAGAAGGAACCAATGAAGTAAAAGTTTGCAATGAAAATGCAAGAGATTTAGCAAATGCTTGCATGCAAAAAATTTCAAGCACACAAGAAACTTTACAATCTTTGCTTGATAAAATGCAAGAAACGGTAAAATTAAGTGATAAAAATGAAGAAATTTCAAAAATTTTATTAGATGTTGCTCATGAGTTAAATATAGTTTGTCAAAATTTAGAGGATGAATTAAAACATTTTCATGTATAAATCAAAGGAGTATAAAAATGAAAAAAATAATCACATTAAGTATAGCGAGCTTAGCTATTTTTAGTGGGTGTTCTGTGGCAAATTTAAGTGTTGATGATTTACAAAATAAAGAATTTACTATAAGTTCTTATGAAGCTAATGGAAAAAATCATGAACTTCCTCAAAATGCTAAAGCAAGCATTAGTTTTGATAATAAAGATAAAAGAGTTTTTGGTGTATCAGGATGTAATAGATTTTTTGGAAACTATAAAGATCAAGGAAGTAGTATCAAAATAGAAGATAATCTTGCTTCGACAAAAATGCTTTGCGATCAAGAATCTATGAAATTTGAAAACGACTTCTTAAGATATTTTAATGGAGAATTTCAAATTATTAGTGACGATGATGGAATTATTTTAGAAAATAAGAAAATGAAAATTTATTTAAAATAAGCCTCTAGGCTTATTTTAAATGCTCTAATATATTCTCACAAACCATTCTAGGTTCTTTTGCCTTATAAATAGGTCTTCCAACCACGATAAAATCTGACAGATTATCCTTAGCACACTGTATATCAGCTACTCTTTTTTGATCATCTAAATTTTCTTTAAAAGGACGAATTCCAGGAGTTAGTGTAATAAAATTTGCATTTGTATTTTCTTTAATCAATAAGCTCTCATATACCGAACAAACCACACCATCAAGACCGCTTTCATAGCTAATTTTAGAAAATTCCTTAACAGCTTGTTTGATATCTTGTTTATATATACTAAAAAATTCTTGCTCATCAAAACTAGTTAAAGCAGATACAGCAAGTACCAAAGGTCTTTTACTCAAAACACTTAAACGCTCCATAATCATACACATAGCACTTTTACCTGCGCTTGCATGAATATTAAACATATCTACATCAAGCTTAGCAAGCTCTTCACAAGCATCTGCCATAGTATTTGGTATATCATAAAGCTTTAAATCTAAAAAGATTTTAAAATTATCGACTTTTTTAATCGCCTCTAAAAGCTTTACCCCATCTCTTAAATATGATCTAAGTCCTATTTTAACCCAAAGATCTAAACCTTTTAATTCTTTAGCCAAACTAATACACTCATCATAACTTGATACATCAAAAGCCACACAAAGTTTCATTGCTTTTCCTTGTTGATTTTATCCAACACCCCGTTGATAAATTTAGGAGCATTATCTCCTGCCATTTCTTTTGCAAGCTCTATAGCCTCGTTAATGATAATCGCTTTTTGTGTAGAAGTAAATAAAATCTCATAAGCACCTAAACGCAAAATGGCCTTTTCTATACTAGCTACTCCATCTAATTTGTGCTCTTTCAAACACTCATTGATTTTCTCATCAAGCAAAGTAAGTTGCTCATTGATACCATTATATAAATCTAGAGTGAATTTTCTTTGGTCATTGCGAATTTTTTTCTCATCTAAAAATTCATTGATAAAATCTTTATTTTCTTGATTTAACTGTGCTGCATAAAGCAAAGAAACTATACTTTGTCTTACTTGGTGTCTAGTAGCCATTTTAAGCCTTAATTTTTTGGATTAAATTAAGCATTTCAACTACAGTAAGCATAGCTTCAAAACCCTTATTACCTGCTTTACTACCTGCTCTTTCTATGGCTTGCTCTAAGGTATCAGTTGTTAAAACTCCAAAACTCACAGGCACATTAGCTCCAAGCCCCACACTTGCTATACCTTTGGTAGTTTCAGCTGCTACATAATCAAAATGTGGTGTACTTCCACGAATTACTGCTCCAACACAACAAATTCCATCAAATTTTTTACTCTCACAAGCTTGTTTTAATGCAAAAGGAATTTCAAAAGCACCTGGCACTAAAATAAGACTTAAGTTTTCTTCCTTGCCTCCATGTCTTAAAAAAGCATCTTTAGCACCTTCAACTAAACGATCTGTGATGATATGATTAAATCTTGCATTGATAATCGCAATTTTCTCATCACCTTTTAAACTTAAATTTCCCTCTATTATCTTCATAATTTTCCTTTTTTAAATGATTTCTTGAATTTTTAAAAGCGTATTTACACAGTTTTTAAGTCTTGAAAGATCAAGCATATTTGGTCCATCGCATAAAGCTTTACAAGGATCAATGTGCGTTTCAAAGAAAAATCCATCTACGCCTACACTAGCAGCAGCTCTTGCTAATGGCTCTACAAATTCACTTTTGCCTCCACTACTTCCACCATTTGCTCCTGGCATTTGCACACTATGAGTAGCATCAAAAATAACTGGAGCATATTTTCTCATGATAACCAAACTTCTCATATCTACAACCAAATTTCCATAGCCAAAACTCGAACCTCTCTCAGCTACAAAAACTCCATTTTCTTTGGCTATTTCAAAACCTTCTTCATTAATGCCTCTAGTTTGTAAAATTTTAGCTACGCTGTATTTAATATCTTCAGGATTTAAAAATTGCCCTTTTTTTACATTTACCTTGGCTTTTGTTTTAGCAGCAGCTACTAATAAATCAGTTTGCCTGCATAAAAAGGCTGGAATTTGTAAAACATCTACAACCTCAGCCGCAACACTTGCTTGAGAACTCTCATGAATATCAGTAAGAATTTGCATGCCAAATTTATCTTTCACTTTTTGCAAAATTTCCAAGCCTTTTTCAATGCCTGGTCCTCTAAAACTATTAATACTAGTTCTATTTGCTTTATCAAAACTTGATTTAAAATAAAAATCAATTCTATCATCTTTTAAAAAGCATTCAAGCTCTTGTGCAACTTTAAAAACAAGTTCTTCATTTTCTATTACACAAGGACCTGCTATTAGTATCATTTTTTTCATTATTTTTCCTTATTTTTATTATTTTACTTTATTTTTTTTATTTTCTTCAAGCGGAAAAACGCAATTTAAAATAATAGCCGTAATCCCACCTGCTGCAATCCCTGAAGAAAATAAAGTTTTAAACCACATTGGCATAAATTCTAAAATATCAGGATTATTAGAAACTCCAAGCCCTATACCCAAACTCATAGCTATGATGATAATAGAACGACGATTTAGATTTTCCTTAGAAATAATCCTAACTCCCGTTGCAGCTATAGTACCAAACATTACTAAAGTTGCTCCACCTAAAATAGGCTCTGGAATTTGCAAAGTAATATCAGCCACAATAGGAAACAAACCCAAAATCATCAACATAAAAGCTACAATAAATCCAACATATCGACTTGCAACACCTGTTAAAGCTATAACGCCATTATTTTGCCCAAAACATGAATTTGGAAAAGTATTAAAAAAGGCTGAAACAAAGGAATTAAAACCATTAGCCAAAACCCCACCTTTTAATCTTTTTGCATAAAGTTCGCCTTTAACTGGCTGATTTGAAACTTCACTAGTAGCACTAATATCGCCGATAGTTTCTAAAGAAGTTACCATAAAAACTAAAATCAAAGGTAAAATAAGATTATAATCAATACTCAAACCATAATGTAAAGGATCGGGTAAAAACACTAAAGGTAAATTTTCATTAAAATTAAAACTAAAATTTTCAAAATTCATAGCTACTAAAAGCCCTATTATCATAGCTATAAATAAAGAAGAAATTCTTATATAGGCATTATTAAAACGATTTAAAACAACAATACTTAAAATCACAACTCCGGCTAATAATAAATTTTGCAAAGAACCAAATTCACCACTTGCCTTAGCCGCAAATCCACCTCCTGCACTCACAAGACCAACATTAATCAAACTAAGACCTATAATCATCACAACTATACCTGAAACCAAAGGCGAAATCACTCTTCTAATAAAAGGTAAAATTTGAGAAATAATCATTTCAGTAGTAGAACAAAGCATTAAAGTGCCAAAAATGGCTCCAAGCATTGCTTCTTGCGATAAACCATTATTTTTTAAAACAAGCCCACCTAAAATAATAGGTGCAACAAAATTAAAACTAGTCCCTTGAATAGATAAAAGTCCACTCCCTATAGGACCCCAAGTTTTAATCTGTAAAAGCGAAGCAACACCTGAAGCAAAAAGCGACATACAAATAATTCTAGCCGTATTAGTATCATCTATCCCAAGTCCTTTGCAAATTAATAAAGCAGGTGTAATCACAGCCACAAACATAGCCATTAAATGCACTAATGCAGCAAAAAATGCCTTAGCAAAAGGTGGTCTATCTTCTAAACCATAAATTAAATCTGTTTTATTTTCCATTTTTCTTTCCTTTTGTTTGCTTACTAACCAAAATAATTCCTCCTAAAATAATGCTAAAAATTCCTATAAAAACCATTAAGCTAGGAAATTCATCTCCTAATAATATGCCCAAAAATAAAGTAAAAACTACATCTATATAGCTAACTCCTGCAACAACTCCTGCCTTTTTTGCTACTCCATAAGCTTTAGTAACATGAATTTGATACATTGCTCCAAAAATTCCCATCAAAACAATAAAAATCCAAGCTTTAAGACTAGGCATAACAAAAGGAGCAATTAAAAAATCAAGCTCTTTTATTTCATAAAAAGAACCTACAATCATAGACATTAAAGGCATCAAAGTACCAATTAAAACAAAAGATAAAGCTATAAATGGCGCTGGGTATGATTTTCTAAGCTCTCTTACGCTAGTTAGCGCCAAGGCTGCACAAAAACCGCTTAAAATTCCTAAAATACTATTTTTTAAATCAAAACCTGAATGCGTAGTGCTATCTGCAAAAGGCTGACAGATTAATAATACTCCTATAAAAGCAATCAAAATCCCAAAACAAGCTTTTAATCCTAAACTTTCTTTAAAAAACAAAAAAGCAATCAAAGCTATAAAAATAGGTGCTGTTTTTTGAAAAGCAAAAGCCCCACCTAATGAAATATTAGAAACATTATAAAAGAAAAGATATAAAGCGATCGTTCCTATAATACCTCTAAAAATAAGCAGTCCAAGATGTCCGCCACTTTTATGAAAATTTAATTTTGAAAGCGCATAAAGCATAAAAGCTGTGCCTATAATATTTCTAAAAAACATAATTTCAATCGATGATAATTCTTCACTAAGAATTTTTGCACAAGCACCTACAAATGCAAATTCTATAGAAGCAATAATCATAAAATATATACCTAAATTCTTTTTAACTATTCTTAACATATAAATTCCATATAAAATTCCTGTTATTTTAGTCTTTTTTGCTTAATTTTAAGGCAATTTTTATATAATCACAAATAAAAATTTAAAAAATGAGTATTAATGCAAAGTATTATTTTAATAGGAAAACCAAATGTTGGCAAATCAAGTCTTTTTAATAGACTTGCAAGAAAGCACATTGCAATAACTAGTGACATAAGTGGAACTACAAGAGATACTAATAAAATAGAAGTAGAAATTGATGGCAAAAAAGCTTTATTGATAGATAGCGGCGGGCTTGATGAGAGTAATGAGCTTTTTAAAAATGTCAAAGCAAATTCGCTTAAAGCTGCTAAAAATAGTGATATTATCTTTTATATGGTGGATGGAAAATTTTTACCTGATGATGAAGATAAAGCTTTTTTTTATGAGATGAAAAAACTCAACAAACCCATAGCTTTAGTAATCAATAAAGTCGATAACAAAAAAGATGAGGAAAGATCTTGGGAATTTTCTAATTTTGGAGTAAAAGAAGTTTTTAATATCTCTGTAACACATAATATAGGCATTGATGAGCTTTGTATGTGGGCTAGTAAGTTTTTAGATGAAAGTTATTTAAATGCAGATGAAGAAGAAGACTTTGAAAGTTATTTAGAAAATTTTGATGAAAATAGCGGAGATTTTAAGCTAAAAACTATTAATGAAAATCATATTAAAGTGGGAATTATCGGCAGGGTTAATGTAGGAAAATCAAGTCTTTTAAATGCTTTAGTAAAAGAAGAACGTAGCGTGGTAAGCGATATAGCAGGCACTACAATTGATCCTGTTAATGAAAGCATTATGCATAAAGATAAAATCATCGAATTTGTAGATACCGCAGGTATTAGAAAACGCGGGAAAATACAGGGTTTAGAGCGTTATGCACTTAATAGAACTGAATATGCCCTAGCCAATGCTCAAATTGCACTTTTAGTACTTGACGCAGCTGAAGGTTTTAACGAACTTGATGAGCGTATCGCAGGGCTTGCTGCTAAACATTGTTTAGGTGTGATTATCGTACTTAATAAATGGGATAAAAGCGAACTTGATTTTGATAAAACTTTAAAAGAATTAAAATTAGATCGTTTTAAATTCCTAGCTTATGCACCTGTTGTAAGCGTATCAGCTTTAAGTGGAAAAAGAATACATGTGCTTTTGGATAAAATTTTAGAAGTTTTTGCAAATTTCACCCAAAAAATTCCAACAGCAAAATTAAATGCTTTGGTAGAAGAAGCCACAAGAGCCCACCCGCTACCACATGATTATGGTAAATTAGTGAAAATTTATTATGCGGTTCAATACGACTTAGCACCTCCAAAAATAGCTCTAATTATGAATAGACCAAAAGCTTTACATTTTAGTTATAAACGATATTTACAAAATCAAATTAGAAAACAATTTAACTTTGAAGGTGTACCTTTAATTTTAGCTTCAAGAAAAAAAGGTAGCAAAGATGAGCAAGAAAACTAACCTCCTTTTTGTAGGATTTATGGGCTGTGGTAAAACAACTATAGCAAGGGCTTATGCAAAAAAATATGATAAATTCTTTTTAGATACAGATGTTTTAATCAAAGAAAAATTTAATCTTGAGATTAGTGAATTTTTTAAAACATATGGAGAAAAAAAATTTCGCAAAGAAGAAAAAAAACTTGTTTCGTTTTTAACTTATGTGCAAAATTGTTCTATTGCAAGCGGTGGTGGCTTCATAGAACAAAAAAAATTAAAAAATATTGGTACTATCGTTTACTTAAAAGCAAGTTTTGATTATCTCTTGCAAAGACTAAATAAAGAAGAATTGACCACAAGACCCTTATTTTCAAACACAAACAATGCTAAAATACTATTTGATCAAAGAATTAAAAAATATGAAAAAAAAGCAAATATCATTATAAACATTGAAAACAAAAATATCCAAGAAATAATTAAAGAAATCAAAAAAGAGGTAAAATGAGAATTATTACAGGATTACAGCCAAGTGGGGATTTACATATAGGAAATTATTTTGGCTCTATAAAACAAATGCTAAATATGCAAGAAGAAAATCAAATGTATATGTTTATAGCAAACTATCATGCTATGACTTCAAATTTTAATGGAGAAAAACTTAAACAAAATTCACTCAAAGCTGCGGCAGCTTTTTTAAGTTTAGGAATTGATCCACAAAAAAGCGTATTTTGGCTACAAAGTGACGTTAAAGAAGTGATGGAGCTTTATTGGATTCTTTCTCAATTTACCCCAATGGGACTTTTAGAAAGAGCACATAGCTATAAAGATAAAATTGCCAAAGGTTTAAATGCCAACCATGGGCTTTTTTCTTACCCTGTTTTAATGGCTGCAGATATTTTACTTTTTAATGCTCAAATAGTTCCTGTAGGTAAAGATCAAATTCAGCATGTTGAAATAGCAAGAGATATAGCTTTAAAAGTAAATAATGAATGGGGTGAAATTTTTACCCTACCTCAAGCTAAAGTTAATGATGAAGTTGCAGTAGTGCCTGGTACTGATGGAGCTAAAATGAGCAAGTCTTATCAAAACACAATCGATATTTTTAATACACCAAAAGCTATTAAAAAACAAATTTCTTCTATTGTTACAGATAGTACAGCTTTAGAAGATCCAAAAGATTGGCAAAATTGTAACGTATTTAAAATCGCAAAATTGTTTTTAGACAAAACAAAACAAGAAACTTTAAAAAGCCGTTATGAAAAAGGTGGTGAAGGCTATGGACATTTTAAAATGTATTTAAATGAAATCATCAGTGAGTATTTTGCCTCGGCTAAGGAAGAATATGAAAAATTACTAGCTAATCCTTCTAAAATCGATGAGATTTTAGAATTTGGAGCAAGCAAAGCAAAAAAACAAGCCCGAGAAACAATGGAAAAAATTTATGCTAAAATAGGACTATAAAAGGAGTTAGAATGTTAGATTTAAAACTTTTACAAAATAATTTTGATGAAATTGCACAAAAACTAAAAGCTAAAAAAGTAGATGAAAATTTACTCAAAGAACTTAGCGACTTATTTATAAATTTAAAAAAAGAAAAAGCACTTTTGGAAGAATTTCAAGCTTTTCAAAATAAGTTTAGTAAAGAGCTTGCAACAGCACAAGATAAAGAAAGCTTAAAAGCACAACTAAGCCAAAATAAAGAAAAAATCAATACTCAGTCAAAAATCGTTAGCACGCTAGAAGAAAAACTAGAACAAATTGCCCTAGCAATACCAAATATCCCTGATGATTGCGTGCCTTTTGGAAAAGATGAAGATGAAAATATAGAATTAAAAAAAGTTCTAACACCTCCTAGTTTTGATTTTGAAATCAAAGAACATCATGATTTAGGAGAAAAATTAAACTGGCTTGATTTTACAAGAGGGGTTAAAATCTCACAAAGTCGTTTTTGTGTGCTTAAAAATGAAGGAGCTTTACTAAGTAGAGCCTTGGTAAATTATATGATTGATTTTAATAGAAGTAGAGGTTTTGAACTAGTCAATGTACCATTTTTAGTAAATAGTGCAACCATGTATGGCACAGGACAGCTTCCTAAATTTAAAGATGATATGTATAAGGTAGAAAATGATGATTTATATCTCATCTCAACTTCTGAAATTCCTGTAACTAATCTTTATTCTAATGAAATTTTAACTCAAGAAGAACTACCCTTAAAAATGACCTGCTATAGTGCTTGCTTTAGACAAGAAGCAGGAAGCGCAGGTAGAGATACAAGAGGTATTATAAGGCAACATCAATTTGAAAAAGTAGAGCTTGTTAGTATATGCAAGCCTGATCAAAGTGAATTGATGTTTGAAGAAATGTTAAATTGCGCCAGTGATTTACTAAGCTCTTTGGGTCTAGCACATAGACATTTAATGCTTTGCACGGGAGATTTGGGCTTTTCTGCTGCGAAAACAGTAGACTTAGAAGTATGGCTTCCATCGCAAAACAAATACCGTGAAATTAGCTCTGTGTCAAATTGTAAAGATTTTCAAGCAAGACGCGCAAAGATCCGTTTTAAAAACGATAAGGGCAAAAATGAATTAGTTCACACACTTAATGGTTCTTCACTAGCTGTTGGTAGAACCTTGGTAGCTATTATGGAAAATTATCAAGAAAAAGATGGAAATATAAGAATTCCTGATGCATTAAGAAAATACTTTTAAGAGAAAACATGGCCGAAGAAGTAACACCTAAAGAACAAGATAATCAAGAAAAAGCTTTTTCAGAGATTGATGAAAATCCAGGAGTGGAAGAACAAACTATCCCTCCTGGCACAATACCTCCTGAATTAGAGGAAGAAGAAAGTACTTTTCAAAGAGTAGAGGAAGAACCTCAAGCATCACAACCTGAAGAAAAGAAAAAGCTTTTTGATAAAAAATTTCTTATTTTGATTTCAACACTTGGTGCTCTTGCTCTAATTTTATTTATTATTTTAGTTTTACTTCTTGTTTTTAAAGAAGATAAAAAAGTAATCACAAATAATCCAATTTTAGAAGATAATGTTAGTACAAGTATCACAAAGGTGAAACAATCTGCTTTAGATCTTGTAGTACAAAAGGCAAATTTATTATATGAAAAAGGTGATATAGAAAGTGCTTTAGAACTTTATAATAATATTAATATTTTCAATCAATCTTTATCTAGTTATAATCTTGGTGTAGCTCAAATGAAACAAAAAGATTATATTAGTGCTGTTGAGAATTTCAAACAATCTTTAGAATTAGAAGAACACAAAGTTGCAGCAGCTATTAATATAGCTGTGTGTTATTTTAATCTAGGCGATAAAGAGAAATTTAAATATTATCTTGATTTAGCAAGAGTACATTTACCACAAGATTCTAAATCTTCTTTGTATGATTATTATCTAGGATTAATTAATTACTATCAAGGATTTTATCCAGAGGCTTTACAAATGTTCATGCGTTCAAGTAATATCAACAGCTATCAAGGAGAGTCTTATTACCTTGGGGCAAAAATTTACGCATTATTAAAATCTGATCAAAACGCCATTAATCTTCTACAAAAGCAACAAGATTATGAAGCAAGCTTACCCTTAGGTTTATTATATGCAAAACTGGGAGAATATAAAAAAGCTAAAGAATATCTTGAAAAAGCATCAAAAATAGAAAATCAAGCCATAAGAAGCAAAATGGCTCTAGCTTTAGTAGAATTAAAAACAGGCCAATTTGACAATGGTGCACAAATTTTAAAAACTTTATATGTAAAAGATAGAGCTATTGGCTCAAAATACTATAACATAAAAACAAGACTAAAAAGAAATTTTTCAAATATTGATATAGCGCAGCAACATTTTGCCAAAAGTTTAATCACAGGAAAACAACAAATTTATGATTTACTTTTTTATTTTTCACCTTATCGCGTTTTTGATATAAAACAAAGCATGGAACTCATCACAAAAGCTGATTTGGGAAATTTCATACAAGGGTATGAGTATGAAAATGAATTGCTTGTTAAAAGCAAAGCTTTATCAGGCGTTAATGTGGAATTATCTCATGCTATCAATCTAGCTTTTAATTTTCATCTAAGAGAAGCAAATCAAGAATTTAAAAATTTAAGTGAAATTTATCATGCTCACGATGTAATTCATTACAATCTTGCTTTAACTTATGCACAACTGCAAGATTATAATAATGCATATAAACATTTTTCAACTGCTTATCATTTAAATCCAAAAAATTATATTGCAGGTATTTTTGCCATATATTGCATGGATTTAGTAAAAAAAGATTATACCAAACTTGCTAATGAACTTTTGGAAAATTTACAAGCAGATAATAATATCGATCAAAATCATAATATCTATAAATATTTACTACATCTAGTTAAAAGTGACTTTACTGCTATGATTCCTTATTTAGACAACCTTTCAAATAGCAAAAATACTCCTTTAGAACTAATGTTTGCTATAGTAGCTGCTAATGGCAATAATCTTGAAATTTTAAGAAATCAAAAAATAAAAGAATTAAAAGATTTGCTCGGTGAGGATATTATTAGCAATATTTTATATTTTAATTCTAAAAACACAAATCTTGATATTAAAGAGTATGCCAAACAAGCACAAATGTATTTTTTAACAACCAAGCTTGATTATAATTCTTTATTTGGTGGAGCTGGTATAGTTAAAGACAGCTATGTGACACTTATGCAAATTACAGGCTTATTAAATCATGTTAGAAATGACATAAAAAAAAGACTTGCTATGAGTAATAAAAATTCCATCGGGCTGATTTTTGCTCTAGCTTATGTTGATATTTTTGCTAAAGAATATCAAGAAGCATATACGCTTTACAATATCTTAATAGATGATTATAAAATCAAAGATGCACAAACTTTATTTTTAGCCGCAGTAGCAGCGATAGGTTCTAATAATCCAAATTCAGCCATAGCTTTACTAGAGCTTGCAAAATTAGAAAATGAAGAAACCTTAGAAGCAAGACTTGCACTAGGACTATTATATCATGAAGTCCAAAATTTAGAACCTGCTATGTTTCAATATGAAAAAGTAGGGAATAATTTTGAAAGTAAATTTTTTACTTTTGATATTAAAAATTAGTATTTTCATAAAATAAGAAAATACTAATTAACTATCAAAAAATATAATTATAAATTACAAATTAAATTATTATAAAATATACATGAGGTTAACTTTATGAAGTGGCTCCGGATGTAGGATTCGAACCTACGACCAATCGGTTAACAGCCGACTACTCTACCGCTGAGCTAATCCGGAACATCAATAAATAAGAAATGATATTATATAAGAAAAAAACTTTTTTGTCAAGATTTTTTATAAAAAATTACGCTTTTTTGTAAAATTTTACTCCTGCTAAATTTTCTACAACAACTTTTCGTTCTTTAATTAATTTTTCTAATATATCTTTACTATGCTGACTAAATTTGTTTTCTATATCAAATTCACTTTGCGCTCTAAGCTGCAGCATCTTCAAGAGCTCTTGGATATTAAAATCAATTTTTTCACCTTTGTAATAATGTTTAGCAAGTACAACAGGCACACTAGTGATATACATACTTAATTCTTCCAACTTTTCCAAAGATATACCTTTAACAGGATACGCAGGCGGTCTATCTATAGTGCTAAAATCCACTCTTGATGGTCTTATCTTGTCAAATGCCTCATTTAAAGCCAACATCTCATCTTTGTTATCATTCAATCCCTTGACAATTAAAACTTCCATAACAAGCTCACCCAAAAATTTCTCTCTAAAGGCGATCATTTGTTCTATCATTGTTTCAAGTTTTATTTGCTTTAAAGCCCTATCAACTCTATAAAAAGTTTTTTCCATTGCGCTATCAAGACTAAATTTAACTACATCAATATACATTAAAGCATCAAAAATATCCGAATTTAAAACTCCACTACCATTGCTTAGGATTAAGAGTTTTTTATCTTGTTTTATTTTATTTAATTCATAAACTAATTCTTTTAAATGAGGATATAAAGTAGGCTCACCATTTGCAGTTAATGTTAAAAAGTCAAATTGCACATTACCTTTCAATACACTTTGTACTTCATCGATAATATTTTTTATTTTAGGATAAATTAAAGATTTTTCCAAAGGTTTTGCAGCTTGTAATTCACAATAAACGCAGTCAAAATTACATTGTTTTTGATTTGGACTTAAATCAATTCCCAATGAAAGTCCAAATCTTCTTGAACTTATAGGCCCAAAAGTTATTTTACTCACTTTTTAGATTTCTCTTGAACTAGCTTGATAAAATATTTAGCATTATCAACAGGAATATCAGGTAAAATTCCATGTCCGAGATTAAAAATATGTGCACTATCTTGCATAATATTTAAAATTTTATCCACACCTTGTTCAATAGCTTTTTTATCATAGAGTCTGCAAGGCTCCATATTACCCTGCAAAGTATATTTAGCGCCTAGTTTTTCCTTAGCCAACTCTAAAGGGGTACTCCAATCTACTCCAAAGACATCAAAATTTCCATTTATATCATCTAAGAACCCACTTACCCCTTTAGGAAATAAAATCACAGGAATATGCGGATATTTTTCCTTTATAAAATCAGCAATTTCAAGCATATATTTAAAAGAAAACTCAAAAAACATTTCTTTTTCTAAAGCACTTGCCCAACTATCAAATACCTGTATAGCATTAGCACCTGCTCTAATTTGCTCTTGAATATAATACTTTAAAACAAAAGTAAGTTTAGATAAAATTTGATGTAAAAATTCAGGATTTTGATAGACTATTTTTTTACACTTTGCATAATTTTTACTACTACCACCCTCTATCATATAAGTAGCAATAGTCCAAGGACTTCCACAAAAACCAATCAAAGCTTTATCTTGTGTAAGTTTTTCTCTAGTAAATGCTAGTGCATCATAAACATAAGAAAGATTTTTAATGCTTTTTTCAACATCTAATCTTTCCAATTCTTCTTTTGTTTTAATAGGATTTGAAAATACCGGTCCTTCACCTTTTTCAAATTTTAAATCCATACCCATTTCTAAAGGTACTACCAAAATATCTGAAAAAATAATAGCTGCATCAACACCCAAAATATCTACTGGTTGTAAGGTAACTTCACTCGCTTTTTTATAATCTTTACAAAGTGATAAAAAATCTCCAGCACTTGCTCTAACTTGCATATATTCAGGTAAATATCTTCCTGCTTGGCGCATCATCCAAACTGGAGTATAAGGGGTTGACTTTTTAAAACATGCATCAATAAAAATCATTTTTATTCCTTATTTTAATGATCACTTTTGTGTAAAAAATAAAGTCCTATACAAAGAGCTAAAATAGAACCTGCAAGATAAGTCATATCCAAAACCGTATTTAGTTGCATTTGCAAAATTCTTTGGAAAAAATTTACAACTAAAACCATAATAATAACTTTTGCAAGTTTATCTTTTAGTTGATCTAAACTGTGCACTTCTAAAACTTTTGACTGTTTAGTTTGTTTAAATTCTTCTATTTCACTAATAAAAAGTTCATAAATTCCAAAAGAAAATATAAATAAAACTAAAGCCATTAAATATAAATCTACAGCCCCTATAATCAAACCAACAATATCTTCATGCAAATCCACCGTAGAATTAGGCAACATAAAATACTCAAATACATATTTTAAAACTTTAATCACATCATAACTTGCAATAAAAAATAAAACAAAAGCTCCTATAAGGCCAAAAATTACAGGCAAAATAGTGACTAAACGACTTTTAACTAATAAATTTTCAAAAAATCTTTCTAACATTTTTCTCCTTTTTAAACCAATTCTAACCATTTTTGCGCAATACGCACTGCATTTGTAGCAGCTCCTACACGAATTTGATCAGCCACGCACCATAAATGCAAAATATTTTTATGATTAATATCGCGTCTAATTCTTCCTACATAAGTTTCATTAGTATCGCTTGTAAAAAGCGGCATAGGATATTTTTTATTTTCTACATCATCAATCACAACAACACTTGGTGCTTTAGAAAGTATCTCTCTAACCTTAGCAACATCAACATCTTTTTCAAAATGCATAGTAATGGCTTCACTATGACTTCTAAGCACAGGAACTCTTACGCAAGTTGCTGAAATTTCAAGTTTTTTATGCAATATTTTTTGCGTTTCATTTACCATTTTTAATTCTTCTTTAGTGTAGCCATTTTCACTAAAAACATCAATTTGAGGAATTAAATTTAAAGCTAAGGTATATGGAAAAGTTTTTGCCTCAAATTCATCTAATTTAAAAGCAAAAAAACTTTGCATTCCTTGAACTAATTCTTCCATACCTTCTTTACCTGCACCACTTGCTGCTTGATAAGTACTTACATCTACTCTTTTTAGATTAAATACATCATCAAGTGGTTTTAAAACATGCACCATTTGTATAGTAGAGCAATTTGGATTAGCAATAATTCCTGTTTTTTCCCAATCTTTAATATCTTCGCTATTGCATTCAGGAACTACCAAAGGAACATTTTCATCCATTCTAAAATGACTAGTATTATCAATCACTACAGCACCACACTCTACTGCGTATTTTGCATACTCAGCACTTATGTTTCCTCCGGCACTAAAAAAAGCAATATCTACAGGATTTTCTTTAAAAACATTTGGAGTTAATTCTTTTACTTTATAACTTTTTCCTCTAAATTCTACTTCACTACCTGCGCTTTTTGCGCTTGCTAATGGTAAAATACTTTCAACCGGGAAATCAAGCTCATCTAAAACATTTAAAAGTTCTTCGCCAACCGCTCCAGTTGCACCTACAATGGCTATTTTTTTCATCATCCATCCTTTTTAAGTAATATTGTATTTTTTCATTTTTTCACTAAAAATTTTTTCACTCATCCCTATAAGCTTAGCTGCTTCTGCAATATCTTGCGAATTTTTTAAAGCTTCTAAAATCAATTCTTTTTCAAGATTTTTAATATCTTTACTTTTTCTACTTTCTAAGAATAAATCTTGAGCGCTAATCTCATCATTTTCACTTAAAATACAAGCTCTTTGTATAATAGAAATTAACTCCCTAATATTACCTGGAAAATCATAAGCTAATAGAGCACATTGTGCTTCTTGACTTAAAGTTTTTTTATTAAAATCATATTCTTTACATGTATCAAGTAATACCTTTTGTGCAATTTGCAAAATTTCTTCTTGACGCTCTCTTAGTGGTGGTATATTAATAGGAATAGTATTAAGCCTATAATATAAATCTTGTCTGAATTCATTATCTGCAATCTTTTTTTCTATATGAGCATTAGTTGCACTAATAATTCTTACATCAATCTTTATGCTCTTAGTACTTCCTAATCTTGTAATTTCTTTTTCTTGCAAGGCTCTTAATAATTTTGCTTGAATTTCATAAGGCATTTCACCTATTTCATCTAAAAACAAAGTGCCTTCATTAGCGAGCTCAAACAACCCTATTTTAGTAGTATTAGCATCGGTAAATGCTCCTTTTTCAAAACCAAAAAGCTCACTTTCTATCAAATTTGATGGAATTGCTGCCATATTAATAGCCACAAAAGGTTTTTGTGCTCTTTTTGAATTTTTATGCACAAAATTTGCAAAAACTTCTTTACCTACCCCACTTTCTCCAAAAAAAAGCACACTCGCATCTGTCTTAGCAGCCTTAGTAGCCAATTTTAAACAATCTTCTAAAGCTTTAGAAGTGCCATAAAAATCTTGATTTTCTTCTTTTTTGATAGTCTTTTTATTTGTTTTTTTAGAAGTCTTTTCTTGAATTATTTTTGCGCGTTTTATCGCAGTTACTAAAGTATTAATATCAAATGGTTTTACTAGAAAATCTTTTACTCCAAGTCTCACTGCTTCTATAGCACGATTTAGCGTTGCATTACCTGTGATAATAATAAAATCATATTTATTCTCACAAGCTTGCACAAATTCAATACCATCCATACCCGGCATATTAATATCTGTAATAATCAAATCAACATCATCATTTAGTTTTTTTAAAGCTTCAGTTGCTGATTTATAAGATTTTATAGTAAATTCCTCATACTCACTCAAAGCAATTTCGAGTGATTTTCTCATATTTATATCATCTTCGACTATAACCAAATTCATTTCAAACCTTAAGCTAAAATACCCTTTTTAGGACCACTTTTACCATGGCATTCTTTATATTTTTTACCACTACCGCAAGGACAAGGTGAATTTCTAGGTACTTTGGTAACTTGTGCTTCACCATTTTCATCAACACCACTTTCTGTAGTACTAGCTAAAAACTGCTCGTTTTGTTCATGGCTTTTTTCTTCAAAATTCTGTGCTTCTTTTTGAGTAAAAACTACATTAAATAACAATTTCAAACTATCAAATTTAACACGCTCAACAAGCTCCATGAAAAGATTATAGCTTTCTTTTTTATATTCTACTAAAGGATCTTTTTGATTATAACTTCTTAAACCTATACCAGTTTTTAAAATATCCATTTGGTATAAATGCTCTCTCCATAGATTATCCAAAATTTGAAGATATAGAATTCTTTCAATTCTTCTGGCTTCCCTATCTTCAATAATATTCATTTTATCTTTGTAAGCTTTTTCTAAAATTTCACTTAATTTATTTTCTACTTCAATTACACCTAAATCTTTAAAATCAGCTTCGCTAAGCTCAAGATTACACTCATAACTTACTTTTTGTTTTAAACTTTCAAAATGCTTAACATCATCTTCAAGTTCTGCATTTAGATAAATTTGGCTTACCAAATGATTACTATATTCAGCAATATTTTTTAAAATTTTATCTTGCAAGTCAAATTCTTCATCTAACAATTCATTTCTATAATTATAAATAGTCTTTCTTTGTTCATTTGCCACATCATCATATTCAAGCAAATGTTTTCTGCTCTCAAAATGCAAGCTTTCAACTTTTTTTTGAGCATTTTCTACAGCTCTTGTAACAATGCGACTTTCTATATGCTCACCCTCTTCTATACCCAATCTTTCCATGATATTTTTAATGCGATCACCGCCAAAAATTCTCAAAAGATTATCCTCTAAACTTAAATAAAATCTACTTACACCAGGATCACCTTGACGCCCTGCACGACCACGAAGTTGATTATCTATTCTTCTACTTTCATGGCGTTCAGTTCCTATGATATAAAGCCCTCCTAAAGCTCTTATTTCATCATCTATTTTTATATCAACGCCACGACCTGCCATATTAGTAGCTATAGTTACTGCACCTTTTTTACCCGCATCTTGAATAATCAAAGCTTCTTGCTCGTGATTTTTAGCGTTAAGCACATGATGAGGAATGCGTTCTT
Organism: Campylobacter sp. IFREMER_LSEM_CL292; assembly: GCF_025771615.1. Classification (NCBI taxonomy): domain Bacteria; kingdom Pseudomonadati; phylum Campylobacterota; class Epsilonproteobacteria; order Campylobacterales; family Campylobacteraceae; genus Campylobacter; species Campylobacter sp. IFREMER_LSEM_CL292. The sequence continues at coordinate 90,760 of NZ_JAKMQP010000006.1, forward strand.
TTACAAGCATATTATGAAATACTTCACTTCTTTCAATACTTGCAGTTCCCACTAAAACTGGCTGACCCTTTGCATTTGCTTTTTTTATCTCTTCAATAACTGCTTTAAATTTTTCTTCTTGAGTTTTATAAATCAAATCATCTTTATCTATTCTTGCAATTGGTATATTTGTAGGTATAGAAACTACATCTAAATTATAAATTTGAGAAAATTCCGTTGCCTCAGTTTGTGCAGTACCTGTCATGCCTGCTAACTTTTTATACATTCTAAAATAATTTTGGAAAGTAATATCTGCTAAAGTTTGACTTTCTTCCTGAATTTTTACCCCTTCTTTAGCTTCTAATGCTTGGTGTAAGCCATCACTAAAGCGTCTTCCCTCGCTTAATCTTCCTGTGAATTCATCAACAATTACAACTTCTTTATCTCTTAATACATAATGCACATCTTTTTCAAATAAATTATGTGCTTTTAAAGCCTGATCAAGCTGATGGGCCAATATTGCATTATCTAAGCTATATAAATTTTCTACTCCAAATAATTTTTCAGCCTTAGAAATTCCAGCCTCTGTAATCATAATAGTTCTATTTTTCTCATCGACAACAAAATCACCACTTGGCAATTCTTGAAGAGTAGTAGCTGCTTGGCCTTTTTGCATTTGTTTTGCTACTTCATTTGCTTTAACATAGCCGTCTAAAGTTCTATTTGTAGGCCCACTTATAATAAGCGGAGTTCTCGCTTCATCTATTAAAATACTATCTACTTCATCAACTATAACAAAATTATGCTCTCTTTGTACTTTTTCAAGCTTTGAAAATTTCATGTTATCGCGTAAATAATCAAAGCCAAATTCATTATTTGTACCATAAGTTATATCACACTCATAAGCTTTTTTATGTGCCTCATCACTATTTTGCTCTGAAAGTATCACACCTACACTAAAACCTAAAAAATTATAAATAGCACTCATTTGCTCTGCATCTCTTTTAGCCAAATAATCATTTACGGTAACCACATGCACACCCTTACCACTCATAGCATTTAATACAACAGGTAAAGTTGCAACCAAGGTTTTACCTTCCCCAGTTTTCATTTCAGCAATTTTTCCATCATGTAAAACCATACCACCAATTAATTGCACATCAAAATGACGCATATTAAGAGTTCTTTTTCCTACTTCTCTAACTATCGCAAAAACATCATTCAATATTTGGTCTAAAGTTTGTTCTTCTTTTTGAATTTGTGTTTTAAATTCTATAAATACTTGTTTTAATTCATCATCGCTTAAATTTTGGTATTTTGATTCTAAAGCATTAATTTGCACAACCCTCTTTAAATATTTTTTTACTTCTCGATCATTTTTTGTGCCAAATATTGCTTTAAATACACTAGAAAACATTTTTTTACCTTTAATTACAAAAATATATGCTAGATTATACCTTGAATTTAATTAGAACTATATAAAAAGTTTTGTTTGGATAAATTTTATATAATTTACAAAATTTTTAAAGGATAATTATGAGATATTTTATATTTTTAATGTTATTTGCTTGTAGTATTTTTGCTTTTGATATAAATTTTAAAAATTTTAGTAGTGATTTTGAACAAAAGGTGCAAAGCAATAATTCTTCACTAAATTATAAAGGAAATTTTATCATTACTCAAAATAAAGCCTTTTGGAATTATACTAAACCAAATAAAAAACAAATTTATATCAATCACAAAGAAGTTATTATCATAGAGCCTGAGTTAGAACAAGCTATTTATACTCAATTGCAAAATTTACCAAATCTTCAAGAAATTTTTAAAAATGCAAAATTAATATCTCATGAAAATTATGAAGCAAAATACGAAAATATCACATATAATATCAAACTAAAAAATGATAATCTTAGTAATATTTCTTATAAAGATGAGTTAGGAAACTTAGTTAGTATTTATTTTTATAATCAGAAATTTGATCAAAATATCAACGAAAATATTTTTATACCAAAAATCCCAAGCCATTTTGATATTATTCAATAATCAAAATGGTATTTCATTAAACAAATCTTGCTGTTCTTTACTTGGAGTTAACATTTGCATTTGAGTTTTTTCCATGGTTTTTAAAATCATATCCATAGCCTCTTTACTTGTGTTAGTATCTTGATTAAAACTTTTATTATCATCTTTATCATTGTTGTTTATTTGATCGGTATTTATATCTTTTGATTGAGTATTATTTTGATCCGTATTTTTTGCAACTTTGGAATTATCTTGAATTTCCTTTTGTTTGATAGTTTTTATTGTATTGTCATCTTTTTTTTCCAAATCATTTATAAAACGCTTAAATTCTTCCAAGTCAAACTTAGCTACCGAATTAATTTTTAAAATATAAATATTTTTAATTTGAGTTTTATATTTTTTATTACTAAATTTAAGCAAGGTTTCTTTAAAATTATTTTTACCAACTTCTGTAAATAAATCTTCATAAAAATAACTGGATATAATGGTGTTTAAAGCATCTATAATTTTCTTTTGATCTAAATTTTCTCCCTCAAAATCTAAATTCATTTCAATTTTTTTTAAAGTATTATTTCCAACCTTTGAATATAAATCAGTTCTAAAATTTTCTATACTCAAGGAACTAGCATGGATATTAAAAAACATTAAAAACAAAACTGTAATCCATTTCATATTATCTCCTCATCTTCTTCTAAATCTATAAATTTTTCTTGTAAATAAAATTTTTTCACTTCTTTATCGGTTTTTAAAATTCTTAAAAAATAATCCTCAAAAGGTATTTTATAATTATATATGATTTTTAAATTACAAGGATTAATGGCCCTTGATAAACATACATATAATTGTCCTTTTTCAAAAATTCCATCAATATCACATATAAGATTATCTATACTCATACCTTGAGATTTATGGATTGTTATAGCATAAGCTAACTTTATCGGAAACTGAATAAATTTTGCTTTTACTTTTACTTCTAATTTTTCTTCATCATCTAAATCATATTCTTCCAAAATATACTCATAAACCTTTAATCGCAAATTCTCACCATTACTTTTTTCTATTAAAATATATTCTTGCTCATCATCTTTTATAAAATCTAAAATAATTCCTTGCTCTCCATTGTAATAATTTTCCTCTTTATTATTTACACAAAAAATAATCTTAGCGCCTATTTTTAATTTTAACTCCTCTAAAGAATTTAATCCTTTAATCCACTGCTCATAAATTTTATCATCTAAAGTATGATCTAATTTTTCCATTCTTGATTTAAATATTTTTTCTTTACCTTGCAAAAGATTTAATTTTTTAGCATTTATACAATTAGCTTTTTTATTTGTAGCACACAATAGGGCATATTCGTCCATATACTCAAGCAAATCTTTTGGATAAATTAACATTTTTTTAAAAAAACTTAGTATTTCTTGATTTACTTCACCCATTCTAAGAAAAAACAAATATTCGTAAAATTGTTTATCTAAAGTTCTTTTTGTAATACTAAGTCTTAAATTAATAATTTTAAGATCATTCCAAGCTTGTGAAGAAAAAGCATATAGAGTATTTTGAAATAAAGTGCTTTGAATTTGATTTTCTCTATAATTAATCACAGGTGGAAGTTGAAAAAAATCTCCAACTAATAAAATTTTACCACTAAAGCCACTTCTTGTTAATCTATAATAAATCATTTCCATCAATGAAGCACTTACCATAGAGATTTCATCAATAACCAACAAATCACATTGCTTTAAAATTCTCTTTAATTTTTCTAGTTTATCTCTTTGCTTTCTATCTTCATAATATAACTCATCATAATTTTGACATCTTTTAAAAGCAAAAAAACTATGTAAAGTAACTCCTCCTATATTAAATGCACTTAATCCAGTAGAACCTAATACAACAACAATTCTACCTTGTTTTCTATATAATTTAACAAGTTCTGTAGTTAAGAATGATTTACCAACTCCAGCAGAACCACTTAGAAATATATTATTATCTTTTAAGAAAAAATCTAATTTATTTAACATCATCTTAATATTATATTATAATCTACTAAAACTCAACT
>NZ_JAKMQP010000007.1:0-82637 GCF_025771615.1 Campylobacter sp. IFREMER_LSEM_CL292
GAAGCAAAATACTATGAAATATCTTGTAAAAATCAAAGTCAAAGTAGTAGATTAAAAGATATTAATATAAAACAAGAAAAAAAGATTACTCCATTAGAATGGTTGCGACATTTAGCAAGAAGCAAGATGAAAGATTTTTCTTTTGCTTGTTCAGGTATGATAAATTTTAATCATATAATAGATAAAAAAATAAAATTTAAAGATGGTATTTTTGCTGAAGATCATTTATTTGGAATTTTGCTTTTTTCGCAAGCTAAGGATATTTATATTTATCCTAAAATATTTTATTATTATAGAATTCGAGCTAATTCTTTGACAAATCAAGATAAAAAAATTACCAAAGATAATATTCTTCCATATTTTAAAGATATATTTATTGCATTTGAAGAGAATGCAACTTTAGCAAAAGAGTATTTTAAATGCGCTAGTTGGGTGCAAACTAGTTTAGAATTAGTGCGATTTATAGAAAATTATCATGATAAAAAAATTTCTTCACTATTAAGAGATGTTATTTTATACTTTTATATCAAAAATGCATTTAAAATTAAAAAAATTGGTAAAGATCCTTTGTGTATTAAAGAGAAATTACAACTATTAAAACCTTATAAAATTTCTAAAATCAGATATGTGATTTTTAGAAATTATTTTTATATTAAGAAATTATAAAAGAATTTGTATTATATCTTGTATTTCTTTTGTATTATTTGTTTGGAGAAAAGTGTAGTTTTCTAAAATATAATCTAAATCATCATATTTGGGAATAAAATTTTTTTGAATTTTATCAATAGCTTTTGCTAAATCTTCTTTAGAGCGAATATTAAAACATTCATTGAGTAATTCAATAAAATTAGTATTTTCACCAAAATTTATAATAGGTTTTTTTAATAGAACTGCTTCTATTAGAGATGTTGCAGCTATTGCACATGTAGCTTTAGAATATTTTATAAGTTCAGTAGAGTTCGTATCTATATCTATAATTTTTACATTTGACATTTGTTCTAAAAATTCATAAAATTTTAAGCTTCTAAAATAATGAATATTGTTTAGATATGGCAATTCGTTTTCATAGCAAAAAAATTGTTGCGGGTGTTCTTTGACATAAATTTTCCAATTTTTGGGCAATAAATTTGATAGGAGTTCAATAATAAACAATTGAGATGATAGTGTTGTTCTATTCATAATTGAAGCTTCTGGTTCTAGGTGTAATGGAAAGTATATATAATTATCTTCAAAATCAGCTTTTTGTGAAATTTTCTTATATATTTTTCGAAGATTGTTTATATATATAGACTGTTTATATATTTCATATTTTGAAAGAAAAAACATTTCTTTGTTTTTAATTAAGTTGTACTCTAAATATATACCTCCCAATTTTCTTTGAATTATTCTAGGTAGGGTTTTTATTTTTGTTTTATAAAAATATTTTAAAGGATTTTTAATTCCTATTTTTTTATTTGATGTTGAATTGTTAAAAAAATTATAGAGGTTTACTTTAGTTTTGTTGATATTTTTTATGTTTTTAAAACTATGACTATTTAAATGCAATAGTTGATAGATTTGTTGATTGTTAAAATCACTAGATATTGATAGTAGATAAACTGGGATGTTGTGTTTTAAAGCAATATCAAAAGGAATGCTATCCCAATCACCACCATGCTCTATTTGATCGGAAAATATCATATCGATGTGGTTGTTATTAAAATAATCAAGCCAGAAAGAAAGTGCTTTATAATATAAATTTTGTATTACACCAGTATCTAGATAATATCTATGGTAATATTTTTCAAGTTTATATTGAGTTGATCTAAATTTTAATATTTCTTCATATTTTAAATCATAATTTATTTTATGAATATTATTTATTTTTTCTCTGATTTGTCCTTGCGGATAAAAAAATTTTACAAACTCTTTATACTTTTCCTTGGCTCTTTTTATATCATTGGTAATTAACATATCTATCTTAATATATTTGTTAAAAGATAAAAATTGCTCTATTAACTGTAAATCTAGATCTATTAGGATTATTTTTTTCATTATTTTCCTTATTTTTATTTTTATTATATAATATAGTTTGTAAAAAGCAACTTTAGTAAAATATTTAAAGAAGAATTATGAGTAAGAATATATTAGTCACAGGTGCAGATGGTTTTATAGGTTCGCATTTAGTTGAAATGCTTTATGCACAAAGCAAAGACAAGGATTCTTTGTTTTATGGTTATAAAATTAAAGCTTTAAGTCAGTATAATTCTTTTAATTATTGGGGTTGGCTTGAAGATATAGAGTGTTTAAAAGATATTGAAGTAGTTTGTGGAGATATTAGAGATCCACATTTTTGTAAAAATATCACTCAAGATATAGAAATCATCTTTCATTTGGCGGCTTTAATAGCCATACCTTTTTCTTATGTTGCTCCAGATAGTTATGTAGATGTTAATATAAAGGGTACTTTAAATATCTGCCAAAGTGCATTAGAAAATAATGTAAAGCGTATTATTCATACAAGTACAAGCGAGGTTTATGGTACGGCTTTGTATGTGCCTATTGATGAAAAACATCCTTTGCAAGCACAAAGTCCATATTCAGCAAGCAAAATAGGTGCTGATGCTATGGCAATGAGTTTTTATAATGCTTTCAATCTCCCACTGACCATAGCAAGACCTTTTAATACCTATGGCCCAAGGCAAAGCGCAAGGGCGGTGATCCCAACTATCATCACTCAAATTGCAAATGGAGCTAAACAAATAAAGCTTGGAGATGTAAGTCCTACTAGAGATTTTAATTATGTGAAAGATACTTGTTTAGGGTTTTTAGAGTTAGCTAAATGTCAAAAGGCTATAGGTGAAGTGGTAAATATAGGATCAAATTATGAAATAAGCATAAAAGATACTTTAGAACTCATTAAAAAACTTATGAAATCAAATGTAGAATTTATCACAGAAAATGAACGCGTTAGACCCGAAAATAGTGAAGTATTTAGGCTATGGTGTGACAATAGCAAGATCAAAAGCCTTACTAACTTTTCACCACAATATGATATAGAAAAAGGTTTAGCTCAAACTATAGAGTGGTTTAGTAGTTCTTTAAATTTAAAAAAATATAAAAGTGATATTTATAATATTTAGGATTTTTGTGAAAGAAAAAATAATCATTATTGGAGCTGGAGGACATGCAAGAGCATGTATGGATGTTATAGAGCTTGAAGGTAAATTTGAAATTGCTGGTTTTGTGGATAATGATATAGAAAGTGCGTATTATCCATTGCTTGGGAATGATGATGATTTAAAAAAATTATTTAAAGAATATAAATATGCCTTAATTGGTATTGGACAAATTAAAACTTCATTGCCGAGAGTGCAAATTTATGATAAGTTGAAAACTATAGGTTTTAGATTGCCAACTATTATTTCGCCGCTTGCTCATGTGTCAAAAAGATCTTTTATTGATGAGGCAACTATAATAATGCATCATGCCTTGGTAAATACAAATGTCAAGATAGGTAAAGGTTGTATAATAAATTCAAAGGCATTAGTTGAACATGATGCTATAATTGAAAATTTTTGTCATATTAGTACAGCTAGTGTTGTTAATGGGGGTTGTTTGATAAAGCAGCATAGTTTTTTGGGGTCAAATACTCATTTAAAACATGGTAGTATTTTAGGCGAAGATAGTATAGTATATATGAAAGGAGTATAATGATGAAATATTGTGATTATTGCGTAATGCCAAATACGAGACCAGGGATAAAATTTAGTAAAGATAAAAATGGTAAAAATATTTGTTCAGCTTGTGTAAATCATAAAAATAAAGAAAATATTGATTATGAAGCTAGATTTAAAGAATTAGAAAAACTTTGTGATAAATATAGAAGAATGAATGGTAAGTATGAGTATGATTGCGCTATTGCGGTAAGTGGGGGCAAAGATTCTCATTTTCAAGTACATATTATGAAAGAAAAATTAGGAATGAATCCTATTTTATTTAGCGTAGAAGATAATTTTACTATGACTGAAGCTGGGAAGAAAAATTTAAAAAATATTTCTGAAGAATTTGGCTGTCATCTTATAAGCTTAAAACCTGATATAAAAACTCAAAAAAAAGTTATGTTGAAAACCTTTGAAAAGTATGGAAAACCTACCTGGTTTATAGATAGATTAATCTATTCTTACCCTTTTGCTATGGCTTTGAAATTTAATACACCTTTGCTTGTCTATGGGGAAAATATTTCATATGAATATGGCGGGAATGACAACATTGAAACTTCTGATGCAAGTGGTATTTTTTTAAATGGGGTAGCAAGTGATTTGGATATTAATGAATTTATAGATGATGAAATAAAGGAAGAGAATTTGCAATTGTTTTTTGATCCTAGCAAAGACGATATTGGCAAGTTAGATCCTATATATTTAAGTTATTTTGTTAAGTGGAATTCTTATTCTAATTATGTTTTTGCTAAAAATAGAGGGTTTAGTGATTTAAATGGGGAATGGGACAGGAAGCATTGTGCTGAAAATTTTGATCAAGTTGATAGTATTGCTTATATTTTACATGCTTGGATGAAATATCCAAAATTTGGTCATGCTATGACTAGTGATTATGCTGCTAGATTTGTAAGATATGGACTTTTAAGCAGAGATGAAGCTGTAAAAATAGTAAAACAAAAAGATCATAATTTGGATAATAAATGCATAGAAGATTTTTGTAGTTTTTTAGGTATTTCAAAATCTAAATTTTGGAGTATAGTAGAAAAGCATTATAATAAAGAGTTATTTTATAAGAATGAATTTGGAGAATATAAATTAAAAAATGAAATACAATAAAACCCTTGTTATAGCAGAAGCTGGAGTTAATCATAATGGTGATATAAATTTAGCTAAAAAGCTTATAGAAGTAGCCAGTGAAGCTGGGGCTGATTTTGTAAAATTTCAAACTTTTGTAGCTGAAAATTGTATAAGTAAAAATGCCAAAAAAGCAGAGTATCAACTCCAAGCTACTGATGAAAATCAAAGCCAGCTTGATATGGTTAAAAAATTGGAACTTTCTAAACAAGATCATGAAATTTTAATAGAACATTGTAAAAAATTTAATATTAAATTTCTTTCCACTGCTTTTGATTTAGAAAGTATTGATTTGCTTGTAAAATTTGATATAGAAATTTTTAAAATTCCAAGCGGAGAATTAACTAATCTTCCTTACTTGAAAAAAATTGCTAGTTTTAATAAAAATATCATCTTATCGACAGGAATGGCCACTTTAGGTGAGATTGAAAAAGTTTTAGATATTTTGGTGCAAAATGGCACTCAAAGAGATAAAATCATTATTTTACATTGTAATACAGAATACCCTACACCTTTTGAAGATGTAAATTTAAGAGCTATGCAAACTTTAAAAAAAGCCTTTTGCTTGCCCGTAGGATATTCTGATCACACTTTGGGTATAACTATACCTATAGCAGCTGTAGCTATGGGAGCTTGTGTGATAGAAAAACATTTTACTTTAGATAAAAGTATGCAAGGGCCTGATCATCAAGCTTCCTTAGAACCTGAAGAATTAAAAGCTATGATTAAATCCATAAGAGAGCTAGAACAAGCTTTTGGAGATGGTGTTAAAATTCCAAGCAAAAGCGAAAGTAAAAACAAAGCCATTGCTAGAAAATCTCTTGTAGCTAAAAAAGTTATAAAAAAGGGCGAATGTTTTAGTGAAGAAAATCTTACCACAAAGCGACCAGGGGATGGAATTTGTGCTATGAAATATGATAAATATTTAGGTAAAATTGCTAGTAGAGATTATGCTGAAGATGAGTTAATTGATGAATAGAAAAATTTGTGTTATTAGTGGTACTAGAGCTGAATGGTATTTATTAAGAAATTTATGCAAATACATTGAACAAGATAATGAATTAACTTTGCAGCTTATTGTTACAGCAGCTCATTTAAGTCAAGATTTTGGTTTTACTTATCAAGAGATTGAAAAAGAATTTAAAGTAAATAAAAAAATTCCCATTTTGCTTAATAACAATGATGGTGTAGGTATTTGTAAAAGTATGGGGCTTTTACAAATTTCACTTTGTGAAGCTTTTGAAGAATTAAAACCTGATATTGTGGTGATATTAGGCGATAGATATGAAATGCTTTCTTGTGCTAGCACTTGTTTGGTAATGCAAATTCCCTTAGCGCATCTTTGTGGAGGTGAGCTTACCTTGGGAGCTATTGATGATAGCATTAGGCATGCTATTAGTAAAATGGCGCATTTGCATTTTGCTAGTACTCAAACTTATGCAAATAGAATTTTGCAACTTGGAGAAAGTAAAGATAGAGTTTTTAATGTAGGTTCTCTAGGGAGAGAAAATATCAATAATATGAATTTTTTAAACAAGGAAGATTTGCAAAAAGAATTGAATTTGATATTTGATGAAAATATATATTTAATAACTTATCATCCTCAAACGATACAAAAATCAAGCGTTAAAAAAGAAATAAAATTATTGCTTGAATTTTTAGATAATTTGGAAAATTCTACTTTAATTTTTACGAAAGCAAATGCTGATGAGAATGGCTTATATATTAATGAGCTTTTAAATGAGTATTGTATAAAACAATCTCATAAAGCAAAGTTATTTGATAATTTGGGCTCTAAAAGATACTTAAGTTTAATGAAAATAGCAAATATGCTTATAGGAAATAGCTCTAGTGGAATTTGCGAAAGTCCTTTTTTAAGAATTCCTTGTATCAATATAGGCAACAGGCAAGAAGGAAGAATTTTTGCTGATAATATTATAAATTGTGATATTTATCATTTAAAACAAGCGTTTTTGTATGTTAATACCAAAGAATATCAAGATAGGCTAAAAAATTTCATTAATCCTTTTGAGTGTGAAGGTAAAAATACAAGTCTAATGATAAAGGATATTTTAAAAAATATTTCTTTGGAAAAAATTTTATATAAAAAATTTGTGGATATGCAATGAGTATTGAAAAATTAAAACTTGCTAAAAATGCAAGCATACAAGAAGCTTTAAAAATTATAGGTAGTGAGCGTGTTAGAATAGCTTTGGTGGTAGAAAATGATAAATTTTTAGGTGTAATTAGTGATTCTAACATTAGAAGAGCTTTGTTAAATGGCAAAAAGCTTGAAGATAGTATAGAAACAATTTATACTAAGAATTCGCTAACTATTAAAGAAAATACAAGTAAAGAAGAGCTTTTAAAATTAGCTAGTCAAACTGATATTTATGATTTTCCTGTCTTAAATAGTGAAAATGAAGTCATAGCTATAAAATCTATTGCTTCAATTCTTAAAGAAAAAAGTTTTGAAAATGAAGTAGTTCTAATGGTTGGAGGTCTTGGAAGTAGATTGGGTGAACTTACCAAAAATACTCCAAAACCTATGTTAAAAATAGGTAAAAAACCAATACTCGAAAATATTGTTTTAAATTTCAAAGAACAAGGTTTTAAAAAGTTTATATTTTGTGTAAATTATAAAAAAGAAGTTATTTGTGATTATTTTCAAGAAGGCAAAAGTTGGGGTGTTGAAATTTCTTATATTAAAGAAAAACAAAAACTTGGCACTGCCGGGGCTTTGTCTTTGGTGAAAAATATGAAAAAATCATTTATTGTTATGAATGGAGATATTTTAACTAAACTTGATTTTGATCAACTTATTCAAGAGCATAAAAAAAGTAAAGCAGTGATGAGTGTGGTACTTAGAGAATTTGAGCATCAAATTCCTTATGGTGTTGTGAAAATTTCTAACAATGATATAAAAGATATAGAAGAAAAACCTATGCAGAAATTTTTAGTTAGTGCTGGAATTTATGTATTAGAACCAGAAGTTTTAAAGTATATCAAAAAAGATGTGTATTTGGATATGCCTAATTTGATTAAGCGATTGTTAGATAAAAAATTAAAAATAAATTCTTATATATTACAAGATTATTGGATTGATATAGGAAGACTTGAAGAATATGAAAAGGCGATTATTGATGCAAATAATTAAGAATAGTTTAAATGATATTTTGGCAATCATTCCTGCGCGTAGTGGAAGTAAGCGTCTTATTCATAAAAACATTAAAATTTTAAAAAACAAGCCTTTAATCGCATGGAGTATTGAAGCTGCTTTAAAGTCTAAATATATAAAAAATGTCATGGTTAGCACAGATTCTCAAGAATATGCAAGGATAGCAATGCAATATGGAGCGCAAGTGCCTTATTTAAGAGATAGATCTTTATCAGATGATACATCATCTTCTTTTGATGTTATAAAAAATATTATTGATTTTTATGCTGATAAAAATATTAGTTTTAAATATATTGTTTTGTTACAACCTACAAGTCCTTTGAGAAATAATAAACATATTGATGAGGCATTGGATTTATTTTTTAAGAAAAACGCTAATTCTGTAATTAGTGTTTGTGAGTGTGAACACTCTCCTCTTTGGAGCAATACTATACCAGAAAATGGCGCTATGGATTTATTTTTGCCTTCAGAGATTAAAAATTTACGCTCACAAGATTTAGAGAAACATTACAGACTTAATGGTGCTATTTATATAGCAAAAATAAAAGAATTTATGCAATATAAAGGTTTTTTTATGCCAAATAGCTTTGCTTACAAAATGGAGTCTATTTATTCTATAGATATTGATACGGATTATGATTTTAAAATGGCTAGTTTGTTGTTAAAAAGTGAGTATATTTAAATCCTACTCTCTAACCCTAAAATTTCTTTTTCTAAAACTTCTAATATTTTTTTATTAAAATGCTTATATTGAAAAATATTAGTTAATTTTTTAATGTATTTTAAACTTTGCTTTTTATGCATGTAATTTTGCCATAAAATTTCTTTATTTTTGTTTTCATATCTACCATTTTCATTAAATTCATAGCGGTATATACATTCTTTCGATATAAAAAAACTTTCACTAATCAGAAAATTTACATAGTTAAAAAGCACATCCTCTCCATAGCAAAGCCTCTCTTTAAAATCAACATATTCAAAGCTTTTTAAAATCAAATTTTTCTTATATACTTTTGCCCAAACACTCCAGCAAAAATGTTTTTGCTTGAGTAAAAATTCCAAAAATTCATCTTTATTAAAAAGCTCATCTTGCTTAAATCTATAAAATTTCTTAAATTTCACCCTATGCACATACGCATCAAACACTACCATATCTACATTTTTAATTTTTTCAAGCCCAAACTCACAAGCGTTAAGCTCTAAATAATCATCAGGATCTAAAAAAATAATGTAGGGTGAGCTTGAATTTAATACACCTATATTCCTACTAGCAAAGGTTCCTAAATTCTCTTCATTATGTATGATTTTTATCCTATCATCTTTACTAGCATATTCTTTAGCTATATCTATACTTTTATCATTACCGCAATCATCTACTATAATGATTTCTATATCTTTAAAAGTTTGGTTTATACAACTTTCTAATGCTCTAGCTATATATTTTTCCACATTATATGTTGGTAGTATGATGGAAATTTGACTCATTTTAGCTCTTTATTTTTTGGTATAATTATAGCTTTTATTTTTAAGGAAAATCATGAATATTTTTATCAACCTTCCTACTTGGCTTGGCGATGCAGTGATGGCTAGTGCGGCTATTTATGCTATAAAAGAAAAATACCCTCAAGCTAAATTTACTTTTTATGGTTCTTTTGTGAGCACAGAGCTTTTTAAACGCTTTGAAAATGCTCAAATTTTAGTAGAAAATAAAAAGCAAAGATATAAGCAAATTTTAAAAGCTAGAAAAAATCTTGGTAAATTTGATCTAGCTTTTTCATTTCGCTCGGCATTTTCAAGTAAGATCATTTTAAATCTAATCAAAGCAAAAAAAAGATTTTATTTTGATAAAAATATTCTAAAAGAAGAACACCAAGTCTTAAAATACTTAAATTTCATAGAAAAAGCCTTAAATTTTAAAGCTACTTCAAATTCTTTAAAACTCCCTATAAAAGCAAAATCAACTCAAAAAATCTTAGGTATAAACCCGGGTGCGCATTTTGGAAGTGCTAAAAGATGGGAAGCGAGCTATTTTGCAAGGGTAGCAAAAGAATTTAGCTCAACTCATCAAATTTTAATCTTTGGAGTAGAAAGTGAGAGAGAAATTTGTGATGAAATTGAGCATTTTCTTCTAAAAGAAGGTATCAAATCAAAAAATCTTTGTGGTAAAACTAGTATTTATACTTTATGTAAAAATATTTCTATGCTTGATTTGCTCATCACAAACGACAGTGGTCCTATGCATATAGGTGCAGTTTATGGGGTGAAAACGGTGGCTATTTTTGGCTCGACTAAATTTAGTCAAACCTCGCCTTGGCAAGAAAATACTAAAATAGCACATTTAAATTTAGCTTGTATGCCTTGTATGCAAAAGGTCTGTCCTTTAAAACACCACAAATGCATGAAAGACTTAAAGCCTGAAGTAGTAATAATTTTAGCAAAAAATATTTTAAGAGTGTGAATGGTTTTTAGTTCTTATGAATTTATATTTATATTTTTACCTATAACTTTAATTATATTTTATATGCTTAAAAAATTTAATCATATTCAAAGTGCAAAATTATTTTTAGTCTTAGCAAGTTTATTTTTTTATGCCTTTTGAAAGGTTGAATATGTTTTGATTTTATTGCTTTCTATGGGTGTGAATTTTTATTTTGCAAATTTAATTTTACTTAATAGGGGGAGGATAAAGCTATTATTTTATAGCGGAGTGTTTTTTAATTTAGCTTTGCTTTCTTTTTTCAAATACACTGATTTTCTTTTAGAAAATTTTAATGTATTTTTTCAAATAGTCCAACTAGATTTTAATATTCCTTTGCCACATATATTACTACCTTTAGCTATATCTTTTTTTACTTTTCAGCAAATTGCTTTTTTAGTAGATTGTTATAAAAGAACAAATATAGAAGGTTTAAAAATGAAAATACATATAAAATAAATATTTTAGATTATGCTTTGTTTATAACATTTTTTCCTCAGCTTATAGCAGGTCCAATAGTGCATCATAAAGAAATGATGTCTCAATTTAAAAGCATGCTTTGGAATAATTCTATTCTTATTAATTGGGAAAATATAGCTAAAGGATTATTTATATTTTCTATGGGTTTATTTAAGAAAGTATATATTGCTGATTCTTTTGCGCTTTGGGCTAATGCAGGGTTTAAGATAGTTGAAAATGGAGGTACTTTAAATATTTTTGAAACTTGGGCAACTTCTTTATCTTATACTTTTCAACTTTATTTTGATTTTAGTGGATATTGCGATATGGCTATAGGTATAGCTTTATTTTTTAGTATAAAACTTCCTATTAATTTTAACTTTCCTTATAAAGTATTAAATATAAGTGATTTTTGGAGAAGATGGCATATAACATTAGGTAAATTTTTAAAAGATTATTTATATATACCTTTAGGTGGTAATAGGGTTTCTAAGATTATAAATTTGAGAAATCTTTTTATAGTAGCTTTTGTTAGTGGAGTATGGCATAGAGCTGGATGGGGTTTTGTGATATGGGGAGTATTGCATGGACTAGCTATGGTTATTCATAGAATTTATACTTTCATAACCCCAAATGCCAAATTTAAAGAAAATATTGTTTATAAAATATTTGTATGGTTTGTAACTTTTAATTTTATTAATCTTGCGTGGATATTTTTTAGAAGCGAAAATCTTCAAGGTGCTATAAATCTTTTAAAAGCTATGTTTGGTTTAACTTGGGTAGATTTACCAATAAAATGGCATAGAATGAAAGAATCTTTAGCGCAAATTAGTGGTAGCAATGAAACTTTAATTTATATCATCGTTTGTATGATTTTATGTATTGGGTTTAAAAATAGTATTGAAAAACTTGAAAAGTTTAAAACTAGTTATATAAATTCTTTATTGGTCATGCTTTTTTTATATATAGCTTTGATAACTTTAGGAGTAGTTGCTTATACTGAATTTATTTATTTTAATTTCTAAGGATAAAAATGTTTAAATCATATAAAAAATTTGTAATTTATTCTTTATTAATACCTTTGCCTTTTATATTGTTTTTAGGAATTTTACTTTATGTGTATGATCCATTGCAACTTTATCATGAACCTTGGTTTAGAAAAAAACATATTACAATGATTTAACTATTAGCTCCAAAGGTATAATCGATCACAATAAATTTGATTCTATAATTTTTGGAACTTCAATGCTTCAAAATACTTCATCTTTTGAAGCAACTTCTAAACTTGGAGGGCAATTTATCAATTTATCAATAGGTGGAAGCACTTTTGAACAAAGAAAGATTATTTTAGACTATATATTGAAAAAACATACTATTAAACATTTAGTAATATCTTTAGATGAATTTGCAATTATGGATGTAAAATTTCAAAATTTTTCTAATTTTAGCTATTTATATGATCAAAACACCTATAATGATTTAAAAATTTATCTTAATAAAAAATTTATTTTCTGCGCATTGAAATTTTCTAGTAATAAAAAATGTGTTGGAGATGATACTGAGTTAGAAAATTTACCAAAATGGATTAAAAGCCCAATTGCACAAAAATAACTTGGAGGGATTGGAAATTGGATTAAAAATATAGAAGAGGGTGTCCGAAAGGATATTAAAAAAATTGTGCAATTATACAATGGAAATTACATACATGATTATTCGAGTATAGATCTTAATGTTTTAAAAAATCATATTGATATTTACATATTTAACTATGCTAAAATGTATCCAAATGTCCAGTTTTCTTTAATCTTACCAACTTATTCTAGAGTTTATCACAAGATGGCACAGGTTGATTTTCAATATTACCAACAATGGGTAGATTTGGTAAAATATATTATTTTAAAGTCAAAAACACTTGAAAATGTTAAAATATATGGATTTGATGATTTAGATTATGCAGATGATATTGCAAATTATAAAGACTTAAATCACTATAATATAGACATGAATTCAATGCAACTTGATGCTATTAAAAACCAAACAAACATTTTAACGCCTGAAAATATGGATGAGTATTTTAAAATTATGGAAGAAAAAATCAAAAATTATGATTCAAATCCTTTAATTGAGCAAATAAAAGCAAGCGGTATTTTAGATAAATAGTGTAAATAAAAGCTTTTTTTGCGTGAAAACCTCTTGCAAAAGCTTGATAAATGTGTTAAACTTAACAATCATTTTTAATCAAGGAGCTTTTTATGACTAAAGCAGATTTTATTTCTCAAGTTGCTCAAATTGCTGGGCTAACTAAAAAAGATGCAACTGCAGCTACTGATGCAGTAATCGCTACTATTACTGATGTATTAGCTAAAGGTGATAGCATTAGCTTTATCGGTTTTGGTACATTTTCTGTAGCTGAAAGAGCTGCTAGAGAAGCTAGAGTACCAAGCACTGGTGCTACTATTAAAGTACCTGCTACTAAAGTTGCTAAATTTAAAGTAGGTAAAAACCTTAAAGACGCAGTTGCTGCTGCTAAAACTGCTAAAAAAGCTAAAAAATAATTCTTTGCGCAAAAGTTAAAAAACTTTTGCGTTTTTCTTCATAGTTAAGTATTAATTTTCTTTTGATATTGTTTTTAAAAATATTAAAGGAAGACAATGTCAGTTTATAATAATATCTTAGATTGTATAGGTAATACCCCGATTATTTCTTTAAAAGAATTTGCTCCAAATCTTTATGCTAAATGCGAGTATTTTAATCCAAGTCATTCTATAAAAGATAGAGCGGCTGTGGAGATGATAAAACAAGCTTTAAATGAAGGTAAAATCAATCAAGAAACAACCATTATAGAAGCTACAAGTGGCAATACTGGCATAGCTTTAGCAATGATTTGTGCAAGCTTAAAGCTTAAACTTATCATAGCTATGCCTGAGTCTATGAGTATTGAGCGTAGAAAAATGATGAGTTTTTTTGGTGCAAAGCTAGAGCTTACTCAAGCAAGCAAAGGTATGCAAGGAGCGCTTGATAGAGCTAATGAGCTTTTGAGTGAAATTCCAAATTCGTTTATGGTAAGTCAATTTGAAAATATCAACAATAAAAACGCACATAGAAAAAATACTGCTTTAGAAATTTTAAAAGCTTTGCCTGATCTTGGTATTTTTTTAGCAGGTTTTGGTACAGGCGGGACTATTAGCGGGGTAGGAGAAATTTTAAAAGAACATAATCCTAATGTCAAAATCATAGCCTTAGAACCCGCATCTTCGCCACTTTTGAGCCAAAATACCGCTGCAAGCCATAAAATTCAAGGTATAGGTGCAAATTTTATCCCTAAAATTTTAAATCAAAAAATTATAGATGAGATAGTTTGTGTAAGCAATGAAGATGCTATAAATACAGCCTTAGAGCTTGGTAAAAATGGCATAATGGCAGGAATTTCAAGTGGTGCAAATGTATATATGGCTAGAAAAATTGCTTTAGAAAACCCTGATAAAAAAGTCTTGACTATGTTAAATGATACAGCCGAGAGGTATTTATCAACTGATTTATTTGCAAATTTATAATTAGGAGCATGTATGAGTCAAAATAATGAACATTTTGATTTAGATCTTGAAAGGGCGATTTTAAGTTCTTGTATATATAGCGAAGATTCTTTTTTTAGTATTTCTTCAGATATTGAAATTAATGATTTTTCGCTCAAAGCTCATCAAGATATTTATAAAGCTATTTTAGCTTGTGTGAATGCAGGCGAGCCTATAAGTGCAAGTTTTATAAGAAAACATAAAAAAGTAGATGAGCAAATTTTAGCTGAAGTTTTAGCTACTACTTCCATAGCAGATGTGAGTAAATACGCTTATGAATTAAGAGAAAAATCCATTAGACGCCAACTTTTAAATTTTGCTTATACTATACCTACAAGGGTAAATGAAGATAAAAGCATTTCTCAAATCTCAGATGAAATAGGCAAAGAAATTTTTAATCTTACAAACCGTGTAAATAGTAATAGTATTAAAGATATGACTATGGTGATGTCTGAGCTTATGGATGAGTTTAAAAAGCAAAAAGAAGCTGAAAATAAAGATATTTTGGGACTTGATACAGGTTTTAGTGAGCTTAATAAAATGACAAAAGGCTTTAAACCCGGCGATCTTGTAATCATCGCTGCACGCCCTGGTATGGGAAAAACTACAATTTGTCTTAATTTTATAGAAAAAACACTAAGACAAAATAAAGGCGTTGTGATGTTTTCACTAGAAATGCCTGCTACGCAAATCATGCAAAGATTAATCAGTGCAAAAACTTCCATTCCTTTGCAAAAAATTCTAATCGCAGATTTAAACGATGATGAGTGGAGTAGGGTAGGTGATGCTTGTAATGAATATGCGCAAAAAAATCTTTATATTTACGATAGTGGTTATGCTAGCATAGCAGACATTCGTTCAATTTTACGCAAAATCAAGGCTCAAGATGAGAGTATTGAGCTTTGTGTAGTTGATTACATCGGTCTTATGATGAGTAACTCAGCTTTTAATGATAGGCATTTACAAGTGAGTGAAATTTCAAGAGGTTTAAAGCTTTTAGCAAGAGAATTAAATATGCCAGTAGTGGCACTCTCACAGCTTAATCGTTCATTAGAAAGTAGAGCAAATAAACGACCTATGCTTAGTGATTTAAGAGAGAGTGGTGCTATAGAACAAGATGCAGATACGATTTTATTTGTATATAGAGATGAGGTTTATAGAGAACAAGAAGAAAAAGAAAGAGAAAATAAAGCCAAAAATGAAGGCAAAACTTATGAGAGAAAATTTATGCCAAATCCTGTGCAAGAAAAAGCTGAGCTTATTATAGGTAAAAATAGAAATGGTCCTGTAGGGCATGTGGATTTGCTTTTCTTAAAAGAAAAATCGTGCTTTATTGAAGCCCCAAAAGAAGATTTTATAGTTACCAATTTTGAAGGTTAATTTAAAGAATAGCGATAATCGTTTTGTATAAAAAGCTCTAAATCTTTAAAATCAATTTTTCCCATCAGCTCTTTTACGAGCTGTTTGTATATTATTTTTTCATCTTTAACTATAAAAGCTGATCTTGCCAATAATCCTGCAAATATACTATCATGTATTAATACTCCATAATTAGTGCCAAAATCTTTAAAGACAAAATCACTTGCAACTATGATATTATCAATTCCTTCAGTCGCACAAAAACGATCCATAGCAAAAGGTAAGTCCATGCTAATAACAATCACTTCAATGTTTTTTATAGATGCCAATCTTTTGTTAGTTTCTTTAGCTTGTTTGGAACATACTTGAGTGTCTAAGCTAGGAAAAGTTAGTAAAATTTGAGTTTTTCCAGGTGGTGCTATTTCTACTGAGGCAAGATTTTTAGTTTTTAAAGTCACTTTTGGAGCATTATCGCCAATTTGTAGTTGATTTCCTGTGAGTTTTATGTTTTGTTTTTTATATATAATGCTTGACACAATTTTCCTTTTTATAATAAAATCATCTTAGCTAAGAGTAAAAAGCTGAAAAAACCCAAACCATCAGTAATTGCAGTAATTACAACACTTGAACCTACTGCAGGATCAATTTTAAATTTTTTCAAAGTTAATGGCACAAAAGAGCCTACAAAACCGGCTAAGGCTAGATTGATTAGCATTGACAAAGCTATAACAAGTCCTAAAAGGGCTGTTTTAAACCATATAAAAGCTATAATACTCATAACGCTAGCAAATATAAGCCCATTTAATAAAGAAATTCCACTCTCTCTTAATATAACTTTTTTAGCATCTTTAAATTCTACTTCATTGAGTGAGAGTTTTCTAACTGTTACCGCTAAGGCTTGTGAGCCTGTGTTACCTCCCATGGAAGCTACAATAGGCATAAGTACTGCTAGAGCTACAAGTTGTTCTATTTCACCTGAAAAAAGACTGATGATATTAGCTGAAATTAATGAAGTTGTAAGATTAATCATGAGCCAAAAAGCTCTTGCTTTAGCTGCTTTAAAAGCACTTTCTTCTTCAACATCTGCATCAACTCCGGCTAAATTATAAATTTGCTCTGTTGCATTTTCTTGGATTAAATCATGAATATCATCATAAGTAATTCTACCCAAAAGCACTCCATCATCATTTATAACAGCCAAAACACTTAAATCATAATCTTCTACTATATCAATAGCCTTTTGTATATCTTCATGATCTTTAATGCTATAACATTTATATTTTTCATTGTTGTTTTTAATAATATCTGCAAAACTTAGTTTAAAATCCCAAAGCAAGAGATCGCTTAGGTTGATAGCATTGCAAAGTTTTCCTTGTTTATCTATGATATAAACTTGAAAAATTTGATCTACTTGTCCTGAATGCTTTAAAATTCTATATCTTTTAATGGCCTTTTCTATACTTTCATTAATAGAGGCTGTGAAAATTTCTGTTTGCATATAAGCACCAGCAGTATTTTCATCATAATTTTTAAGGCGTAAAATTTCTTCTTTATCTTCTGAACTTAAGCGGTTTAAAATAGCTAAAGTTTTTTGTGGATTTAGCTCTTCAAAACGCTTAATTAAGTCTGTTGCATCATCACTTTCAAGCTCTTCTACTGCTTTTGCAATCTTTATAATGCTTAAGTTTTCTAAAATATCTTCTAAGATATGTTCAGGCGTTATAGTAGCTACATTTGCAAGTGTGTAAGTATCAAAAGATTTAAGAGTTTTTAAATAAAGCTCTTCATCATGCCTTTTGATAGTTTTTAAGGCTTCATTGATTTCATAGGTACTTTGATCTTTGAAAGTATTTTTTAAAAGTTCTTGTGCTTCTAAAAAATCATTCATCATCTCAAAGCTCCATAGAATTTTCTATATTTTGTTCTTTTGGTGGATTTTTATAATTTTCATCAATGCTTTGCAAGCGGTTTTCATACTCTTTTGCCATTTTTAAAAATTCTTCTTTGTTTTTTCCACTTAAGCTTGATTTTGGAATTTTAACTATAGTTTCAGGATTAATTGCTTTATTATTTAGATAAAGTCCAAAATGCAAATGTGGTCCAGTACTCATACCAGTAGAGCCTACATAAGCAATCACTTGTCCTTGCTTAACTTTTTGTCCGCGTTTGATTTTTGCAAAGCGACTAAGATGAGCATATAAAGTCATATAGCCTGACATGTGTTTTACTTGAACAACTTTACCATAACCACCTTTTGTCCCAACAAAGCTAATCGTTCCATCTCCTGCACTTTTAACTGGAGTACCCGTTGGAGCTGCATAGTCAATACCTAGGTGTGCTCTATAGCGTTTTAATATAGGATGGTATCTTGCTCTAGTAAAACGATCTGAAATCCTTGTATATTTGACAGGTTTAGTTAAAAAGAAATTTTCAAGCTCTTTTCCTTGAGCATTATAATAAGAATCTTTATATAAAAATACAGAATATTCTTTACCTCTAATATTAGCTAAAGCTGCTTGGATATTAATATCGCCAAAAAGTCTTCCTAGTCTTCTTTTTTGCTCATAAATTAATACTACACTATCGCCTTTTCTAACATTTTTAAAATTAACACTATTTTTAAAAGCTCTTACCATAGCTCTTGCTAAGGTTACGCTACCACTTTCATCATAAACATCTTGATAAGCTGAATTGTTAATAGCTACGCGAATAGTTCTTTTTTCTTTGGTATAAGAAATTGGAGTAAAACTTAATACGAATTTATTTTCAGTGTTTTTGTAAATATGAATTTGTAAATCATCACTGATTGGGATTAAAACCTGTTCTAATTCTCCTTGATCATCTTTTAACATTTGGTATTTAATGCCACTTGCAATTTCTGCACTTAGTTCTTTATCTTCAGCATCAAGATTATAGTATAAATTTAAAGGTATGGAGTGATCTTGTAAAAAATCAAGTAAAGTTTTGCCATTCTCCCAAGAAAGTTCTTCAACACTTGAAATAGCAAAAAGTTTTATCGATATAAGTAAAGATATGAAAATTTTTTTCATGGTATTTTAAAGCCTTCTAAAATTTAAACATAAATTTGTATTTTACTTAATTTTTCTTACAATTTTGTAAGGAAAATACAATATAATTTAATTTTTACACTTTTTTAAGGAGCATCAGTTGTCAAGAATTATTTTAATACTTTGTTGTTTTTTAGCATTTTTGCAAGCTAAAAATTTTGATTTAATACAAACAAAACTTGAAAAAGTAGATGATATTTATGGTTATATAAAAGATGATCCTAGAATTTTATTGCACTCAAGTGGTATAGTTGTGCATGAAATTGATACACAAAAATCAATTATTGCAAGAGCTAGTGTGATAGGGCGTGAAAATGGCTTAGTTAAATTACAATTTAAAGTTTTTGATATGCTAGCTCAAGATGCTATGCCTTTACCAAATGTATTGCCACAAGTAGGCGATAAAATAGTTTTAAATTATTTATATGATAGAGCCTTGATTATAGCTCCTGATAAAAATGTGTATGATTTTATAGCTCAAAAATTAAATGGACTTTATTTTTTACACCCTGATTTATTTGGTGCTCATATGATACAAGAATACCGCCAAACTCCAAGAAGATCAGATTTTAGATCTTTTTGTTCAAAAAATGCTGTTGGGCTTTTAGTGGTAGCTTTAGAAAATAAAGCTGAGATAGTTGATTGTCAAGATTTTGGCAAGATAGAAGAATTTAACATACCTCAAGCTCAAAGTTTGCAAATTCCATTTTATTCAAGAATTACAGGTTATAAAAGCGATATTTTTAGCTTAAATGATGAAGCAATTGGAAATTATTATGTATATTATGAAAAATTAATTAGCTTAACTAGAGAAAAATAATGCAAGAAATCCATCAAAAATTTTTTCAAGATCTTTTAGAGGTTGAAAATGCTCATTTTGATCCTATCCACAAAAGAGCGTATAGTTATGATGCTACTAAAAAGCATTATTTACCTGATGGAGTGCTTTTTCCAAGAGATGAAAATGATATTAGTCAAATTTTAAAATATTGTAATGAAAATAAAATCATCGTTATTCCTAGGGGCTCAGGTAGTGGATTTACCGGTGGAAGCTTAGCTATTAATGGTGGAGTAGTGTTAAGCTTTGAAAAACATATGAATAAAATTTTAGAAATTGATCTTGAAAATTTAGTTGCAGTAGTGCAGCCTGGTGTGATAAATATGGCTTTACAAGAAAAAGCAAAAGAATATGGTTTATTTTATCCACCTGATCCTGCTAGTATGGAGTATTCTTCTTTAGGGGGAAATGTAAGCGAAAATGCAGGGGGTATGAGAGCTGCTAAGTATGGTATAACTAAAGATTATGTAATGGCTTTAAGAGCTGTTTTGCCTAATGGAGAAATCATTAGAGCAGGTAAAAAAACTATAAAAGATGTAGCGGGTTATAATCTAGCTGGAATTTTAATAGCAAGTGAGGGATCTTTGGCTGTGCTTAGTGAGATTACTTTAAAACTAGTAGCTTTGCCAAAGTTTAAAAAGACAGCTATGGGGATTTTTAACAGCATTGATGAAGCAATGAATGCAGTTTATAAAACTTTAGCTAAAGGTGTGACTCCTGTATCTATGGAATTTTTAGATCAATTAAGCATACAAGCATTAGAACAAAAATTCCAAAAAGGCTTACCTATGGATGCGGGTGCGATTTTAATCGCTGATGTAGATGGCAATGTAGAAGAGGCTATTGAAGCAGATTTAAAAATTTTGCAAGAGAGTTTTTATGAATCTGGCGTAAGAGAGTTTAAAATAGCAAAAGATGAGCAAGAAGCAGCCAATATTTGGTTTGCTAGAAGAAACTGCTCTCAAAGTATAGCAATGTATGGAAATTTAAAGCTTAATGAAGATATTACAGTGCCGCGTTCAAAACTACCTGATCTTTTAAAAGGCATAGCTGAAATTTCTAAAAAATATGGTTTTAAAATCCCTTGTTTTGGTCATACTGGCGATGGTAATGTGCATACTAATGTAATGGTAAGTGATAAAAATAATCCTGAGTTGGTTAAAAAAGGTTACGAAGCTGTAGAAGAGGTGTTTAAGCTTACAGTTTCTTTAGGTGGAACCTTAAGTGGGGAGCATGGTATAGGCATTTCAAAAGCTCCTTTTATGAAGCTTGCTTTTAGTGAAGCTGAAATGGACTTGATGAGAAATATCAAAAAAGCATTTGATCCAAATAATATACTTAATCCTTTTAAAATGGGACTTTGATGAATTTTAAAAACTTCATAAAAATTCTTTTAAGCATAAGAGATAAAGAAATTTTAAATTATGCTGCAGCTTTGAGTTTTTATACTATTTTATCTTTAATACCGCTTTTATTTTTATGTTTTTGGGTTTTTACTCAAATTCCAAGTTTTGAAATGTATCAAGAAAGAATTAAAAATTTAATTTTTACTTTTTTAATCCCAACTCAACAAGAATTAATAACACAATATATTAACACTTTTTTAAAAAATAGTGTCAATCTTGGTTTAATTGGTCTTTTAGCTATGGCTTTGACTTCTTTAGCATTTTTTTCAGGTTATGATTATGTTATTAATAAGCTTTTAGAAGAAGACTCTAAAAGTCTTTGGCATAGTATAAGTTCTTATTGGACTTTGGCAACATTAACTCCACTTGGACTTGGAGTGAGTTTTTACATTTCAGGTTTTATACAAAAAACCTTAGATGATTTTAATATTGCTTTAAATTTTTTTGAGATTTTACCTTATGTGATTATATGGGCTTTGTTTTTTACATCTTATTCAAGTTCAGTGAGTAAAAAAGGTGATTTAAAAACTTTGCTTATTAGTTCTTTTGGTGCTTCTGTGATTTGGTATATTTCTAAGATGATTTTTGTGTATTATGCTGTATATAATAAAACTTATTTAAATGTATATGGTTCTTTTTCTGTGATATTGTTTTTCTTTTTGTGGATTTATATTTCTTGGATTATTTATCTTTTGGGTTTAAGGGTTTATTTGATTTTAAATCAAGAAAATAAAGGGAATAAAACCAAGAGAAATTACAAAAAGAGCTAAATAACGATGAAAAATAGCCATGAAGGATAAAAATATATAAATAAGATAAATTTCTAATGGTATGTGTAAACAATATACTATTTAATTTAAAATCAAATAATGCTAATAATATTTCATCTAATACATCTCCATAAGATAATAAATGCAGTAATAAACTTATAGGGTAAAATAAAGCAAATAATATGCTTAAAGGTATACCTAAAAATTGTTGAAAACTAATAAGTGGAAAAAAATATAATACAGGAATTATCATTGCTAAAAAAGTCCAAAAATTTATAAAAATAATATGAATATAATTTTTTGAAAAATTATCTTTAAAATGATGTAAATATAAATAAATATAAAATACTCCTAAACTTGAAAACAAAAAGCCAACGCTAAATAATAAATTTGGAAATAAGCTTATACATAAAATTACACTTAAGAATAAAAATTTAAAACTCAAAATTTTAATATTTTTGCTAAATAGATAAAAAGCAAAAATACTCATACATAAAGCTCTTATATAAGAAGGGCTAAAGTCTATTAAAAATATATACAAAATTAAAAGCAAGAAAGCAAAAATACTAATATCAAGTTTTAAACTTCTATAAGGAAAATATCGTTTGTGAAAAAAGGCATATAAAGGAGCAAAAATCAAAAAGCAAAAGCTAAATAACAAGCCCAAATGATATCCACTAATAGCAATTAAATGCGCGATATCGTAAAAATTTACATCATTTCTAAGTTCACTTGATACATTTTTTGCAAAGAATAAAGCCCCGTAAAATTCTTTGATTTTTTCATTTTGATGTTGATTTAAAAAATACTCCACTAAGATATTTTCTTTTTGAGCATTAGTTTTATGAAAATCATAACTTGGTACAAAAAAATTTTTACTAAGATAATCTTTAAAGTTAATATTTTTAGTAATAATCCTAAGATTTATAATATCATTTTTACTTAAATTTAGATCTTTAAAACTAGTAGTGTAAAAAACAAAATCAGAATTTTTAATTTTAAAAACTTGGTATTTTTTACCTTTTTTATTAGTTTTTTGATAGCTAGATATAATGATATTATTTTTAAGCAATAAATGTTTTGTGAGTTTAAAATTTTGGTATTTTTTATACTCATAAGTGAGATTTAGGCTAAAAATTGCTAAAAAACATAATAATAAAATTAAAAATTCTCTATAAGAATCTTTTATAGAGAATTTTAAATTCATTTTTTCTTAGAAAAGCGTGATAAGTATAACCATATAATAAAAATTAAAGTGATTATAAAGGCAGGTGCTATATAAGGATGATTTGAAAAAATTTCAAAAGCCTCCTTTAAGGTGTTTCCAAAAATAAATCCAGCATAACCAAGTATTATAGCCCAAATTAAACTAGCTAGGGTATTGATGATAAAAAATCTTACAAAGCTAAATTTGCAAAGGCCTGCTGCTATAGGAATGATAGTTTTTACCCCGTAAATAAATTTTTGCACTACTAAAAGTAAATCTCCATATTTTTTGATTTTTATCATAGCAAGCGCGATTTTTCTTTTATGATTTTTAAAATAAGGCATTATGTCTTTTTTATAATATTTTCCTAGAATAAATAATAGGGTTGAACCTATGGTATTAGCCAAAAAGGCTAAAAATATACACAAATGCAAATCAAGTTTAGTTGAACTTGCACAAAGTACCCCGGCAGCAAGTATGGCCACCATTCCTCCACCAAAAGAATAAAAAAATAAAATCAAATAACCATAAGTGCTAAGATTATCAATCATTTCTTGCATGAAAAACCTTATCTTGCAAAATCAACAGCTCTAAGCTCTCTGATGACATTAACTTTTATTTCACCAGGGTATTGAACTTTTTCTTGAATTTCTTCAGCTATTTCTTTAGCTAAAAGCACAGACTCATCATCATTGACTAATTTTGCATTAACAATAACTCTAATTTCTCTACCAGCATTAATAGCATAAGCTTTTTTAACCCCTTCTTTACTTTTTGCTATATCTTCAAGTTCGCTAACTCGTTTCAAGAAGGCCTCTAAAACCTCACGCCTTGCTCCAGGGCGTGCAGCGCTTAGTGTATCTGCTGTACAAACTGCAGCTGATTCTATACTTGTAGCCTCTTCATGTCCATGGTGAGCATAAATCGCATTAATCACTATAGGATGTTCTTTGTATCTTTTGCAAAGTTCAGCTCCTAAATCTACATGAGAACCTTCAAATTCATGCGTTAAAGCCTTGCCTATATCGTGTAAAATTCCAGCTCTTCTTGCCAGTTTTTCATCGCCACCACACTCAGCTGCTATGATTCCAGCTAAATGCGCTACTTCCAAAGAGTGTGCTAGAGCATTTTGTCCATAACTTGCTCTATATCTTAATTTTCCTATTAATTTAACAATTTCAGGATGGATATTATTAAGTCCTAAATCCATTACTATAGTTTGACCTTCTTCTAAGATATTATCTTCAAATTCTTTGCAAACTTTTTCATGAATTTCTTCTATTTTTGCAGGTTGTATTCTACCGTCTTCAACTAAAAGTTCAATCACCTTTGTAGCAATGGCGCGTCTATAAAGATTAAAACAACTTACTATAATTGCTCCAGGCGTATCATCTATGATAATATCAACACCCAAAACCATTTCTAAGGTTTTAACATTTCTCCCTTCTTTACCTATAATGCGTCCTTTTAACTCATCATTTTTGATATTTACTACATTGATCAACCTTTCAGCAGCGAATTCTCCTGCAAATCTTGAAGTAGCTTGTGCTAAGATAAAATTAGCCTTTCTTTTGGCTTCATTTCTAGCTTCTTCTTCGTATTTTCTAACAATATGAGCAATTTCAGCTCTTGAGGTTTCTTCTACTTTTTGCAAGACTATACTTTTTGCCTCTTCTTGTGTGAGACCAGCTGAATGTTCAAGAATTTTTAAAACATCATTTAACTTTGTTTCGTAGCTTTGTTTTAAATTTTCATTTTCTTCATGTAAAGCTTTTATAGTTTGCTGCTCTTTTGCTAATTTGTTTTTGTTTTCTTCATGAAGTTTTTCTTGATAATGAAGATTTTGTTCTTTTTTGTTGAGTTCTTCTAGCTTAATAGAATGCTCTTTTTGTAGTTTTTGAATTTTTTCATCAAATTTTTTCTTTGCTGCAAATTCAGCCTCAGCAACTGAATTTTTAGCATCTTTAAGTGTTAGCTCAGCTTCATATTCAATGGCTTTTGCTTTTGCTTTTGCTTGCTCTAAAAAGATATTGAAATTTGCATCATTAATCTTTTTGGCGACTATATATCCAATCCCTCCGCCTATGAAAACGGCTATTAATGCGACTAATATTTCTATCATTGTTTTTAACTTTCCTAAAATATTTTTTATAAGGGTTTATATAAAAATTTCCTTTTATATCATGGTCTTGACTAAAAATTTGATGAGATTTTGCATCCATCATTTGTGTGAAAATAACTAAAGGTTTTTTATAAGAAATATTTTCAAAAAACCTATCGTAAAATCCTTGGCCATGACCAACTCTTCCTAATTTTGCATCTACTCCTATAACAGGGATGATTGCAACATCTATACGAGTTTGCAAAAAAGAATCTTTTGGTTCATATACCCCAAAACTCTTTTTATCAAGAGCTAACCTTAATTTTACTACCTTTAAACTTTTATCTTGCATAAATGGAACAAAAATTCGGTATTTTTTTGTTAAAAAATGTCTGAATTTATAAAGATTAATTTCATATTTTAAAGGAATATATATAAGGATATTTTTGTAATTTTTACAAGATTTTAAAATTTTATTTACTTCTTGAAAAACTAAAAAATCTCTTTTGTATTGAAATTTTAGTTTCGATTTCATTTTAAATTTCTGTTTTATTCTAAAGTCATTTTTTATCAAAGCTTTCCTTGGTTTTTTAACTTTTTATGTTATACTTTTAAGCTTAAAAAATCATAAGGATATGACTTGAAATTTAAAATTTTTTTAGCAATTTTTGCTATGATTTTTTTTACTTCATGCTCAAGTGATAAAGAAAATTCTAGTAATGAAAATACTGATAATGCAAGTTTAAGTCAAAGTGAGAATACTGATTTTACTTTGAAATTTTTAGATGGTAGAAAAATGTATGTGAAATACCATGAACAAGAATTTAATTTTGATGATACAGCAAAAGCTAAGTTGTTTGTATTTTTTACAAGTTGGTGTGAGCCATGCAAAGCTGAAATTCCACATTTAAATAATTTAAATAAAAAATATCAAGATAGATTTGAAGTCATAGCGCTTTTTTTAGAAGAAGATAAAAAACAAGAATTATTGGAGTTTATACAAAAAGAAAAGATGAATTTTTCTTCGGTTTTAGGAGAGAATAGTTTTATTTTTTCTAAAGTTTTAAATATCAGCTCTATTCCAACAATGGTTTTATTTAATGCAAAGGGCGAAAAAGTTAAAGAGTATTTAGGTTTAATTCCTGAAGAAATGTTAGATATAGATATACAAAAAGCGATAATGTAATGTTTGGATTTTTAAAAAATGGTTTGAAAAAAACCTTAGAAAGTATTCATTTAGTTAAGGCTTCAAATAAAATCATTACTAAAGATTTGCTTGAAGAAATGCTTTTAGAAGCTGATGTGGCGTATGAGATAGTTGAAGAGATTATTTACTATCTTCCTCCAAGTGATGAGGTTAAAAAGGCTGATTTAGAGCGTGTCATGGGGACTTATTTTATTTATGATAAGCCTGAACTTGCTAATGCTAAGCCTTTTGTGGATTTGATTTTAGGTGTAAATGGGGTAGGTAAGACCACAAGCATTGCTAAAATGGCACATTTGCATAAAGAAAATGGTGAAAAAGTTATACTTGGGGCTTGTGATACTTTTAGAGCAGGAGCCATAGAGCAGTTAAAATTATGGGCACAAAAATTAAATATAGATATCATAGCTACTTCACAAGGACATGATCCTTCGGCAGTTGCTTATGATGCTATTTCTAAAGCTTTGGCAAAAAACTATGATAGGGTTATTTTAGATACAGCAGGACGCTTGCAAAATCAAAAAAATCTTGCTAATGAGCTTGAAAAAATTGTCCGCATAAGTGATAAAGCTATGCAAGGAGCTCCTCATAGAAAAATCCTTGTACTTGATGGCACTCAAGGTGTGGCAGGAATTTTGCAGGCAAAAGCTTTTAATGATTTAGTAAAACTTGATGGAGTGATTATTACAAAACTTGATGGAACTGCCAAAGGTGGAGCTTTATTTAGCATAGCAAGAGAGCTTGAACTTCCTATTTTATATGTAGGAGTAGGGGAACAATTAGGACAAATTCATGAGTTTAACCCTAGTGAATATGTTAAAACTTTAGTTGAAGAGATTTTTGCTTAATTTATGGCTAAAAAACACATTTTATTTGAATGTCAAGCTTGTGGAAATCAACAAAGTAAATGGCTAGGCAAATGTCCTGAATGTGGTTCTTGGGATAGTTTTGTTGAGCTAAAGCAAGAACAAATTAAGGTTTTAAAAGAGTTAAATTCACTCTCAAGTACTCCAAGTTATGCAGTATGTATAAATGATGTTATAGCAGAAAATTTCACACGCATTAGCACTGATGATAATGAGCTTGATTTAGTTTTAGGTGGCGGGCTTGTTGTGGGTTCTTTGGTGTTAATTGGGGGTTCACCTGGGGTTGGAAAATCCACACTTTTATTAAAAATTGCTTCGAATTTGGCTAAAAGTGGTAAAAAAGTGCTTTATGTAAGTGGCGAGGAAAGTAAATCTCAAATCAAACTGCGTGCAGATCGTTTAAATGCAAATTGTGAGAATTTATTTTTACTTACTGAGCTTTGCTTAGAAGATATTTTAAGCGAGCTTTCTAAAAAAGATTATGAAATTTTAATTATTGATTCTATTCAAACTTTATATTCCAATAAAATTACTTCAGCGGCAGGTAGTATCACTCAAGTTAGAGAAATTACTTTTGAATTAATGCGCTATTCTAAGGCCAATAATATTAGCACTTTTATCATAGGACATATCACTAAAGATGGGGCTATAGCTGGACCTAGAATTTTAGAGCATATGGTAGATGTAGTGCTTTATTTTGAAGGCGATGCCAATAAAGAAATAAGAATTTTAAGAGGCTTTAAAAATCGTTTTGGAAATATTTCCGAAGTTGGTATTTTTGAAATGACTTCCAAGGGCTTGATTAGTGCTAAAGATATAGCTAATAGATTTTTTACGCGTGGTAAGGCAGTAAGTGGTAGCGCTTTGAGTGTAGTGATGGAAGGAAGCAGAGCTTTAGTGCTAGAAATTCAAGCCTTAGTTTGTGAGAGTGCTTATCCAAAGCGTAGTGCAACAGGCTATGAAAAAAATCGTTTAGATATGCTCATAGCTTTACTAGAGAGAAAGCTTGAAATTCCCTTGGGGCATTATGATGTTTTTATTAATGTAAGTGGTGGGGTAAAAATTAGTGAAACTGCAGCAGATTTAGCGGTGGTTGCAGCAATTATTTCAAGTTTTAAAAACCGCCCTTTGAGTAAAGATAGTGTTTTTGTGGGTGAGCTTAGTTTAAATGGTGAAATCAAAGAAGTATTTTCACTTGATGTGCGTTTAAAAGAAGCTAAAATGCAAAAATTTAAAAATGCCATAGTACCTGTAAAACCTATGGAGGAACTTGGCTTAAAATGTTTTGTAGCTAAAGAATTGCGTGAGGTTTTAGAATGGATGTAAAATTTGATGTAATCATTATAGGTTCGGGACTTGGAGGTTTAAGTGCAGGCGCTTTTTTAGCTAAAAATGGAAAAAGGGTTTTAGTTTTAGAACAGCATTCTTTAATTGGTGGTTGTGCTACTTGTTTTAAAAGAAAAGGCGCTTTGATTGATGCGGGACTTCATGAGATGGACCTAGGTGAAGCAAAAACTGATATGAAGCATTTGGTTTTTGATAAGCTTGGTATAAAGAATAAAATTCAAATTTTACCTTTACCAAGTGCATGGAGTATTAAAAGTAAAAATTATAATCTAACTTTACCTCATGGTATAGAAAAAGTAAAAGAAGTTTTGAAAAAAGAATTTCCGCAAGAGTGCAAAGGTATAGATAAATATTTTAAAGCTATAAAAACGCAAGCTTATGCTATTCGAAGATTTCCTTGGGATTTAAAATTAAGTGAGTTATTGTTGTTTCCTTTTGACACTGCTTGGATATTTATTAAAAATAGATTGTTTAATAAAAAAGTTTATGATGTTTTAAATGCTTATATTAAAAATGATAAGCTAAAAAAGATTTTAAATGCAAATATGAGTTATTATCATCATGATAGTAAAGAATTTATTTTCAGTTTTCATGGCATTGCTCAAAAGCATTATTATGATGGTGGGGTGTATATTAAAGGTGGCTCACAAGCTTTAAGTGATGCTTTGGCTGAGGTTATCAAAGAAAATCAAGGGCAGGTTTTAGCTAAGGCTGAAGTTGTTAAAATACTCACAAAAGAACAAAAAGCTTATGGAGTAGAATACATTCAAAATAATCAAAAACATACCATCCATGCGCAAAATATCATCGCAAATTGCGATCCTTTAATCGTATATAAAGACTTGCTTAAAGAGTTAAATTTAACCCAAGAAATCAAAGCAATAGAATCTAAAAAGCGTGCTTGTTCTTTAGTGAGCGCTTATTTTATTTATGATAAAGATATTTCTAAAATTTATGAAAATATGGATTATTGTAATTTTATATTCGAAGATGATTTTTTAAATAGCTCATATGAAAACACTAATATTTTAAAACTAGATATTAAACAAAGGCCTATGGCTTTTGTGAATTATTCTAAGGTTGATAGTGGCTTGGCTAGCGATAAATATATAGGTGTTGTAGCTTTTAGTTCAAATTATAGTGAATGGGATTTAAATAAGCAAGATTATAAAACTAAAAAAGAAGAAGTATTAAAAGCCATAGTGCAAAGGCTTGATGAGATTTTTCCAAATTTAAGTTCACACTTAATCCATCAAGAATTAGCCACGCCAAAAACTATACAAAGATATACTAAAGCTTATGAGGGTACAATTTATGGATTTTCTCAAGATCAAGAAGGGGTTAAATATAGATTGCATTATAAAAGTAAAAGTATAGAAAATTTATATTTTGCTAATGCTTTTATATTTCCTGGAGGTGGTTTTACAGGTGCAATTTTGGGTGGATATTTTTGCGCTAATAAAATGAATTTTCATTAAAATATAAGCAATTTTTTTTTATAATATTAGCTTTGAAATATTTATTCTGCTAAGGATTTTTAATGAAAGATTTATTTTTATTTAGTTCTTTTATAGATTCTAGCCACACTTTTGCATACTTTTTTCATTTGGGTATAGTGGTTGTGATTTCTTTGATTTTAGCAAAACTTGCTACAAGATCTATGCAAATTGTCCCAAGAGGTAGTCAGAATTTGGCTGAAGCTTATATGGAAGGCATTTTAAGCATGGGTAGGGATACTATGGGTAGCGATGAAGCTGCTAGAAAATATTTACCTTTAGTTGCAACTATAGGTTTTATGGTATTTTTTAGTAATATCATAGGAATCATCCCTGGTTTTGAAGCTCCAACAGCAAGTTTAAATTTTAGTGCTTCTTTGGCTATTATAGTATTTGTGTATTATCATTTTGAAGGTATTAGAACTCAAGGATTTTTTAAGTATTTTGCACATTTCATGGGACCTGTGAAAATTCTAGCACCTTTGATGTTTCCTATAGAAGTGGTTTCTCATTTTTCAAGAGTTATTTCTTTATCTTTCCGCTTATTTGGTAATATCAAGGGAGATGATTTATTCTTAGCAGTTATTTTAGCTCTTGTGCCTTGGGTTGCGCCATTGCCTGCTTATATGCTTTTAACTTTTATGGCATTTTTACAATCTTTTATTTTTATGATTTTAACTTATGTTTATTTAGCAGGTGCAACTGTAGTTGATGAGCATCATTAATTTTTAAAAAGCAAAAAATATTTTTTGCTTTTTTCTTTTTTAATCTTCTTCTTTTATTCTTTTTTAAACTCTTTTTGAAATAAAAAACGCTAGAATAAACAAAAAATTCTAAGGAAAATTTTAATGTTTGAAGTTGTTATAGGACTTGAAGTTCATGCACAATTAAATACAAAAACAAAAATCTTTTGCTCATGTGCGACTTCTTTTGGAGAAAAATCAAATACTAATGTATGCCCAACATGTTTAGCTTTACCAGGTGCTTTACCTGTATTAAATCAAGAAGCGGTAAAAAAAGCCATAGCATTTGGAAAAGCAGTTAATGCAACTATAAATAAAAAAAGTATTTTTAATAGAAAAAATTATTTTTATCCTGATTTACCAAAAGCTTATCAAATTTCGCAATTTGATATTCCTATAGTGGAAAATGGTGAGTTATTTATCAATGTAAATGGAGAAAATAAACGCATAGGTATCACTAGGGCTCATTTAGAAGAAGATGCAGGAAAAAATATACATGAGAGTAATTTTTCAAAAGTAGATTTAAATAGGGCAGGCACGCCTTTGCTTGAAATTGTCAGTGAACCTGAACTTAGAAGTTCCGATGAAGCAGTGGCTTATTTGAAAAAATTACATTCTATTATAAGATTTTTAGATATTTCAGATGCAAATATGCAAGAAGGTAGTTTTAGATGTGATGCTAATGTTAGTATTCGTCCAAAGGGTGATGATAAGCTTTATACTAGAGTGGAGATTAAAAATTTAAATTCATTCCGTTTTATTCAAAAGGCGATTGAGTATGAAGTAAAACGCCAAAGTGAAGCTTGGGAAGATGGAAAATACGATCAAGAAGTTGTGCAAGAAACAAGATTATTTGATACGGTTAATTTAGTTACTAGAAGTATGAGAGGTAAGGAAGATTCTGCTGAATATAGATATTTCCCTGATCCTGATCTTTTACCTGTAATTTTAGATGATGAAATGCTAAATCAAGATATACCTGAACTTCCTGATGAGAAAAAAGCTAGATTTGTGAGTGAATTGGGTATTAAAGAAAGTGATAGTGAAGTGATTGTTTCTTCATTAGAGCTTTGTAGATATTTTGAGTATCTAATTAATCAAAAATTAAATCCAAAACTTTGTGTTACTTGGCTTACGACAGAGTTAATGGGGCTTCTAAAAGGCGAATTGACTATAGAAAATTCACCTATAAAACAAGAAAAATTAGCTGTTTTGATCAAACGTATAGAAGAAGGTGTTATTAGTGCTAAAGCAGGTAAGGATATTTTAGCTTATGTATTTGAAAATACAGAAGTTGAAATTGATGATGCTATTGAAAAACTTGGTTTAAAACAAGTAAGTGATGATGGTGCTATTGAAAAGATTATTGATGAAATTTTAGCAAACAATGAAGATAAAGTAGCTGAATATAAAAGTGGTAAAGATAAACTTTTTGGTTTCTTTGTCGGTCAGGCAATGAAAGCAGGTAAGGGTGCATTTAATCCTGCTAAGGTAAATGAAATTTTAAAAGCAAAACTTGGTTAAATATGAAAATAGCAGTTGTTGGTGCAGGAAAATGGGGAAGTGCTTTATATGATGCATTGAGCGTTAAAAATGAATGTGTAATAACTTCTTTTCACGAAAAAGATCTTTCTTATTTTGTTAGTACCAAAGAAGCTTTAGAATATGAATATTTAGTTTTTGCTTTATATGCTCAAGGAATGCATGAATGGCTTGCAAATAATTTTAAAGATTTAAATCAAAAAATTCTTGTAGCTTCTAAGGGTATTGATTGTAAAAGTTTAAAATTTATGGATGAGGTTTTTAGCGAGTTTATAAGTAGTGATAGACTTTGTTTTTTAAGTGGTCCTTCTTTTGCAAGTGAAGTTTTAGAAAAAAAACCTTGTGCTTTGGTTGTTAGTGGTAAAAATCAAGAGCTTTGTAATCAATTTGCAAGTTTTTTTCCAAATTATATTAAAACCTATACAAGTTCTGATGTTAAAGGTGCTGAAATTTGTGGTGCATATAAGAATGTTTTAGCAATTGCAAGTGGAGTTTGCGATGGTTTAAATTTAGGCAATAATGCAAGAGCTTCTTTAGTTTCAAGAGGTTTAGTAGAAATGCACCGCTTTGGACAATTTTTTAATGCTAAAGAAGAAACATTTTTAGGGCTTAGTGGGGCTGGAGATTTATTTTTAACAGCTTCAAGTAACTTATCAAGAAATTATAGAGTAGGTTTGAGTTTGGCTAGTGACAAAAATATAAAAGATATTTTAATGGAACTTGGCGAGGTAGCTGAAGGAGTGCAAACTGCTTATGCTATACATTCTTTATCGAAACAATTTCAAATTTATACCCCGATTGTTAACGAAGTAGTCTTAATGCTAGAGGGTAAGAATGCTTGGGAATCTTTAAAAGATTTGATGTCATCAAAGGAGGAAATATCATGATCATCAAAAATGCAAAAATTTATGGCGAGCAAAAGCTTGATCTTAAAATAGAAGATGGGAAAATTACTCAAATTGCTAATGATTTAAATGATGAGTATATTGTTGATATAGAAGGCAAAACTTTACTTCCTTCGTTTATTGATTTAAATGTTAGTTTGCTTGATAATGAATTTAGTATAGATAAATTATATGATCTTGAAAAAGCATGCTTAAAAGGTGGGGTAGGGACTATTGTTTTAAAAGATAGTTTAGAAGCTAACACTCAAGGCTATGCGCTTTATTTTGATAAATTAAAATCTTTAGATATTAATGTTTTACCTACTATTAATGTATTAGATAAAACAGAAAAATTAAAAAATATTGCTACCTTAATTGATATGGGTGCAAAAGGCTTAGAGCTTTCAAGTACTTTGGGTGCAAATTATTTAAGGCAATGTATGCAATATGCTAATATGAAATCAACTCCGGTGTTTTTAAAGTGTTTTGATGAGAGTTTTGATGATCATGGAGTGATGAACGATGGACAAATAAGTTTTGAATTAGGACTTATAGGAATTAGTAATATAGCTGAAACTAGTGAAGTGGCAAAAATGAAAGAATTAGTGGAATTTTATAAAAATAAAGCTTGTTTTAGCTCTTTAGCAATTGCAAGATCATTTGAATTATTGCATGATCAATATAGTGAAATTTCAATCCATCATTTAATCAAAGATGAAAGTACTTGTGAAAATTTTAACACTCAAGCAAAAATTTTACCTCCATTAAGAACAAAAGATGAAGTAACAAATCTTAAAAAGTTGCTTCAAGATAAGAAAATTACTTTCTTAAGTTCTTTGCATACTCCTAACACTAAAAAAGATTTGGCTTTTGATGAAGCAGATTTTGGAGTTAATGCCATAGCTATATATATGAGTTTATGTTTTACATATTTAGTAAAAGAAGGTATCTTAACTTGGAAAGAATTATGTGATTTTACAAGCTATAATCAAGCGCAATTTTTAGGATTAAATAAAGGTAAAATAGAACTTGGTTTTGATGCTGATTTAGTTGTATTTGATGAAAAACTTTCTTTTAATGGAGAAGATTTATATGCAAATGATATCTTGCAAGGTAAGGTAGAAAAAAGTTTTATAGCAGGAAAAGTTTTTAGCCTTTAAGCTAAAAACTTTTATTTATCTTGCATAGCTTGAGCTACTTGAGCTGAGCTATTTCTAATTTTTTCCATACATTCTCTAGCTTCTTTGGCTAAATCCACGCTTTGATTTACGCCACTTAAGCCATCTTTAATGCTTTGTACAACTTCAGCTGTTACATTTCTAATAGAATTAATGGTAGTAGTGATTTCATTTACTGAATGTCCAGTTCTTTCAGCTAGATTTCTAACTTCATCAGCAACAACAGCAAAACCTCTACCATGCTCACCTGCACGCGCTGCCTCAATAGCCGCATTTA
This sequence comes from Campylobacter sp. IFREMER_LSEM_CL292, assembly GCF_025771615.1. Lineage (NCBI taxonomy): Bacteria > Pseudomonadati > Campylobacterota > Epsilonproteobacteria > Campylobacterales > Campylobacteraceae > Campylobacter > Campylobacter sp. IFREMER_LSEM_CL292. Next base: position 34,807 of record NZ_JAKMQP010000007.1, read on the forward strand.
GAGCTAAAAGATTGGTTTGATCGGCTATATCGCTAATGGTTTGAATAATATTTTTAATTTCTTCTGATTGCTCATTTAATGATGATACGAGATTGCTACTATTGTTCATCATATCAGCAATGCCTTGAATATTTTGAACCGTATTTTCTATAACACTATCGCCCTCTTGAGTGAGATTATCATTTTGTTCAGCTAATTCACTAATGAGCTTTAATTTTTCCTCATCTCTTACAACTTGTTCGGTAATATCTGTTGCAAATTTAATAACTTTGTAAATTTCTCCATCATCATTTTTGATAGGATTATAACTTGCTTCTAAATGGATTAGTTTGTTGTTTTTACCAAAGCGTATGAATTTTCCTGATTGAAATTTACCACTTCTTAGCTCTTCCCAAAAAATTGTATATTCTTTGGAATTTCTAAATTTTTCCTCGCAGAACATACTATGGTGTTTTCCTTTGATTTCACTTAGTGAATAACCCATGGTTTGAGTGAAGTTTTCATTAGCATTTAAAATCTCTCCATAAGGATTAAATTCAATAATAGCCATAGAACGATTAGCAGCATCTATGGTGTTTTTTAGATCAAGCATTTCATAGTTTCTTTGAGTAATGTCATTTGCAAATTTAATAACCTTATACACTTCATTGTTTTGGTTTAAAATAGGAAGATAATTGGCTTCAAGATAAATATCTTTCCCGCCTTTTGCAATGCGTCTAAAAAGTCCATTTCTTGATATACCACTTTTTAAATCTCTCCAAAAATCAACATAGCGTTGTGACTTTACAACCTCTGGTAAACAAAACATACTATGGTGTTTACCTTTGATTTCATTTAAAGAGTAATTCATAGTTTTTAGAAAATTTTCATTAGCATTAATAATAGTTCCATCTGTTTGAAATTCTATCATGGCCATAGTTTTGCTAATAGCATTAAGTATATCTTGAAAAGTTTGATTAGATTGCTCTAATTGAGTAATTTGTTCATTAATTTTTTTCTTGTTGATAAACATAAAACCCCTTTATAAAATAATTCGGAATTATATAGTGCTTTTTAAAATAAATAATTTGTTTATATTAGCTTTTTGTTAAATTATAAAATTTTTCTTGGAGAGAATTTCTTATTTCATCGTTAATTTTCTCATTGTCATTTAGATATTGTTTGTTAAGTTCTTCAAGCTCTTTTAAAAATCCAAAAAGTGTTTCTTCCCATAAAGCATTATTTCTTTTACTTAAATTCATTGTTTGGATATGATTAAGTTTTCTACTCATATCGCTTAAATTCTCTAAAAATTCATCTTTATAATTTTCATCTTGGAGTGTAAAGGTATTTTGTAAAAGATTATTTTTTATATTTCTTATTTCTTCGTTAATTAGATCACAAAATTCAGGATAAATATCATTTTTAATAGGTTCAAGTAAGGCTTGTTCATCTAGTTTTAGAGTATATTTTTTTATGGCAAAAAAAAGAATTAAAAAAGCTATTGCACTGACTAAAATATAGAAAGTCATTTTGTTTTGATAATCCTTAAAAAATAAAAATGGTGCGGTTAGCGAGATTTGAACTCGCACACGCTGAGCGCACCACCCCCTCAAGATGGCGTGTCTACCAATTCCACCATAACCGCATAAGCCCCACAAGAGGGCTTTGAAAATTTTAAGCTGCTACTAATGCTTGGAATGGATTAGCATAAAGAGCGATAAGAGCAATAACAAGCGCATAAATAACTTGAGCTTCAATCATCGCTAAAGCAATAAACATAGTAGTCATTAATTTACCACCAAGACCAGGGTTTCTAGCAGTACCTGCTATAGTTGCTGCTGCAGTATTACCCATACCGATAGCTCCGCCTAAAGCTGCAACACCAAGTCCTAAACCTGCTGCTAAGATAGAAAAAGAAGCTAACCATTGATTCATAGAACCTTCAGCTGCAAATGCAAAACCGCTTAAAGCTAGCATTAAAAATACGATTTTTTTCATAGTTTTTCCTTGTAAAAATTTAAATCCTTTCGGCTTGCGTATCCCTACTCGTGATTTATAAAAGCGAAATTATATACAAATATAACTTTAAAATTATTGAAATTTAAATTAATATTATATATTTTAAAATAAATTAAAGTTTTTTTTAGCTACATTAAAAGTTTTTTATAGTTTTATAAATTTAAGGTTATCTTTATGAATGAAAAATTTTCTAAAATAGGCTTTGTATTAGCGGTAGCAGGTTCAGCTGTTGGACTTGGAAATGCTTGGAAATTTCCAACTTTGGTAGGACAAAATGGAGGTTCAGCTTTTGTACTTTTATATTTGCTTTTGACTTTGGGGGTAGGGTTTGTAATATTTTTGGCTGAACTTAGCATAGGAAAACTTAGTGAAAAAGATCCTGTAAATGCCTATTATACTTTAGCTCCAAAACATAAAAGAGCTTGGTCTATAGTTGGTTTTTCTTTAATAGGTGCTATTTTGATTGTTTCTTTTTATAGCGTGATAATAGGATGGATTGTTAAGTATGCTTATTTTGGGTTTTTTCCTTTACCAAAAAGTATAGAAGAAAGTGGCGCTATTTTTGGAAATTTACTTTCTAATGATGTTTTATCTCAGTTTATATGTTTTACTTTTGTGTTTATAGTAATTTTTTATGTAGTATCAAAAGGTGTTAAAAGTGGTATAGAAAAACTCAATGTTTGGATGATGCCAAGCTTATTTATACTACTTATTTTAATGCTTGGATATTCTTTTAGTATGGATGGTTTTTCTAAAGCAAGTGAGTTTTTATTTTCTCCGGACTTTTCTAAGCTTAGTGTAGGAGCATTTTTAAGTGCATTAGGGCTTGCTTGTTTTTCTTTATCTATTGGAGTGGGTTCGATTATAACTTATTCTGCAAGTTTATCTGATAAAACAAATTTTATCACAAGCACTATTAACATTATCATTATTAATATTATTATTGGTATTATGATGGGACTTATTGTATTTACTTTCATATTTGAATTTAATGGAGATCCAGCTCAGCAAGGTCCAGGTTTGATTTTTGTATCTTTGATGAGTTTGTTTTCAAATATTGACCCAATTGGCTTTTTACCTTTGGGAAATATTTTAGCTGTGGCTTTTTTTATAGCTTTGTTTTTTGCAGGGATTACTTCAGCAGTTTCCATGATAGAACCTTTAACCTTTTATTTAATCAATTCTTATAATTTTACAAGAAAAAAAGCTTTGATTTTTATAGCTTTCATTGTGTATTTTTTGGGAAGTTTGTGTATTTTATCAGGAATTGAGTGGAGTAAAGATTCTTTAGAATTTTTTGGAAAAAGTTTTTTTGATATATTAGATTTTATTGCTTCAAATTTAATGATGCCTTTAGGTGGATTATTTGGTGCAATCTTTGTAGGTTTTGTGCTTAAAAAAGAAGCTTTACAAACTTTATTTTATCCTTATATGAGGGGTAAATACTTTGAGTGTTGGTATTTTTTTGTAAGATATATCTCGCCTTTAGCTGTGATTTTAATCATGGCAAAACAATTATTTTTTTAAGGTTAAAAGATGAATGAAAAATTTTCTAAAATAGGCTTTGTATTAGCGGTAGCAGGTTCAGCTGTTGGACTTGGAAATGCTTGGAAATTTCCAACTTTAGTGGGTAACAATGGCGGTTCAGCTTTTGTGGTGGTATATTTACTTTTAACCTTGGGTGTGGCTTTTGTAATATTTTTGGCTGAACTTAGTATAGGAAAACTTAGTGAAAAAGATCCTGTAAATGCTTATCATACTTTAGCGCCAAAAAATAAAAGAGCATGGTCGCTCGCAGGATTTTTTATGCTTGGTGCTATTATTCTAGTGTCTTTTTATAGTGTTGTTATAGGTTGGATAGCAAAATATGCTTATTTTGGGTTTTTTGAATTACCTAAAGATACAAATGAAGCAGGCGCTATTTTTGGAAATTTACTTTCTAATGATGTTTTATCTCAGTTTATATGTTTTACTTTTGTGTTTATAGTAATTTTTTATGTAGTATCAAAAGGTGTTAAAAGTGGTATAGAAAAACTCAATGTTTGGATGATGCCAAGCTTATTTATACTACTTATTTTAATGCTTGGATATTCTTTTAGTATGGATGGTTTTTCTAAAGCAAGTGAGTTTTTATTTGTACCTGATTTTTCAAAATTAAGTGTTAATTCTATATTAGATGCACTAGGGCTTGCATTTTTTAGTATGTCTTTAGGTGTATGTGTGATTTTAACTTATGCAGCAAGTTTGCCCGATAAAACAAATTTTATAAGTAGTGCTTTAAATATTATCATTATTAATACTATCATTGGTTTGATGATGGGACTTATTGTATTTACTTTTATATTTGAATTCGGAGCTGATCCTACTCAACAAGGTCCAGGACTTATATTTATATCATTAACAACGCTTTTTGCAAAGTTAGGATTTTTGGGAAATGTTTTAGCCATAGCCTTTTTTATAGCTTTATTTTTTGCAGGGATTACTTCGGCTATTTCTATGATAGAACCTTTTACTTTTTATCTTATAAATCGTTATCAAATTTCAAGAAAAAAAGCTTTGGTTTTTGTGGGTATGATTGTTTATTTTCTTGGAAGTTTATCTATACTTTCTTTTTATCATGTAAGCGCGCCAAGTTTAAATTTCTTTGGGAAAAGTTTTTTTGATATTTTAGACTTTTTCATACAAAATTTGCTAATGCCAATTTCTGCTTTAATTACAGCATTTTTTGTGGGTTTTGTGCTTAAAAAAGAAGCTTTACAAACTTTATTTTACCCATTTATGCGTGGGATATATTTTGAAATTTGGTATATCTTTTTAAGATACGTTTCTCCATTAGCGGTTATTTTAATTATGGCTAGACAGCTTTTTTTCTAAGGTATTAAAATGAATGATAAATTTTCTAAAATAGGTTTTGTATTAGCAGTAGCAGGTGGAGCTATAGGGCTTGGAAATGCTTGGAAATTTCCAACCTTAGTAGGCCAAAATGGTGGTTTTGCTTTTGTGCTTTTGTATTTGCTTTTGACTATTAGTATAGGATTTTGTGTATTTTTGGCTGAAATTGCTATGGGAAGATTAAGTCAGAGTGATCCTGTAAATGCTTATAAAAGCTTAGCAACTAAATATGCTCAAAAATGGAAATTTGCTGGATTTTTTATGCTCGGTGGAATTTTTGTATTATCTTTTTATCTTGTTATTATGGGTTGGGTTTTAAAATATATGATAACTTCGATTTATTATCTACCTAGTAATACTCAAGAAGCAGGAGCTTTATTTGGAAATTTAATACAAAATAGTATTTTAGAAAGTAGTTTGTATTTTTTAATTGCTTTTTTTCTTACCTTGTTTGTTGTTTCAAGAGGGGTTAAAAGCGGTATAGAAAAACTTAATGTTTGGATTATGCCAAGTTTGTTTATTATGCTTGTTTTAATGCTAGTATATTGTTTTTTTCAAGATGGTTTTAAGGAAGCTTTTGTTTATTTGTTTTATCCTGATTTTACCAAGCTTAGTTTAAACTCTGTTTTAACAGCTTTAGGTCTTGCTTTTTTTACTTTATGTTTAGGTATAGGTTGTATTACCACTTATGCAGCCTCTTTAAAAGACGATACAAATTTAATTACAAGTTCGGCCATAATTGTGCTTTTAAATATCAGTATAGGTTTGATGATGGGACTTATTGTATTTACTTTTATATTTAAATTTAATGCTAATCCTGCAGAAGGAGCTGGGCTTGTATTTATATCTTTAACAACTTTATTTTCTAATTTAGGTGCTATCTTTGGACATTTTTTAGCTTTTTATTTTTTCTTAGCTTTATTTTTTGCAGGGATTACTTCAGCAGTTTCTATGATAGAACCTTTTACTTTTTATCTTGTAAATGAATATAAAATTTCAAGAAAAAAAGCTTTGGTTTTTATAGGCTTTGTAGTCTTTCTTTTGGGAATGAGTTGTATTTTATCTTTTAGTGCTAATTATGGGGCTAGCTTTAGTTTTTTTGGTTTAAGTTTTTTTGATATTTTAGATAAATTAACTTCTAATTTTATGCTCCCACTTGGAGCTATTGCAAGTGCTATTTTCGTAGGATTTTTTGTGGAAAAAATAAAAATTTACAATTTATTTTCTAAGTTTATGAGTAGAAGTATTTTTGAAGTATGGTATTTTTTACTTAGATTCGTTGCACCTATTGCGATTATTATCATTATGTTAAATCAAATTTTATAAATTTATTTTTTAAGAAAGTAGAGTTATAATTGCAAAGATGTAAAAATAAGGAAAAATTATGGCTAAAAAGTTAATTGATGTGATGGATACCACATTTAGGGATGGTTTTCAATCTGTTTATGGTGCTAGAGTTTTAATGAATGATTTTTTTCCTGCCCTAGAAGCAGCTAAAGAAGCAGATATTAAGCATTTTGAATTTGGTGGTGGAGCTAGATTCCAAAGTCTATTTTTTTATTTGAACGAAAATGCTTTTGAAATGATGGACAAATTTAGAGCCATCGTTGGAAAAGATGCAAATTTACAAACTCTTGCAAGAGGGGTTAATACCGTAGCACTTGATACAGGTAGTAAAGAAATTATCAATTTGCATGCAAAAATGTTTGCAAAACACGGCACAACTACAATAAGAAATTTTGATGCATTAAATGATGTAAATAATTTAAAATTTAGTGGAGAATGTATAGTTAAACATGGTTTAAAACATGAAATTACCATTACTTTAATGGATTTACCTCCAAAATGTAAAGGTGCGCATGATGTGCCATTTTATGAAAGAATTTTAAAAGAAATCCTACAAGCTCAAATTCCTTTTGATAGTATTTGTTTTAAAGATGCAAGCGGAACTTCAAATCCAAATAAAATTTATGAAGTTATTAAAATGGCTAGAAAAAACCTGCCTGAAAATATGCATATAAGATTACATACGCATGAAACCGCAGGGGTAAGCATAGCATGCTATTTAGCGGCTTTAGAAGCAGGTGTTGATGGTATAGATTTAGCTGCAGCTCCTGTTAGTGGCGGTACTTCTCAACCTGATATTTTAACAATGCTTCATGCTCTAAAAGGAAGCAATTTTGATCTTGGTTTAGATGAAGAAAAAATTTTAAAATACGAAGAAGTATTAAAAGATTGTTTAAAAGATTATTTTCTACCACCTGAAGCAACGGCGGTGAATCCTTTAATACCTTTTTCACCTATGCCAGGTGGAGCATTAACTGCTAATACACAAATGATGAGAGATAATAATATTTTAGATAAATTTCCTCAAGTTATAAAAGCTATGCAAGAAGTAGTAGAAAAAGGTGGTTATGGTACTTCTGTTACTCCTGTATCGCAGTTTTATTTCCAGCAAGCTTTTAATAATGTAATGTTTGGTCCTTGGAAAAAAATTGCAGATGGATATGGAAAAATGGTTTTAGGGTATTTTGGAAAAACTCCCGTTGCTCCAGATCCTGAAGTAATTAAGCTTGCAAGCGAGCAATTAAAATTAGAACCAACTACAAAATTAGCCACAGATATTGCTGATGCTGATGAGAGCAAAAGTATAGCTTATATTAAAAACTTATTAGAAAAAGAAAATTTAGAAACAAGTGAAGAAAATATTTTTATCGTTGCAGCTTGTAAAGAAAAAGGCATAGCTTTCTTAAAAGGCGAAGCTAAGGTTAATGTTAGAAAAAATAGCAAATTAAAATCAAGTCTTATCGATGAAAATCAATTTACCGTTTCAGTTAATGGTAACAAATACCATGTAGAAGTAAGTGCAGGTTTTGATAGAGATGTTAATGTTAAAAGTGCTGTAAAAGTAAGTGCAGATAATGCAAAAGTTGCAAAAACTCAAGTAAATGATAATGCTATTGTTGCAAGTATGAATGCAAATGTATTTAAAATTTTAGTTAAAGAAAATGATAGTGTAAAGGCAGGTCAAGTTGTAGCTGTACTTGAAGCTATGAAAATGGAAATTGAGATTAGTGCAAGTAAAGATGGAGAAATTGCAGAACTTTTAGTAAATGCTGGTGAGAGCGTAAGTGAAGGTCAAGCTTTAATGACTTATAAATAAGGAGGTAAAGATGAAAGGTTTAGAAAATTTAGGCTTAGAAAATATCGGACAAGTTTTTCACAATCTTAGTTATGATGAGCTTTTAAAGCACGAAAAAAACAATAATGAAGGTGTATGTACTAAAAATGGTACCTTTAGTGTAGATACAGGAATTTTTACTGGAAGAAGTCCTAAAGATAAATATTTTGTAAAACAAGATCCTTCGCAAAAATACATTGCTTGGGGTAAGATTAATCAGCCTATTAGTGAGGAATTATTTGAAAAGCTTTTAGCAAAAGCTAAAAAACAACTTAGTAATAGTGATATTTATATCCAAGATGCATATTGTGGAGCTTCGTTAAAAAGTCGTAAAGCTGTGCGTTTTGTAACTCAAATTGCATGGCAAGCACATTTTGTAAAAAATATGTTTATTCGTCCAAAAGAAGAAGAACTTAGTGAGTTTAAACCTGATTTTGTGGTGTATAATGCTTGCAAATGTATTAATGAAGATTATAAAAAAGATGGTTTAAATTCAGAGGTTTTTGTCATTTTTAACATAGAAAAAAATATAGCAGTAATTGGTGGAACTTGGTATGGTGGAGAGATGAAAAAAGGAATTTTTTCTATGATGAATTATTGGCTTCCACTAGAAAATAAACTTTCTATGCATTGTAGTGCTAATGTTGGAGAAAAAGGTGATGTAGCGCTTTTCTTTGGGCTTAGTGGTACAGGTAAAACTACTCTTTCAACCGATCCAAAAAGAAAATTAATAGGCGATGATGAGCATGGTTGGGATGATGAGGGTGTATTTAATTTTGAAGGAGGTTGTTATGCAAAATGTATCAATCTTGACCCTCAAAGTGAGCCAGAAATTTATGGAGCTATAAAGCAAAATGCACTTTTAGAAAATGTAGTTTTAAAAGATGATTTAAGTGTTGATTTTAATGATGGTTCTAAAACTGAAAATACTAGAGTTTCTTATCCGATAGAACATATTTTAAATCACGAGCCAAGTCTTAGCGCAGGTCATCCTAGTAATATCATTTTCCTTTCAGCGGATGCTTTTGGCGTTTTACCTCCGGTTAGTAAACTTAGTAAAGAACAAGCAATGTATTATTTTCTAAGTGGTTATACTGCTAAAGTAGCAGGTACTGAAAGAGGTATTACTGAGCCTGTTGCGACTTTTTCGGCTTGTTTTGGGGAAGTATTTTTACCATTACACCCAACTGTTTATGCAAAACTTTTGGGCGAAAAAATTAGCAAGCATAATGTGAATGTTTATCTAGTAAATACCGGCTGGAGCGGTGGAGCTTATGGTGTAGGCAAAAGAATGAGTATAAAAGCTACTAGAGCTTGCATTAATGCGATTTTAGATGGTAGCATACAAAATTGTGAGTTTGAAAACTATGATTTATTTAATCTTGCAGTTCCAAAAGAATTAGCAGGTGTAGAAAGTAAGCTATTAAATCCTATTAATACTTGGGAGGATAAAAAAGCTTATGAAGAAACTAAATTAAAGCTTGCGAAAATGTTTATAGAAAATTTCAAACGCTATGAAGATGTAAAAGAAGGAGCAGAATTTAAATTAGCTGGTCCTGCTATCTAAAAAGAGTTAAGCTCTTTTTAGAATAGTGATTCAGGATTGATTTGGGTTTCTTTATTTTTTGGAAGCTCAAATCCACCTAACATATGAAAATGTAAATGGAAAACTTCTTGTCCGCTATTTTTTCCACAATTTGTGATTAATCTATACCCGCTTTTATCAAGTCCTAAAAGAGTAGCTAGTTCTTGAATGAATTGTGTCATTTCGCTCATTAATTCAGGTCTTAATTCTTGAAAGTTTTCAAAATGCTCTTTTGGAATGATTAAAATATGAATAGGTGCTTTAGGATTGATATCATGAAAAGCTAAAAATTTTTCACTTTCTAAAACTTTATTAGCAGGGATTTTTCCTTCTATAATTAGTTCAAATACGGTTTTTTCTCTCATTTAGTAGTCCTTTTTTTGTTATTTTTGCTAATTTTAAATAATTTTACATTAGAATGTTTAAAAAAAATTTAGTTGGAGCTAAAATTGCAAGATATGATAGAAAAAATTGCTTCTGCAAGTACTTTAGCAGAACTTGAAAATATAAAAGTAAGTGTTTTAGGAAAAAAAGGTATTTTGACTTTAGAATTTGCAAAGTTAAAAGATTTGCAAGGTGAAGAAAAAAAAGAATTTGCTAATGGTTTAAATAAAGCAAGAGATGAATTTAATGAAGCTTATCAAATAAAATTAAAAGAATTAGAAGAAAAAGCTTTAAATGAAAAAATGAAGCAAGATGTGCAAGATTTTAGCTTTTTTGATGAAACTTCAAATGCAGGTGCTTTGCACCCAATCATGCAAACTATGGATAAAATCATAGAATATTTTACAGCTTTAAATTTCAGCATAGAAAAAGGGCCTTTGATCGAGGATGATTTTCATAATTTTGAAGCATTAAATTTACCACAAAATCATCCTGCAAGAGATATGCAAGATACTTTTTATTTTGAAGATAAAACCTTGCTTAGATCCCAAACTTCTCCAGTTCAAATTAGAACTATGCTATCTCAAAAACCACCTATTAGAATGATAGCACCAGGTGCAGTTTTTAGAAGAGATTTTGATATTACCCATACGCCTATGTTTCATCAAGTAGAAGGACTTGTGGTAGAAGAGGGTGATAAGGTAAATTTTGCAAATTTAAAAGATATGCTAGAACATTTTTTAAAACATATGTTTGGTGATGTAAAAGTGCGTTTTAGACCTAGCTTTTTTCCTTTTACAGAGCCATCTGCTGAGGTAGATATTTCTTGTGTGTTTTGTAAAGGTTGTGGATGTAGGGTTTGTAAGCAAACAGGATGGCTTGAAGTTTTAGGATGTGGCGTTGTTGATCCTAATGTTTATAAATTTGTTGGCTATAAAAATGTAAGTGGCTATGCTTTTGGTTTGGGCGTAGAGCGTTTTGCTATGCTTTTACATAAAATTCCTGATTTGCGTTCTATGTTTGAAGGTGATTTAAGATTATTGGAGCAATTTAGATGATTATTAGTAGAAATTGGTTAAATGAATGGATTGACTTAAGTGAAATATCAACACAAACTATAGTAAATACTTTAAATTCCATAGGATTAGAGGTTGATAGTTTCAAAAGTGTTAAAGCTCCTCAAAAAGTTGTAGTAGGTAAGGTTTTAGAAAAAGTTAAACATGAAAATTCAGATAAATTGAATATTTGTAAAGTAGATGTTGGGAATGAAATTTTACAAATTGTTTGTGGGGCAAAAAATGTTGATAAAGATCAATTTGTAGCCGTATCTTTAGTGGGTGCAGTGCTTCCAAATGGACTTGAGATAAAACCTGCCAAACTTAGAGGAGTTGAATCTATGGGTATGATTTGCTCTTCTAGTGAGCTTGGTTTTGGAAAAAGCAATGAAGGTATTATGGTTTTAGATGAAAGCATGGGGGAATTGGTTCTAGGAAAAGCCTTAAATGATTATGAACTTTTTAATGATGAATTAATTGAAATAGAACTTACTCCAAATCGCGGGGATTGCTTGAGTTTATATGGTGTCGCTAGAGATTTAAGTGCAGCACTTGATTTAAATTTAAAAGAATTAAATCCTTTAAAAGAAAGTGAAAATAGCGTAGGTATAGGAAGAATACTAAGTGTTAAAAATCAAAGCGATGTTGAAGGCTTTTTTGCTTATAAAGCATTAGAGATTAAAGAAGAATTTAAGCTAAATATTACGATACAAATTCGTCTTGCTTTGATTGAATTATATAAAAACAACAACATAGAAAATCTTTTAACTTATGCAACTCATGCAAGTGGGGTGATTTTTTGTGCTTATGATTTTCATAAGCTTTGTCAAGATTGTCAAATCGATGAAAAGATTATCTTAGAAATTAAAACTCAAGAACATGGAGAATATGGAGTTTATTATAAAGATGAATTGATTGCTTTAGCAGGTATAGAGCAAGAAGATAAATTTAAAATCAATGATGAAAGTAAAATCATCATTATAGAAGCAAGTTATACTCATCCTCAAACTATAGCAAATGCAATAGCCTTTTATAAAAAGAAAAATGATACTATATATCGTTCTTTAAGAGGTAGTGAGCCTAAGCTTTCTTTGGGAATGGAGTATTTATTTAATGAGTGTTTAAAAATTAGCGCGATGAGCGTTTTTTCAGGAAGTCAACAAGTTTTTAAAGAAAATGAAGCAAATATTATTGGTATTTTTGGTGCAGAAATTGATAAAATCATTGGTATGCCTATAGATAAAAATAATTTAGTAAAAATTCTTAAAAAGCTAGGCTTTGAAATAAGTGTAGTAAATGATGAACAATTTAATATCAAAATCCCACTTCATCGCAGTGATATAGCAAATATAGCTGATATTAGTGAAGAGATAGTAAGAATTATTGGCATTGATAATATCCCATCAAAAGCTTTAGAATTTAAAGAAAAAAATCGCCTAAATAAAGTATATTTTGATTATCAAGAGCTTAAAAATTTAAGATTAAAAGCAAGTAGTAATGGATATTTTGAAAGTGTGCATTATGTTTTAGATAATGAAGAAGAATTAAGTCAATTAGGATTTAAATGCATTAAAAATAAGCTTATTAATCCTATCACCAATGAGCTTAATACTTTAAGAAGTACTTTGATAAATCATCTTTTAAATGCAGCAAGCTTTAATCTAAGAAATTCAAAAAAGAAAATCAAACTTTTTGAGTGTGGCAGTGTTTTTGATGAGTTTTCAAACGAGCATGCTAAATTTGCAATGATCTTTAGTGGCTACAAAGAAGAAGCTAAAATCACAAATAAAGCTAAACCTGTTTTTGTAGATTTTTATACTTTTTTAGCAGAATTAAAAAGCATTATAGGTGAGTTTAGTTTGCAAAAATCAGAATACGCATTTTTAAGCCCATATGAGCAAGCAAATGTATATAAAAACGGTAAGCGCATAGGTTTTGTAGGTAGAGTGCATTTAAGTATAGAAAATAAAAGAGATTTGACTAAAACTTATATTTGTGAGCTTGATTTAGAAGGTTTAAAACAAGACTTTAAAATCGCTAAAGCTTATTCTAAATTTCCATCTATGAGCAGGGATTTAAGTATAGTTATACCTAAGGGTTTTGAATATGAAAAAATCAAACACACTATTGCTAAATTAGATATTGAAAGATTAGAAAGTTTTAGAGTGGTAGATTTATATACAGATGAGAATTTAGGCGATTTTTATAGCTTGACTATTAATTTAGTATTTAGAGATTTTGAAAAAACCTTAGAAGATAATATTATCCTTGAATATATTGATAAAATCATCAAAGCTTTAGATGATGAGCATGGTTTAAAACTTCGATGAAAATCAGTCCTATTGGCTCTTTTAGAGCAGAGCTTGAAGATATAGCTTCTGATAAGTCTATATCTCATCGCTTTGCTATCTTTTCTTTGCTTACTCAAGGAACTTGCAAAATTAAAAATTATTTAAAAGCCCAAGATACTTTACATACTTTAGCAATCATTCAAGCTTTAGGAGCTGAGGTTGAAGAAATTGATGGATTAATTTACATTAAAGCTCCAAAATATATAAAATCTCCAAATTGTGTTTTAGATTGTGGCAATTCAGGTACAGCTATGAGACTTTTAATAGGTCTTTTAAGCGCTATTGAAGATGAAATTTTTGTACTTAGTGGGGATTGTTATTTAAATGCTAGGCCGATGAAACGTGTAAGTGAGCCTTTGATGAGTTTAGGGGCTAAAATTTATGGAAGAGCTAATGCAAATTTAGCACCTATTTGTATACAAGGAGCTAAGTTGGATGGTTTTGATTTTAGTAGTAATATTGCTTCAGCTCAGGTAAAATCAGCTTTAATTTTAGCAGCTTTATTTGCCAAAAAAGAAAGTTATTTTAAAGAAATTGAGCTTTCAAGAGATCATAGTGAGATTATGCTTAATAAAATGGGAGCTTGTATTGAATATTTAAATGAGGAAAAAACTTTTATCAAAATAAATCCTTTAAAAGAAAAATTAAAAGCATTTGAAGTATGTGTGCCAAATGATCCATCATCGGCCTTTTATTTTGCTTTAGCTGCTTGTATTTTACCTCATTCAAAAGTAGTTTTAAAAAATGTTTTGTTAAATAAAACACGCATTGAAGCCTTTAAAATTTTAGAAAAAATGGGTGTAAAAATCACCTATAATGTTATCAATGAAGATTTTGAAAGTATTGGAGAAATTTGTGTTGAAAGTGCGCCTTTAAAGGCGGTAAATGTGAGTGAAAATATCGCATGGTTGATTGATGAAATTCCAGCTTTGGCTATAGCTTTTGCTTGTGCAAAAGGAAAAAGCATTATAAAAAATGCTAAAGAATTGCGCGTAAAAGAAAGCGATAGAATCAAATCAATTGTATTAAATTTGCAAAAATGTGGCATAAAGGTAAAAGAATTTGAAGATGGTTTTGAAGTAGAAGGCGGCGAAGCTAAAAGTGCTAAAATAGAAAGCTTTGGAGATCATAGAATTGCGATGAGTTTTTTAATTTTAGGTTTAAGATGTGGAATGGAAGTGGATGATAGTGAATGTATTAAAACTTCTTTTCCAAATTTTATTGAGATTTTAAAGCAAATAGGAGCTAAAATTGGAGATTGAACTAGCAAAAAGCTATGGATTTTGTTTTGGGGTAAAAAGAGCTATTAAAAAGGCTGAACAGATTAAAGATGCAGCTACCATAGGCCCTTTAATCCATAATAATGAAGAAATCACAAGACTTTGGAAAAATTATAATGTTAAAACATTAAATGATATCAATGAATTAAGCACAGAAAAAAAAGCTATCATTAGAACCCATGGTATTACAAAGCAAGATTTAGAAAAATTAAAACAAAAAGATATAGAAATTTTTGATGCAACTTGTCCCTTTGTGACTAAACCTCAAAAAATTTGTGAGCAAATGAGCAATGAAGGCTATGAAGTTGTAATTTTTGGAGATGAAAATCATCCTGAAGTAAAAGGGGTGAGAAGTTATGTAAGTACTAAGGCTTATGTAGTGCTTGATGAAAAAGAATTATTTGATATTAAATTGCCTTCTAAAATTGCAGTGGTATCACAAACTACAAAAAAGATAGAAAAATTTATGGAGATTGTGAATTTTTTAATGCTTAGAGTTAAAGAAGTGCGTGTTTTTAATACCATATGTGATGCGACTTTTAAAAATCAAGAAGCAATCAATGAGCTTGCTAAAAAAAGTGATGTAATGATAATAGTTGGAGGAAAAAATTCAGCTAATACTAAGCAGCTTTTTTTAATAGCAAAAAATTACTGTGAGAATAGTTATTTAATCGAAAATGAAAAAGAGATTCAAAAAGAATGGTTTAGTGGCAAAGAAAAATGTGGTATTAGTGCAGGTGCTTCTACACCAGATTGGGTGATTGACTTGGTTTTGGAAAAAATCAAAGAATACACCAAAATTAACTAAGTTTAAAGAAAACAATACTATAATCAAGAATTAAAATTTAAAACAAAGGACCACGATGAGCGAGGTGAACAAAAAAGTTCAAAACAGACTAGAGGATATTATCATAGAAGAAGATTTTGAGCAAATGCTTGAAGAATCTTTTAAGTCTGATGAGGAGGCAACTACACAGGGTATAATTGTCGCGATTAAAGGCGATGAAGTATTTGTAAATGTAGGGCAAAAATCAGAAGGTATTTTAGCAATGGAAGAAATTCAAAACGACAAAGGCGAATTTATCTTCAAAGAAGGCGATACATTAGAAGTTGCTATAGTGGGTTCTCGCGGTGGCAGATCTTTACTTTCTCATAAAAAAGCTTTAAGAAAGCAAAAAGTTAAAGAATTCATTGATAATTATAAAGATGATGAAAGCATGTTTGATGTAAAAATCATTGGTAAAAATAGAGGTGGCTTTGTGGCTGTGGATGAAAATGGAGTAGAATTTTTCTTACCAAAATCACAAAGTAGCTTTAAAGATTCAAATAACATCATCAATAAAACTTTCAAAGTTAAAATCATCAAAATAGATAAAGAAGCTCAAAGCATAGTAGTTTCTAGAAAAAAAATAGTAGATGAGGAAAGAAAAAAACGCAAAGAGATTATCTCAAATGTATTAAATCAAGAAGAAATTATAGAAGGTATTGTTAAAAAAATCACCACCTATGGTATGTTTGTTGATGTAGGCGGTGTTGATGGTTTGGTTCACTATAGTGAAATTTCTTACAAAGGGCCAGTAAATCCTAGTTCATTGTATAATGAGGGCGATAAGGTTCCTGTAAAAGTGATTAAATATGATAAAGATAAAAAACATCTTTCTTTATCTATAAAACTTGCCATGCCTGATCCTTGGGATGAAATTAAAGATGGTTTAGAAGTTGGCGATACTATTAAAGTTACGGTTTCAAATATAGAACCATATGGTGCTTTTGTAGATTTAGGAAATGATATAGAAGGATTTTTACATATAAGTGAAATTTCTTGGGATAAAAATGCTAAAAATCCAAAAGACTATATTAACGAAGGTCAAGAGCTTGATGTGGAAGTGATTGAAATTAATGCTAAAGAAAGAAGGCTTAGGGTTTCTTTAAAAAATTTATTAGCAAAACCTTTTGATGAGTTTTTAAAATCATATAAAGTAGGTGATGTGCTAAAAGGCAGTGTTACTTCCGTGACTAATTTTGGTGCCTTTATAAAAATTGCTAATTTAGAAGGTTTGTTGCATAATGAAGATGCTTCTTGGAATAGAAGTGATAAATGTAAAGATATGTATAAAGTTGGTGATGTTGTAGAAGTTAAAATCATTAAACTAGATAAAGAAAATCAAAAAATTTCTTTAAGTACTAAAGAATTACAAAAAAGTCCTGTTCAAGTTTATGCTCAAAAACACCAAGTAAATGATGTTATTTTTGGTAAAATTAGAGATATTAAAGATTTTGGAGTTTTTGTAGAGCTTGAAGAAGGCGTTGATGCGCTTATTCATAAAGAGGATTTAGGTAATATTGATTTTTCAAGTTTAAAAGTAGGTGATACAATAGAAGCTTTGATTGTTTTCATTGATGAAAAGAAAAATAGAATTCGTTTAAGCGTAAAAAGCCTTGCAAGAATGAAAGAAAGAGAAGCATTAAATGAAATCAATGATAATGACAAAGTAACTTTAGGTGATATTATCAAAGATCAACTTTTATAATAAAAAATGAAAAAATATACCCTTTATGGTATTTTAGGTTTTTTAAGCCTAATTTTATTTATTGCTTTTATTTTTATGGTGAGATATGTAGATATTGGGAATTTACCTATCTCACAAAATGTTAAATATTCTTTTGATGAAATAAAAAAAGAGTTACCACAAACTTGGCAAGATAAACTTTCAAATATTAAAATCAATGATTTTTCTCCAGCAGCAAATGAATTTTATATGAGTTTTAATATGGATGATTCTGTAGTAAAGCCAAAACAAAAATTTTATATGCTCGATGTAAATAAAAATGATGTTTATTCTATGTTTTGTTTAAAGCAAACTCTGCATTCTTTTTTTATCAAATACACTTTAACACAGAGTAAAGATGAAGTGGCAATTTATTTAGATACAAATAATGAAAAAGTATTAAATACACTGATCGACAAATTAAAAATTTACAACATAAATGCAAAATTAAAGGAGGTTTGGTTATGAAAAAAATTATTGTATGTGATGCGATATTAGACAAAGGCGTAGAACTTTTAAGAAAAGCTGATGATGTTGAGCTTATCGAAGCAGCACATTTGCCTAAAGATAAACTTTTAACAAAATTAAATGATGTAGATGTTGCTATTACTAGAAGTTCAACGGATGTGGATTTGAAATTTATCAATGCATGTTCTAATTTAAAAGCTTTAGTTAGAGCAGGCGTTGGGGTTGATAATGTTGATATAGATGAATGCTCTAAAAAAGGCATTATAGTAATGAATGTACCAACGGCTAATACCATAGCAGCAGTTGAGCTTACTATGAATCATTTATTATGCTCTGCAAGATCTTTTGTAAATGCTCATAATTTTTTAAAAATACAAAGAAAATGGGAAAGAGAAAAGTGGTATGGTGTTGAACTTATGAATAAAACTTTAGGAGTTATAGGTTTTGGTAATATAGGTTCAAGAGTGGCTGTACGTGCAAAAGCTTTTGGTATGAAAGTTATAGCTTATGATCCTTATGTGGTAGCTTCTAAAATGACTGATTTGGGTATAGAGTGTGTGAGTTCTTTAGATGTAATCTTAACTCAAAGTGATTTTATTACCATACATACGCCAAAAACAAAAGAAACAACAGATATGATTTCTTTTGAAGAAATTTCTAAAATGAAAGATGGGGTAAGATTGATAAATTGTGCCAGAGGTGGTCTTTATAATGAAGATGCATTGTGTGAAGGTTTAAAAAGTGGTAAAATAGCTTGGCTTGGTATCGATGTGTTTAATAAAGAACCAGCAACTAATCATCCATTTTTAGACTTTGAAAATGTTTCTGTTACTTCTCATCTTGGTGCAAACACTTTAGAAAGTCAAGAAAATATCGCTATCCAAGCATGCGAGCAAGCTTTAAATGCTGCAAGAGGAATTTCTTATCCTAATGCTTTAAATTTACCGATTAAAACTGAAGATTTACCAAGTTTTGTAGCACCTTATATTGAGCTTATTTCCAAAATGGGCTTTTTGGCTGCTCAGCTTGATAAAACTCCTATTAAGGCTATTAAACTTGAGAGCGAAGGACAAATTAGCGAGTATAATGAGTCTTTACTAACTTTTGCAACAGTGAGTGTTTTAAGAGGAATTTTAGGTGAGAATATTAATTATATTAACGCACATTTTGTAGCTAAAGATAAGGGCGTAGAACTTTCTTCTTGTATTCTACCAAGTAGTGGTTATAGTAATAAAATCACTATAAAAGTAATTACAGATAATTCTAACCTTTCTATCTCAGGGACTATTTTTGGTGAAAATGAACAAAGGATAGTAGAGTTAAATGGTTTTGATGTAGATTTTAAACCAAAAGGGAAAATGATAATTTTAAACAATAATGACATACCAGGAGTTATTGCTAATGTTAGCGGAATTTTAGCCAAAAATAATGTCAATATAGCTGATTTTAGACTTGGTAGAAATGGCTTTGGAAAAGCTTTGGCTGTAATTTTGCTTGATACAAAAATTTCAAAAGCTTTGCTTGAGGAATTAAGAGCTATTGATGCTTGTATTTTTGCAGAATATGCAGAAATTTAAGGCTTTTTATAAGCCTTAATTGTTACAATTATTTTTTAATTTTAAGATTAAGGAAAATATATGGCTTCTTATGGAATGGGAGATTTAAAAAAAGGTTTAAAAATAGAAATTGATGGTATTCCTTTTAAAATTGTAGAATATCAACATGTAAAACCAGGAAAAGGTCCTGCTTTTGTTCGTATTAAAATTAAATCTTTTATCGATGGTAAGGTTTTGGAAAAAACTTTCCATGCAGGGGATAAATGTGAATCTCCAAATTTAGAAGAAAAACAAATGCAATATCTATACGATGATGGTGAAAATTGTCAATTTATGGATACCCAAACTTATGAGCAAGTTGCAATTAGCGATGAAGATGTGGGTGAAGCTAAAAAATGGATGCTTGATGGAACCATGGTAGATGTTTTATTTCACAATGGAAAAGCAATTGGTGTGGAAGTACCTCAAGTAATGGAACTTAAAATTATTGAAACAGCGCCAAATTTCAAAGGTGATACTCAAGGCTCAAACAAAAAACCAGCTACTTTAGAAACAGGTGCAGTAGTGCAAATTCCTTTCCATGTATTAGAGGGGGAAGTAATCCGTGTTGATACTGTGCGTGGAGAGTATATAGAAAGAGCAAATAAATAATCCCTTATTTTAAGGGATTATAAAGTTCTTAATTTATTAATTTCATCTCTAAGCATTGCTGCTTTCTCAAACTCAAGATTTTTAGCTGCTTCTAGCATTTGTTTTCTTAATTCTTTTACTATTTTAGCGCGTTCTTTCGCAGGCATTTTTTCAAGTTCTTTGCCTTTACGATAAATTTCTCCTTGTTCAAGCTCATGTTTTAAACTTTCTTCTATGTTTCTTTTTACTGAGGTTGGTGTGATGTTGTGCTTTTTATTATAAGCTTCTTGTAGGGTTCTTCTTTCATTGGTAGTATCGATAGCTTCTTGCATAGATTTTGTGATTTTTTTAGCAAAAAGCAATACTTTTCCATTGACATTTCTAGCCGCGCGTCCCATCGTTTGAATGAGTGCAGTGGTGCTTCTTAAAAAGCCTTCCTTGTCTGCATCCATAATCGCTATAAGGGAAACTTCAGGTAAATCAAGTCCTTCTCTTAAAAGATTAATCCCGATTAAAATATCAAAAGCACCACTTCTTAAACCACGGATGATTTCATTGCGCTCAATTGCATCAATTTCTGAGTGCATGTATTTTACTTTTAAGCCAAGTTCCAAGTAGTATTTACTAAGCTCTTCAGCCATTTTTTTAGTTAAAACGGTTATTAAAACTCTTTCATTACGCTCTATAACTTTTTTAGCTTCATCGTATAAAATTTCTACTTGATTTTCACTATCTTTGATTTCTATTTTAGGATCTAAAAGCCCTGTTGGACGCATGATTTGATAAAAAATATTTTCTTTGCTTAATTCTAGTTCTAAAGGTGCAGGTGTGGCTGAAACAAATAAAAATTTACAATTTTTATTAATAAATTCATCAAACATCAAAGGTCTATTATCTAAGGCACTTGGCAAGCGAAAACCATAATCAACCAAAGTTTGCTTTCTGCTTCTATCCCCTGCAAACATTCCGCGAAATTGTGGTAAAGATACATGAGATTCATCTACAATGACTAAAAAATCTTGATTTTTAATGGCAAAATAATCAAAAAGCGTATAAGGTGTATCGCCACTCTTAAGCCCTGTTAAATGCAAGGCATAATTTTCAACTCCTTTGCACATACCAGTACTTTGAAGCATTTCAAGGTCAAATTCTACCCTTTGTTTTAGTCTTTGTGCTTCTACGAGTTTATTTTCATTTTCAAAATAAGCAAGGCGTTTATTTAATTCAGCTTTTATACCTTTTATAGCCTCTTTAAGTCTAGCTTCACCTACGCTAAATTGACTAGTTGGATAAAGTATAAATTTTTTTAAGTCTTTACCTTTTTTATTTTCTAAGATATTATAATGATACATCGCCTCAAGTTCATCGCCAAAAAATTCAAGTCTAATAGCTTCATCCTCATAATAAGCTGGATATATATCTACTATATCTCCATTGACTCTAAAATCAGCTCTGTCAAAGAAATTATCATTGCGTTTATAACCCATATCTACAAGTTTTTTTAAAAGTTCTTTTTGATTTATTTGCATATTAAGCTCTAAAATCAAAACCATACCCACATACTCACTTGGATTTCCCAAACCATAATTTGCTGAAACACTAGCTATGCAAATAACATCATCATAACTTAAAAGCGAAGCACTTGCGCTTAGTCTTAATCTTTCTAAGTCTTCATTAGTAGAGCTGTCTTTTTCTATAAAAACATCGGTTCTTGGTATATAAGCCTCGGGTTGATAATAATCATAATAGCTTATAAAATACTCCACATGATTATTTGCAAAAAAGCCTTTAAATTCACTATAAAGTTGCGCGCATAAGCTTTTATTGTGGCTCATGATAAGAGTAGGCATGTTTAAGTTTTTAATGATATTTGCCATAGTGAAAGTTTTTCCACTACCTGTAACACCTAGCAAGGTTTGGTATTTATTGCCTGCTTTAATGCTTTTTACTATACCATCAATAGCTTGCTTTTGATCAGGACTTGGCTTAAATTCGCTAGTAAGTTCAAACATAATTTTTCCTAACTTGTATTTTTACTAATTTTACACAAAATTTTTTCTAAAAATTTAAATTTTAAAACAAAAAGCTATGCAAAATTAAATTTTTTTTTGTTACAATATGTGTTTAAAATACTCTAAAATATAAAATCAATAAAGGCAAAAAATTATGTATGATGAAAGAATAATCAACACAATGACAGATAAAGTAAATGAGCTTTTGGCTAAATATAATGAAGTATGTGAAATAAATGAAAATTTAAGAAATGAATTAGTAAGCGTAAAAGCACAAAATGAAGCTAAAAACAATCAAATTGCGCGTTTGGAAGAAGAGCTTAAAAATAAAAATATTGAAAGTGAAGATGTGATCAAAAAAATAGAGGCAGTTCTTGGCAAACAATAATCAAAGAAAAGTTACAATCAATGTCTATGCAAAAGACTTTGTTGTAACATGCAGTAATGAATTTGCGAATCATCTTGAAGATGAGATTGCTTTAATTTCTGGAGGCACAGGTAAGATAGAACTTGCAAATTTCATTAATGCTTTTGTAAAACTTAGCTATGAAAATTATATCTTAAAAAAAGAACTCAACAAACTTATAAACACTATCGATGAAGAAATACAATAAATGCAAGTAAAAAAAGCTTTTACTTTAGTAGAGCTTATTTTTTGTATGATGATTATTGCTATTCTTAGCACAATTGCTTATCCGTATTTTTCTTTTGGAAAAAATGATGCTAAACTTATCCAAGCAAAAAGTGAGGTAGAGCTCATTAATGCTTCTTTGGCCTTACTCAAAAATCAGTTTTTATTTAAAGAAAGTAAGGATTTTCCAGCCATTTTAGATGAAGCTTTGATAAATAGTGAAAATCAAAAATTATTTTTTTGTGATAGTTTGCAAAATTACAAAAAAACAAATCATTGTACATATAGTGTATTAGATAAGCCAATTGTTTCAAGTAAAAAATCATGGATGAAAATAGCAAATACTCAATATAGATTTTTTATAAATGCTAAAAATTACATAGATTTTTCTTATAATAGTGAAAAAGTTTTTTTAGAATGTGTGAGTTTAAATTGTAAGGATTATGGGTTTTGAATTTTTATCAACTTGCTGTAAAAGGATATTATTTAGATACCTTAATTTATGAAAGTGAAGAAGAAATTGAAATTTTAGATGAAGTGATAGTTGATCTTGCAAGGAAAAAAAATCTCAAAGCTATAATTTTACAAAAATGTTCAAAGCCTGATTTTAAAACCCAAGCTATAAAAGAAAAAACAGGTTTTAAACTAACGCAATATCAATACGAACTTGCTCAATTTATTGCTTATTATTATGCTAGTAAAATAGCTTTTGTTTTGGGTATGTTTGAAAGCATTAAAGAGTATAAAAATGAAAAAATTCATATAGAAAAAGCACCTAGTTTAAGTAAAAACCAGCAAGAGGCTTTGGAATTTATAAAAACTAAACAAACTAGTTTATTATTTGGCGATACAGGAAGTGGTAAAACTGAAATTTATATTAGCTTGATAAAAGAATATCTAGAGCAAGGAAAGCAAGTTTTGCTTTTAATGCCAGAAATCGCTCTAACTCCGCAAATGCAAAAAAGATTAAAAGTGTATTTTGGCGAGCATTTTTTCTTGTGGCATTCTAAAATTACTAAGAAAAAAAAGCAAGAATATTTGCAAGATTTAACAAATTCAAAAGCTCTTTTAGTGGTGGGAGCTAGATCGGCTTTGTTTTTACCTTTTAAGAATTTGGGTTTGATTATTATTGATGAAGAGCATGATAATTCTTATAAAGCTTCTAATAATCCAAAAATCAATGCAAGGGATTTGGCTTTATTTGTAGCAAGAAAAATGCATATAAAAGTTCTTTTAGGTTCGGCTACCCCAAGTGTTGTAAGTTATTACAAACATCCTTGTTTTAGACTTAAAGGAACCTTTTTTGAAAGCAAAAAGCAGTTTTTATATGATGAGAGCGAGCTTAGTGTCTCGTCAAAATTGCTTTTAGAATTAAAAATTAGCTTAAGAAATAAAAAGCAAGCCGTGGTATTTTTACCTACAAGGGCAAATTTTAGACAAATTTTATGCAAAGAATGCACTAATACCATTAAATGTCCTTTTTGTTCTATTGCTTTGAGTTTACATAAAAATAAAAATGCATTAAAATGTCATTATTGCAATTTTACTAAAGAAATTGATCAAACTTGTCCAACCTGCAATGGAGTTATGCTTGAAGCTAAAAAAATGGGCACAGCAGAGCTTTGTGAGCTTTTAGAAAAAGAATTAGCCGAGTTTAATCCTATCATAAAAAGATTTGATAGTGATGAGATTAGCAGTGTAAAAAAGCTTGATATGATTTTAAAAGATTTTAACCAAGAAAAAATTGATATTTTAGTAGGCACTTCTATGCTTGCTAAAGGACATGATTATCATAATGTGGATTTGAGTGTGATTTTGGGGCTTGATGAGTATTTATTTAGACCTAATTTTAAAGCTTTAGAAGAGACTTTGGCTCTTGCTATGCAAGTAGCAGGTCGTGCAGGTCGTAAGGGTGAGGGTAGGGTGCTTTTACAAACTAAGAATAGATCTTTTTTTGAAAAATATATACAAGATTATGATAGCTTTTTAAAAGATGAATTAAATTCTAGAAGTGAGCTTTACCCTCCATTTAAAAGACTTTTAAGGCTAATTATTGAAGATGAGGATAAAAACAAAGCTTTAAATTTATGTGAATTTATAGCTAATAAAGTTCAAGAATTAAAACAAGTGCAATTAGTAGGCCATGGTGCTTGTGGTATTGAAATGCTAAATAAAAAATGGCGTTTTTATGTATTATTGCGTGCTAATACTCACCAAGAGCTTGTAAAGTTTGAGCATTTTGCTTTAAATTTTAAAAATATTACTTGCGATATAGATCCGGTTGACTTTTCTTAAAAAATATATTTATTTATAAATAATTATTATTTTATAATAAAAACAATATTTTATTTTTAATTTTAAATTTATTTTGATAAGAATATACTTTTTTAATTTCTTAAATTTAAAGGAGAGAAAATGAAAAAGTTTAGTTTTCTTACAAACTGTGTACTTTTTGGTGCTTTGCTCAATAATACTTTAGCTTGCACTACTATTTTAGTGCCAAATGAAGCAAGCAAAGATGGCTCTATGTTGGTTGCAAGAAGTGCTGATAGTAAAGCAGATAAAGCACAGATTTTTTTAATCCATCCAAGAGTTGAAAACCAAAAAGGTATTTATAGTACTAAAGCACATCAAGGAATGAATGATTTTACTTACCCTTTACCTGCTAAATCTTTTCAATATAGTACTATAGCTAATTGGCAAAGTAAATTACATGGTGCTACTGGTTTTAATGAAAAGGGTGTTGGGATAAGTGCTACTGAATCAATTTATGCAAAAGATGAGCTTTTAAAATTTGATCCTTATAATGAGAAAAATGGCATTAGTGAAGATGATATTTTAGATGTTTTGCTTCCAAGAATTAAAAGTGCAAAAGAAGGTGTTTTATTATTAGGCGATATTATAGAAAAACAAGGTGCTGCTGAGGGCTTTGGAGTGGCTTTTGTGGATTCTAAAGAAATTTGGTATTTAGAAAGTGCTACAGCACATCAGTGGATGGCTGTAAAAATTCCTAATAATTCGTATTTTGTTAGCGCAAACCAGGGTAGGTTGAAGCAATTAAAATTTAACGATGAAAATACCTTGCATTCTAAAAATTTAATAAATTTTGCCGTCATTCATAAAGCGTATAATCCTAAAGTAGATAAGGATTTTGATTTTTTTAAAGTTTATACAAGAAATGATGATAGAGATTTAACTTATAATTATCCTAGAGTTTGGTGGATACAAAAAATGTTTAATCCATCTTTAAATCAAGATGTAAAAAATGGTGCTAATTTTAATGTGTTTTTAGAACCTGAACAGAAACTTAGTGTGGATGATTTAAAAAAAGCTTTAAGATCGCACTATGATAGAACAAAATATGATCCATACTCAAATTTCAATGAAGATGAAAATATTTATCGTGTTGTGAGTGTGTTTAGAACTTATGAATCTCATATCATGCAAGTTAGACCGTGGCTTCCTAAAGAGATAGGCAGGTTAAATTATGTCGCAATAGGAATGGCTGATTTGAGTGTGTATTTGCCTTATTATTTTGGTAATGATGAATTTATTGCAGGTTATCAACAAGGAACAAATGAAGCTGATGATGAATCAATTTATTGGATTTATCGCAAGTTACAAACTCTTGTAATGAGTGATTATAATAAGTATGCACCTATTGTAAAAAATGCTTATGCTAAATTTGAAAAAGACACATCTTTAAAACAAGAAGCTATGGAAAAAGAATATTTAAGTCTTTATAAAAAAGATAAGAATAAAGCAAAGCAAATTTTAGTTGATTTTTCATTACAAAATCAAAAGGAAGCTAAAAAACTTACCCAAGATTTAACAAATCAAATTTTTACCCTTTTAACAAGAGATACAGATGTAAAATATAAATCTCTTAATAAAAATAAAAAAGATTAATGATATAGCCCATTTTTGGGCTATAATACTCTAAAAATATTTTTAGAGTGATTTTAATGACAAGATATAAAACAAGACAAATAAAAGTAGGCGATGTTTTAATAGGTGGTGATGCACCTATTTCTGTGCAATCCATGCTTTTTACTAAAACAAGAGATATTGAAGGTTGTTTAGAGCAACTTAATAGGCTTTATTTTGCCGGTGCAAATATAGTGCGTTTAGCTTGTTTGGACATGGCAGATGCAAGAGCTTTAAAAGAAATCAAAGCAAAAAGTCCCTTGCCTTTAATAGTGGATATACATTTTAATCATAAGCTAGCAGTTTTTTGTGCTGAATTTATCGATGGGGTGAGAATTAATCCGGGAAATATAGGCTCAAAAGAAAATATAAAAGAAGTGGTGCAAGCTTGTAAACAAAGAAAAATTCCTATTAGAATAGGGGTAAATCATGGCTCTATAGAAAAGCAATTTAGCGATAAATATGGTTATAATATAGAGGCTATGCTTGAGAGCGCTTTATATAATATAAAATTACTAGAAGATTTAGACTTTTTTGACATTAAAATTTCTATGAAAACTTCAGATGTGCAAAATACCATAAAAGCTTATGAAGCTCTAAGACCACTTTGTGATTATCCGTTTCATTTAGGGGTTACTGAAGCAGGAACTAAATTTCATAGTACTGTTAAAAGTTCGATTGCCTTAGGAAATTTGCTTTTAAAAGGTATAGGCGATACAATGAGAGTTTCTATGACAGGGGAACTTGAAGAAGAGATTAAAGTAGCAAGAGCGATTTTGCAAGATAGTGGAGTGCAAAAGAGTGGAGTAAATATCATCTCATGCCCAACTTGTGGAAGAATTCAAAGCGATTTGATTAAAGCGATTAAGATAGTAGAAGAAAAAACTAAACATATAAAAGAACCATTAAATATAAGTGTTATGGGTTGTGTTGTAAATGCCTTGGGTGAGGCTAAGGGCGCTGATGTGGCTATTGCTTTTGGAAAAAATCAAGGTTTAGTTATAAGACATGGTGAAGTGGTGGCAAAATTAAAAGAAGATGAGCTTGTTGATAGATTTTTACTTGAAGTAGAAGATGAAGTAAAACTTAGAGAAAAAGATTAATTTTTTTCTAAGTAAGTTTTTTGCATATTTTGTAATTTTTTAGAAATTTTTACTTTATAAATACTTGGATTTTGAAGTTTTTTTAGTTTAAAATCCAAACTATCAACACTTTTTTTATGATACTCTTGAATATTTTTCAAGTTAGGAAGCCCATAGATTAATTTTCCATCTTTAAAAATAAGCTCATGTAAATTTTTATATGTATAACCTTGATAATTTTTGATACTCTCATCATGTGTATATAAAATATCAAAACTTGCTTTATTGTTTTTATAATACCTTATGAGTTTTTTAAAATGTGGCAAGGTTGTTTTACTTGAGCTTGCGCTGATTTTTATTTTAGGGATGATTTGATTGTTTTTTTCTAATGCAACAAGCTTATAAACAGCTCCAAAAATAGGCGAGCTTGCTGAAGTAATAAGCTTTTCTCCAATACCAAAAGCATCGATTGGAGCTTTGTTTTTTAGTAATTTTTCTATGATGAACTCATCTAAGGCATTACTAGCTATGATTTTGCATTTTGTTAAGTTAGCAAGATCTAGTTTTTTTCTAATATATTTAGAGATTTTCAGCAAATCTCCTGAATCAATACGGATGGAATAATTTTGCATAGAATCTTGCGCATTTAACTCATTAAAAACTAAAATAGCATTTTCAATACCTTTTTTATAATCATATGTATCAATCAAAAGACTTATATTATCTTTATAAATTTGACAATATGCTCTAAAAGCACTTAGCTCATCATCAAACATTTGTACCCAAGCATGAGACATGGTTCCGCTAATAGGAATATTAAATTTTCTCCCAGCTAAAGTACAAGCACTTGCATGAAAACCACCTATAAAAGCAGCTCTAGCACCATTTAAAGCCGCACTTTCTCCATGGGCTCTGCGAGAGCCAAATTCTAAGAGTAATTTTTCTTTTGCAATTTGAGCAATTCTACTAGCTTTAGTGGCAATTAGACATTGATGATTTAGAGTTAAAAGTATGAAAGTTTCTAATAATAAAGCTTCTATTATAGGTGCTTTGATAATCATTAAAGGTGTATTAGCAAAAATACATTCACCTTCTTTAACACTTAGTATATCTCCACTAAATTTTAAAGTTGAAAGGTAGTTTACAAAATCATCATCAAATTTTTTAGTATTTTTCAAAAAATCTATGTCATCTTTAGAGAAAGAAAAATGATTAATATGATTTATGATTTGCTCTAATCCACAAAAAATAGCATAAGAAGCACTATCAGGAGCTTTTCTAAAAAAAACTTCAAAATAAACAATCTGCTTATGCATATTTTGTTTAAAATAAGCATAAGCCATACTTAGTTCGTAAAAATCACATAATAATGAAGAATTCATATAAGGATTTTTACTTACAAATTAATCCATTTGACGACGCAAGAAAGCAGGAACATCAAGTTGAGAAATCACTTCCTCATCAAACCCACCGCTAGCTTTGCGCAAATTCATATAGCTATTTTTTTTACTTTCTTCTTGTTCTTTAGCACTTTCTATTTCAGCTTTATCTTCAAAACCTGTAGCAATGATAGTTACTTCAACACGATCGCCCATGCTTTCATCAGTAGTTGCACCAAAGATTACTTTTGCATTTTCATCTGCTATATCGCTAATGCTTTGAGTAGCTTGTGAAATTTCTATCAATGAGCATTCAGGTCCAATTTTATAATGGATGATTACGCCTTTAACACCTTTCATAGTCATACCATCTAATAATGGAGATTCTATAGCGCTTGATAATGCGTCCATGATAGCATTTTCACCTTCTCCATGACCCACACCCATTAAAGCTAAACCTCTATGGCTCATAACAGTTCTAACATCTGCAAAGTCAACATTGATATCACCATCTTCTAAAAGAATAGACACCATACCTCTAACAGCTCTAGCTAAGATATCATCAACTAGTTTGAATGCTTCTTTTATACCTGCTTTTTTTGGAAGTATGCTAAGAAGTTTTTCATTTTGGATTACAATGATAGAATCACTTTCTTTTTTTAATTCAGCCAAGCCAGCTTCAGCTAATTTTTTTCTTTGTTTTCCTTCAAAAGCAAAAGGCATAGTTACAACCGAAACAGTTAATGCGCCTACTTCTTTAGCAGCTTGTGCTACAACAGGAGCTGCACCTGTACCAGTTCCACCACCAAGTCCTGCTGAAATGAATACTATATCACTTTGACTTAAAGCTGCTTTTACTTCTTCAAAGCTTTCTCTTGCACTTTCTGCTCCAATTTCTGGTTGCATTCCAGCACCTAAACCTTTAGTTTTTTTCTCACCTAGTTGAATTCTAGTTTTTGCTAAAGATTTTGCTATAGCTTGTGCATCAGTATTTGCTGAGATAAGATCAAGATCATGTAGGCCCATATTTACCATATGATCTATCATATTACCACCACCACCACCGCAGCCTATGACTTTTATTTTTGCACCTTTTGCGTGTTGCATTTCTTCTACTAGATATTCGCTCATTGTATCTCCTATTAGAACTGGTTTATTAATTTATTCCAAAAATTATGCATAAAACTTGATTTTTTATCTTTTTTGGTTTCAACTTTTGTTAATTCTGTTTTTTCATCTTCAAAATCTCTCTGTTCTTGAAAAATTTCTTCAAAATTTTTATTTTCTTCTTCATGTTCTTCTATGGTGAGATTTTGTTTTATCTGTTTGTTGATAAATTCAGGCTCTCCTTTGTATCTTAGTTTTTCATTAGAATCTAATTCATAAGGAGTAAAATGTCCACCACCATATAAACAAAGACCTATAGCGCAGCTATTTTCTGCATCTTCAAAAATTTCTTTAAAGCCATCCATAGTATCTTTTTTTGCGGTCGCTATTCTAACAGCTTTATTATCAAAATAAGCTGAAGCAAGTTTGTCAAGTCCTGCAAATTTTGTCATTCCACCTGTTAATACTATGCCTGCTCCTGCTTGATTTGCACAAGCATTATCACTTAGCATTTTAGCCAAAATAATAATAGTTTCTTCAATTCTTGCATAAATAACATTAGATATAACTTCTACTGAAACTTCATTTTTTCTTTTTTCATCACCCATATATGGAATTTGTATAATTGAGTTTTCATTTTGTGCTAAAGATGCATAATTTAATTTTAGTTTTTCTGCTTCTTTTGGTGGGGTATGCAAAGCTATGGATAAATCATTAGTGATATTTACTGAACCAATTTGTAAGCATTCATTATATCGTATAGAATTACCCGCATGAATGACCATATCACAAACTGCTCCACCCATATCGATTAAAATAGCACCTAATTCTTTTTCACTATCATCAAAGCATGCGATAGAAGAAGCATATCCTGAAAGAACGATATTATCTACTCTAAGATCAGCAAGCTCAACTGCTTTTTTTAGATTTTTAATATGCACTTCTTGTGAGATTACAATATGTGTAGAAACTTCAAGACGATTTCCACTCATTCCCAAAGGATCTTCTACATGCTCAAGATCATTTACTTTAAAATTATAAGGCAATACATGAATGATTTCATATCCACTAGGTATATTTGCGGTATGTTTTGCTGTGCTTACTGCTCTGTGAATTTCTTTAATACCTATTTCATGATTTGGTATATTAACTACACCTATACTGTCTACACTTTTTGCATAAGCACCTGAAATAGATACAATTACTTTATCATAATGTACACCTGACATCATTTGTGCATCGGCTACTGCCTCTTCTATAGATTTTGAAGCAAGCTCTATATTCGTAATTGCTCCTTTTTTTATACCATTTGATTTTGATTTTCCAAAACCAATGATTTTAAGTCCTTCTTCGCTTTTTTGTGCCAAAATAGCACAAGTTTGTATTGAGCCTAAATCAATTCCTAAAATATTCAATTTGTATTTCCTTTATAATAGCGTTGGATTGGATATAATTCTATAAGTTTTTTTAATAATTCTTCCTTAAGTAAAGCTTGTTTGGTTTGTTTGGCACTTTGTTCTATGATAAATTTATAAATTTCTTCTTTATCTTTG
This sequence comes from Campylobacter sp. IFREMER_LSEM_CL292, assembly GCF_025771615.1. Classification (NCBI taxonomy): domain Bacteria; kingdom Pseudomonadati; phylum Campylobacterota; class Epsilonproteobacteria; order Campylobacterales; family Campylobacteraceae; genus Campylobacter; species Campylobacter sp. IFREMER_LSEM_CL292. Next base: position 66,430 of record NZ_JAKMQP010000007.1, read on the forward strand.
TTTTCTAGAGTTTGCTTTGTAATTTCATAAACTATTGCTTTATCATCAAATAAAACATAAGATTTAGCTTTATTTGAGTCAAATACATGCATTAAAAACTCACTAAATTCAGCATCATTTATCATTTCACCTACTTTTGCTCCTTTACTTGAGTCGCGACTATAAGTTCCTATATCTATGCCTTGGAAATTATTTAGGGCAAGCTTTGCTTTTTCTTCTAATAAAGTTTTAGTTTTTTCTCTGATGTAAAGTTTGCTCACTTCATTTTTGGCTTGCTCAAAAGTCATAGTCTGTATAGGATTTATTTTTATAAGTTTTGCAATCATATAGCCATTTTCAAATTTAAAAGGCTTAATAAAATCATTTTCTTTAGCTTTTTGTATGTTTTCTAAAGGGTAATAAATATCAGCATCGCTTATTGTGATGTTTTTGTCAAAACTAAGCTCGTTTTTTCTCAAAGCAACATAGCTTTCATTAGCTTTAAGTTTAAGCTTGGAAAGTTTTAAATCTTTTATAACTTTATCTTTGCTTTGTTCTAAGCTTAGAATTTTTCCTGCAAAATCTTTATAGTCATTTTTATTTTCTTCATAGTAAGCTTGAATTTCTTTATCAACAACTGTGATTGTATTAGGATCTAAAAAATAAGTTGCAAGCTCATAGCTTTTTTGTGTTTTATATAGGTTTTTGTTTTTTTCCCAAGTTTGTTTTAGTTCTTTTTCATCAATAGGAATATTTTTATTATCAAGTTTTATTATTTGAATTTTTAAATTATCTTGCATTAAAAAACTTGCACCAAACATATCAAGCTCATTTTGTTTGATTTGTAAATTTAAAATAGCATTGATTTTTTTAAGCAATAATTCATCATGGATAATTTTTTCATAAGCTTTTGGTGTATAGTTGTTTCTTGCAAGTAAATTATAATATAAATCTTTATCAAAAACACCTGAAGCATTATGAAAAATTTTTTGATGCGCTAAATCATAAGCAATTTCTTCTTCGCTTACATTTAAACCTAAAGTTTTAGCATAAGAAAGTAGAAGTTTTTCTTGTATAAGTTCATTGATAGCTTGAGTATCTAAGCCATCTTTTTGTGCTTGTTCTTGTGTATAATTGCCATTGTTTAATTGTGAGTAGTAGTTAAATAATTGAGAATATTTTAGATTGAATTCATCATAGCTTATTTTTTCATCGCCTACTTTTGCAACAGAATTTGATCTATCGGTGTTAAAATCATAACTTCCCCAGCCAACAAAACCTGCTCCAACAAAAGCAATAACACTAATCCAAATAGTAATAACTAAATATTTTTTATGATGCTGCATCCAAGTGAGCATTTTTACCCCAATCCATAATTAATTAAATTAAACCATAAATTATAGGTAATTTGTGATTAATAAAAAATTAATTTTATGATTTTATGATAAATTTGTCTCTGCTAGATGGATAATTTTACAAGAATTCTCGATTAAATCTATTATTTTTCCAAGTTCATAGCTTGTTCTTCCATAAGCAAATATTCCATATCCTTTCACAACGACAAAATTTTGTTTTTGTTCTAACATATAACGATAAATTTCAGTTTGTGATCTATCATCCCAATCCTCATAACTTTTAGGATTGTAAACTCGAATTTCTTCTAAAAAAATTTCTCCAAAATAATCTTGAGGTGTTATGAAATCATGATTTAAACTCATGGATAAGGTATAAGCTGGATAAGCAAAACATACGAATTTAGCTTCAGGTATATTTTCATATATGCTTTTATGTATTTCACTATCGCTGCTTGCTTCATCCCAGCTATAATCTTTTGCAAATTTTAAGATACTTAAATTTTTTTCATCTAATTGATTCAAAAAAGCATTGCTTTTGTTGATAATAAATGAGCCTTGGGAAAGTTTTGCTGAAACAGAACCATGGCAAATTCCAAAAAAATTTTTTTTAAACATTGATGAGGATAGAATTTGAATTTGGGAGATAATATTTTCTTTATTCATTAAAAACCTTGTTTTAAACTTAGCTAAGGTATTATACTAAAAAATATTAAAAGGTATATTTTGCAAAGTCCACATATTCCTGTTTTATTACAAGAAGTTTTAAATACTTTTGATGATTTTGATAGCGGAGATTTTTTAGATTGTACTTTGGGTTATGGAGGGCATTCTAAAGCATTATTGCAAGCTCATGAAAAATTAAGATTAATTGCTTGCGATAAAGATTTAGAGGCTTTAAATTTTTCCAAAGAGTTTTTAAAAAATTTTCAAGATAGAATAAGTTTTAATCATATAGGTTTTAAAGATATTTTAACTCAAATTTCAACGCAAAACATAAGAGGAATTTTAGCTGATATTGGTGTATCTTCTTTGCAGCTTGATAAAAATGATAGGGGTTTTTCACTAAATTCTGATTTTTTAGATATGAGAATGGATCAAAATAATCCTTTAAGTGCTAAAGAAGTGGTAAATTCTTACAACAAGGAAGCTTTAGAACGAATTTTTAAAGACTATGGAGATCTAGCGCCGGTTGCTTCAATGCTTGCTCAAAAAATTATCAATGCAAGAAGTCAAAAAGAGATTACAAGTGCAAAAGAATTAAGTCAAATTATAGGAAATGCTAAGTTAAAAGGACGCAATGTATCTTTAGCTTTGCTCGTATTTCAAGCTTTGCGTATAGAAGTAAATAATGAACTTGGTGAGTTAAAATCCTTACTTGAAAATATAGAAAAAGCAAAATTAAAAGATTGTAAATTAGCTATTATTAGCTTTCATTCTTTAGAGGATAGAATAGTAAAAAATACTTTTAAAAGATGGGAAAAAGACTGCATTTGTGATGAAAGAGCTATAAAATGCGAATGCGGTAAAGGACATAGTCTTGGTAAAATTTTAAGTAAAAAAGCTATAAGTGCCTCCAAAGAAGAAATAAGTTATAATAGTAGATCAAGTTGCGCAAAAATGAGAATTTTTTATTTTAGGTAAATAATGATTGAAGATGATTTTTTAAAAGAAAAACAAAATATACGCGAAAAAATGTTGAAATATTCTAGAGCTATTAAAGAAGGTAGACCTTATGAAGAGCATGAGCACAATTTCAATGAAAGCGATCGCATATTAAAAAATAGAATACAGCGTAAAAAAAGACCCAAATTTACAGACTTTGATGAAGAATATAAAGAAAAACCTAAAAAACAATCCACTATTTATTTAAAAGAAGATTTGATAAATGTTAAATTAGAAGAAAAAAAGCCTTTTAAATTACAACTCAATTTTTTCAAAAAGCAAAAAGAAAAATTTGATAAAAAAAATGATAAAAATCTTAAGCCATCTAAAAATGCTAAAACTTTGCAGGAAGTAAAAAAAGTAGAAAAAATACAACAAGAAAAAAAAGATTCTATTCAAATATCTAAAATTCTTACTCAAAGTAATGTCTTTGTCGCTTCAAAATTTCAAGATTTAAAAGAAAAAAGAAAAGAAAAAGTCAAACTCAAACAAGAATTAAAAGAGCAAAAAAAAATCGAACAAGAAAAAATAAAAAAAGCTCAAGAAGAATTAAAAGAAAAAGAAAAATTAGCTAAGCAAGAGCAAAAAATTTTAGAAGAAAAGGTAAGGCTTGAAGAAAACCAAGAATATAATCAAGAAGATAAATACGAACTTTTAGATAGCATAGTAAGTGAGGAAAATAAAAATTTAACCCCTAAAAATTTATTATACGCAGGTTTGATGATAGCATTTGCTTTATTGATATTTTTCCCACAAATTTATATTAGAAATCAAATTTATTATGTAAGTAGAGAAATAGCAGATTTAAGATCGCAAGAATTAGTTTTAGATGAAGAAAACAAAGAGCTTCAAAGACAGCTTGAAGCATTGTATTTTCAAAATCAAGTTTTAGACTTTTTAGATTAATCTTGTGTTTGAATGATTTTTTCTAAAACATATTGTTCAAGTTGATTTTTTGGAATTTCTTCTTTAATAGCTTGATTATAAATATTTTCTGCTATTTTTGAATATTTTTCATAAGCAAAATATGGAAAATGTAAAGTCCAGGCTTTTTTCAATAATCTTTTGCTTATTACTTTTCTAGTATAAATTTTAAAAATATCATAGCCAACAAAAACACAAGCGGTAACAAAAATAGCACTCAAGATGCTAATATGAAAATCAATAATTGTTAAAAAATAATGGCTGATGATAAGCATAGGAACTAAAATAGCTATACAAAAAAGGGTGTATATAAGATAAGAATTAAATACCTTAAATTTAAAATTTAATTTCGCAGGATCTATCATCATACCTTCATTTAACAAGGCATTTGCTTCTAATAAATCTTTTAAATTAACAGGTTGATTTGAAACTTTAAAAATAAAGTTTAAAATAAATTCTTGTATTTTCATTGTTTTACCTAGTAAGTATGTGATTTTTGTGATTTTAGCATTTTTGTTTTTAAATAAGATAAATTTTAAGTCTTGTAAATGAAATCTTGTGTTAAAATTTACATTATTTTTGCATATAAAGAAAGAAAAAGATGGCAGATTCTAGATTTATGATGAATGTAAAAGGCATAGGCGGAGCTTTTATTCCAAGAATTTTATTTCAGAGTAAGTTAAAAAATATTTTTTCTGATATCTTATTACTGAACACAGAAAAAAAGGAGTGTGTAAAAAAGAGAATAAATTATTACAATAAACTAAATTTTGATAGAGCAAAGCATATTACATTATCACAAGCTGCTGAAAAAATAGGAAAATTCCCTTTTAAGAAAACCTCATTGGCTTATGATGCTTATACAATTAGTAAATATTTTAATGATGATTTTTTATGGATTAAAGCTTTTGGTGATATTTCTTATATTTTAAAAGAAGCTTCAATTTGCAAAGATAGACCTATTTGCAATAATAACTATAATAATATAATTATGAAGTTAGATAAAAATAGACATTTTGTTTTTTTAAAGGATAAATATGTTTTTGAAGATAAAAAAAACATTGCTATTTTTAGAGGTGCTGCCTATCAAAACAATAGAGTGAAGTTTTTTGAAAAAAATATTTCAAATAAAAAATGTGATATTGGTCACACAGGAAAAGGTTGTAATGAGTGGAAAAAAACATTTTTAAGCAAGCAAGATCAATTGCAGTATAAATTTTTAATATCACTTGAAGGTAACACTTTTGCTAGTAATTTGATTTGGTCGTTAAGTTCTAATTCTTTAGTTTTAGCCCCAAAAATGCGTTATGAAACTTGGTTTATGGAAGGAAAGTTAGTTCCAAATGAGCATTTTGCTTTGATTGATGATGATTATGAAAATGTAGAAGCTTTGCTTGATTATTATTTAGCTAATCCACATAGAGCAAAAGAAATCATACAAAATGCTCATGCTTATATAGAGCAATTTTTAGATGAAAAGATAGAATTTTATATAGGAATTTTAGTTTTAGCTAAGTATTTTTATTATTCTAATCAGCTTGATTTACCAAAAGATATTATTGATTTATTTGATTAAAAGGAGAGTTTATGCAAGAGATGGAAATAGTATTTTTAAATGATGAATTTATAAAAGCTAGCGAAGCTAAAGTGAGTATTTTTGATAGAGGTTTTATCTTTGGAGATGGAATTTATGAAGTAGTTCCTGTGGTAAATGCAAAAATAGCTGATAAAGAAGAATTTTGGGAGCGTTTTGAGCGTAGTTTAGCCCAAATTGATCTACAAATTCCTTATACAAAAGAAGAATTTGAAAATATTTTAAAACAATTAATCATTAAAAATTCTCTCAAAGAAGGCGGGCTTTATATGCAAATTACTAGAGGGGTTGCTAGTAGAAATTTTGCTCTTTTAAAGGAGTTAAAACCTACTATTATGGCCTTTGCTTTTGAATGCAAGGTGATTGAGCATGAGTTTGCTAAAAATGGAGTAAGTGTTATTTCAACAGCTGATTTAAGGTGGAAAAGAAGGGATATAAAATCAATTTCTTTATTAGCTCAATGTCTTGCAAAAGAAGAAGCTGTTAAAGCTAAGGTTTTTGAAGCTTTTATGGTAGAAAATGCTTTAGTTACGGAAGCTTCTAGTAGTTCAGCTTTTATTATAAAAGATAAAACTTTAATCACTAAGCCATTTTCTAATGAAATCTTACCAGGAATTCGCCGTAAAAATATCTTAAAATTTGCAAAAGAACTTGATCTTAAAGTAGATCAAAGAGCTTTTAGTATGAAAGAAGTGTATGAGGCTGATGAGGTGTTTATTTCTGCGGCTACTTTTTTGATTTTAGGTATTATAAAAGCAGATAGTAAGGTAATTAATGATGGTAAGGTGGGCTTTTATACCCAAAAACTAAGAGAAAAATATGTAGAAAAAATTCAAAAAGAGGTTTTTTAATCAAAACCCGCATTAGTAAATTCTTTAGGATTATCTAGAGCGTAGCGAAACTTTTCCCAGTCTATTTGTTTATCCCAAATAGCTACGATTAAAGCTGCTACGCTATTACCACATAAATTTCCCACAGCACGAATTTCAGACATAAATTTATCCACGCCCAAAAGTATAGAAATGGCAGCCACAGGTAAAACCTCGCCCAAACTTGCTCCTAAGCCATTGTTAGCTTCTGCAATGTGCATATTAGATAAAGCCGCAAGTGTACTTCCTAGTATAATAAAACCTGATCCAGTCACACCAACAGCACCTTTTGAGGCTATCATAAGCACTATTAAAATGCTAATTTCATGAGTTAAAGAAAGTTCTACATTAAAAGCTTGAGCAAGGAAAATTAAACTCATAGCCAAATAAATATTAGTACAATCAAGATTAAAACTATATCCAGTTGGTAATACCAAGCCCACAGTGGCTTTTGAAATTCCTGCTTTTTCAAGTTTTCTCATAAGCGGAGCTAATGCTGATTCGCTAGAACTCGTGGCAAAAACTATTAAAACTTCTCTTGAGATAAAATGCATAAATTTAAAAATATTGACTTTAGCAATAAAACAAATAAGCCCTAAAACTCCAAAGATAAAAAGCAAAGAAGCAAGCAACATAACAATAAGCAAATAACCCAAATTTAATAAAGAATCAAGTCCATATTTTGCCACTAAAAAAGCCATCGCAGAAAAAGCGGCGATGGGAGAAAAATACATAATGATTTCTAAGATTTTAAAAACAAAACTTTGCATAATTTCTAAGGTTTTTTGTATAGCTTTTCTCTCATCAATTCTCATAAGTGAAATAATAAAAGCACAAGCTAGGGCTATAACTAAGATTTGCAAAGTTTTTCCCTCGCTAAAAGCAGCTATGATATCAGTAGGTATAGCGTCTTTTAAAATATGCAAAATTTCATTTTGCACACTTATTTCTATATTTTTATTAACAAATTGAGCCACACTTTCTTGATCTAGAGTGCTTGGATCAAGGTTCATTCCTTTACCAGGTCCCATAATGTTTGCCATAAAAATGCCAATAGCTAAAGCAAAAGTGCTTACTATTTCAAAATAAAGCAAAGCTTTAGCTCCTATGCTTCCAACTTGTTTTAAGCTTTCAAGACTAATAACACCTAAAACAATAGTTAAAAATATAATAGGACCTATGAGAATTTTTAAAGCTTGTATAAAATAATCTACACCGATTTTACTAGCTAATGCAAATTCCTTATCTAATAAGCCAAGGCAAATGCCAGCTATAATTCCTATAATCACCCAAAAACCTAAATTTTTTAACATTTTTTTGAGTTTGCTTGGTTTTTCATGAGTAATAACTAGCATAAAAAACTCCTTGTAATTTTAAAAAACGATACATATTAGCAAATAAAAACTTATTTTTATTGTTAAAATAAATAAAAAATAAATATAAAAGCTAAAAATAATAATTTTTTATCTTATTTTGTAGATAAAAGTAGCATTTTGTAGTATTTTTGTATGATTTATTATGAAATAAATAATGATAATGTTTATCTAAATTTAAGAAAGCTAGTACTATACTTGTGACTATGATTTTAAAAATGAATATCATTTCGGAGTAAAATAGTGTTTAAAAAAATAAGTTTATTAATGATTTTTTTATTTTGTTCTTTAACACTTGCTAGGGATATTGATTATCAAAAAGAAAGTCAAAATATTAAGCAAATTTTGAATGAAAGCATGGTGTTATATAAAGATAATAAAAATTTAGAAGCTAAGAAAAAAGCTGAAGATGCATATTTTCAGCATTTTGAAACCATGGAAGGCTCTATTGGTCGCAATGTCGGTAGAAAAGTCATTGTGATGGAGCGTAAATTTATTAATTTAAGAAAAATGTATAAAGATAAAGAAGATATTTCTAAGATAGAAGCTTTAATTAGTAGCTTGTATTTTGATTTAGATGAAGTCGTTCCTATATTAGAAAAAGGATTTCAATTAAAAGCTGAAGCTAGTGATATAAATTATGATAAAAAAGCAGCTGAAAGCTCATCTTTAAAAGCAGAAAAAGAGCGTCAAGCGCAAGCTGAAGCTATGTTTGCATCTTTACTTGGAGAGGATTTTAAAGGACAAACATCATCAAATTTGACTCAAAATTCAACTACTCAAGAGCAAAATATCCAAAAAGACGAAACATTATTAGCCTTACAAGAAGCTTCAGCTATGGATGCAAGATTGCAATTTTTAATGGATTCAATGATTTCAAAACTTGATCAAGCAGCATTGGCTTTTGTGAATAAAGATTACCAAAAAGCTAAAGATTTAATCCAATCAGCATTATTCGAAGATTATAGAAATTCAAAGGTAGAAGTTTTAGTAGCAAGATACACAAAAGCGGGTATGGATAAAAAAATACAAACAAAACTTAGAACTATAATAAGAAAAATCAACAATAACACTTTGGATGAAAAAGCTATAAGAGATGAAATTTCAGACATATCAGATTTATTATATGAAGCATTCCTAGCTTTACCCAAAGAAGAATTAGCTTTACTTCAGGTTAAAGGCTTTGATGAAAGTGTTATGAGTACTAAAAACTATACTAAAGTATATGATGATATAAAAATTGCACTTAATAATATTTTACAAAATTATGATGGTTTTAATTTAAATAGCATAGATGCTTTACAAAATGTTTATTTGGATATTTTTGAAGCAAGTGGTATGGAAAGTAAAATTGGTGCTATTGATAGTGCTTTAAAATTAAAAATAGAAAGTTATTTTTCAAAAGGTGTTGCACTTATTAAAGCAAGTGCTTCTAAAGAAGAATTAAAACAGAATTTTGATGAGCTTGGTGCATTAATTGAAAATTCTTTGGATAAAATTCAAGAATCTTCACCTATGTCTTTATTTATATGGGCTTTGGGTATTATCTTAAGAGAAGGTTTAGAGGCTTTAATCATTGTTGTAGCCATAGTTTCATATTTAGTTCAAAGTGGCAATAAAAAGCGTTTAAGTATAGTATATTCAGCACTTTGGAGTGGAGTATTTTTAAGTTTTGTAACTGCATTTTTTATTTCATGGATTTTTAAAGAACAAGCAGGGCAAAGTAGAGAATTTTTAGAGGGCATTACTATGCTTGTGGCTGTTGCATTACTATTTTATGTCGGTTTTTGGCTTTTATCAAATGCGCAAAATAAAAAATGGGCAAATTATGTAAAAACTCAAGCAGTTGAAGCTATCTCAAATAATTCAGCAAAAACTTTATGGTTTAGTGTGTTTTTAGCTGTATACAGAGAAGGTGCTGAAACTATTCTTTTTTATCAAGCTTTATTATTTGATGCAAAAACAAGCACAGATTATAGTTTTATATTTATAGGATTAGCTAGTGGATTAATTATACTTATAATACTTTATTATTTATTAAAAGCTGGTGCTTTAAAAATACCAGTAAAACAATTTTTCTATATAACTTCATACATTATTTTTTATATGGTCTTTGTCTTTACAGGCAAAGGCATTGGTGAGCTCATAGAAGCCAAGGTTATTACACCAAGCTTACTTCCTTTTGATTTTGAAGGAATTTTATGGCTTGGAATTTATCCTTACTATGAGAGCATCATACCTCAGTTTATGGTTTTAATCTTACTCATTATGGGTATTTTTATAACAAAGCAAATTTCAAATAAAAGGGAAAAAATATGAAAAAAACTTTATTAAGTTTAGGTGCAGCAGCTAGTATTTTAGCTAGTTCAGTTTTTGCAGCAGAGGTGCCAATTGGCGATCCTTATGAGTTAAATGGTATGGAAATAGCAGCTGTTTATTTGCAGCCAATCGAAATGGAGCCAAGAGGGATTGATCTTGCAGCAAGTTTAGCAGATATTCACCTTGAAGCAGATATTCATGCATTAAAGGGTAATAAAAACGGCTTTCCAGAAGGTTTTTGGATTCCTTATTTAACTATAGCTTATAAGCTAACTAATCTTGACAATGGTAAAGTAAAAACAGGAACTCTTATGCCTATGGTAGCAGATGATGGCCCTCACTATGGTGCAAATTTAAAAATGGATACAGGTATTGGAAATTACGAGTTAGTATTTTTAATAGAAAGCCCAGAAAAACAAGGTTTTGGACGCCATGTTGATAAAGAAACGGGTGTTGGTAAATGGTTTGAGCCATTTTCAGTTAAATACAACTTTAAATACACAGGAAAACCTAAGTGATTTTTTCCCTAGCTTTTTGCTAGGGTTTATTTATAAAATTATTGATTTTATAAATAAATTCTATCAAAGAAGAGCCTATGTCGATTTATTTTGTACATTTTTTTGGAGTATTTTTTTCTTACACACTTTTAAGTGCTTTATTTTTTTATAATCTAAAAAATTCTTTAGTGTTTAAACTTGCTTTTGTGGGTTTTGTTTTTTCTTATTTTGCTTTTTTTATTAGCGCTAAAACATTAAGTTATGATTTGTTGTATTTTTCTAATGATGTTTTATTTGTTTTATTGCTTTTAAGTGTTATCATTTTTTCTTTTATAAAAAATAATTTTTTAAAAGAAAAAATTCAAGTAATATTGCTTTTTTTATTATCTTTTGCTTTTGGTATAAAATATTTACATATTTCTATCGACTTTCCTATATTAAGCACTAATTTTTTAGATTCTTTAGCGATTAGTTCTTTTGGGCTTATTTTGCTTGCTTTTGTGATGTGTTTTGGGGTTTATCTTTTTACAAGATGGCTAAGGGAATTTAAATTTAAATTTTTAAATTTATTTTTACTCATTATCGTGATTTTTTATCTAAATGAAGCTTTAGCACAAATTTTATTGCACCTTATGAGAGAAGGTGTGATAGAAACAGAAAGTTTATATTTAAGCTATGTGGCAAAAAGTGTATATTATGCTAAATTTTATACATATATATGGTTTTTATTGCTAGGAATTTGTATAGTTTTAGCTCTAAAGCAAAGAGTGAGTGAAAACAGCAAGAAAAAAGATTTTGATATAGAATTTAGAAAAAATCAAGCAAAAAATTCAACTATAACTAATTTTAGTGCAAGTATTTTTAGTGCTATGATTTTAAGTCTTTGTATTTTTCTCTTTTATGACTTGCATGCTTCAAGACCAATCACCATAGACGAGCCAACCTATGTAGAGCCAAATGAAAATAATGAATTTGTTTTTGATGTGGCAATATTAAGAGATAATAACTTACATCGCTTTGCTTATATTAGCGATGAGGGTAAAGTGGTAAGATTTTTCTTAATTAACAAAAGAGAAGATAAAGACTCTCCAGTAGCAGTTTTTGATGCTTGTAGTATATGTGGAGATATGGGGTATGTTAAAAAAGGTGGAGAGTTAATTTGTATTTCATGTAATGTTAGAATTTTCTTACCAAGTGTAGGTAAGGCAGGTGGGTGTAATCCTATCCCTATGAAATATAAATTTGAAAATGGTAAAGTTATCATACCTTTTTCAGAAATTTTAGATGGGGTAAATTTTTTCACTCAAGTAGTAGAAAAGAAAGTTTATGATCCTATTGATCATACCGAGCTTATTAACTTAAAAGCACCAAGATCTTATGTTTATAAAGGAAGAACATATTTTTTTGCTAATGAAAAAAATTATGAAGAGTTTAAAAACGATCCTTTAAAATACATTGATATGAATAAATCTTCAAAATATAGAATTCATAATTTATTAGGAAATGACTATGCAAGTTAAGATTGTAAAAAACTCTATTTTTCAAAATAAAATCCAAAAATCTCTAGCCTTACTAACGATTTTTTTAGCTACTTTACTTATGGCTACTATGTTAAATCTTACTTTGGGTATAGGTAATGAAATTACAAAAGAATTAAGAAGTTATGGATCAAACATTTTAGTTTTACCTAAAGGTGCAAGTTTGAGTGTAGAAGTGGGTAATAAAATTTATGAGCCTTTGAAAAATCAAAATTTTTTAGAAGAAAACAAGCTCCATACTATAAAAGAAATTTTTTGGAGAAATAATATCAATGCCTTTGCGCCATTTTTAGATACTCAGGTAAAAATTCAAACTCCAAATGCAAATTATGAAAATATCTCTTTAGTGGGAACTTATTTTGATAAGGCTATAAAGATTCAAGATGATGATGATTTTTATGCAGGTATTAAAGAATTATACAAATATAGTCAAATCAAAGGAAATTACCCAAAAGATGATAGTTTAGATGAAATAATGCTAGGAATAGATTTAGCACAAAAGTATGATTTGAAAATAGATGATGAAATCACCCTTGTGCAAAATGATCAAATTTTTAAAGTAAAAATTGTTGGTATTATGGATTTAACTCAAGCTTTTTCAAATAAAATCATCACTTCTTTGCTTTTAGCACAAAAGCTTTCTAAAAAAGAAGGTTTATTCTCAAAAGCAGAAGTTTCAGCTTTGACTATACCTGAAAATGATTTAGCACAAAAAGCAAGACGCGATGTAGATAGTCTTGATCAGCTTGAGTATGATCAGTGGTATTGCACTGCTTATGTAAGTTCTATTGCCTATCAAATTGCAGAAGATTTTAAAGGTGCAAGCACAAAAGTAGTGAGTGCGATTTCAGATGCAGAAAGTTTGATAGTATCTAAAATTCAATCTTTAATGGCAGTAGTTAGCATTATATGCTTAATCGTAGCTTCCATAGCCATATCATCTTTAATGAGTGCGGATATTTTTAGAAGAAAAAATGAGATAGGGCTTTTAAAAGCTTTAGGTGCTAGCACTTTGCAAATTTATATGATTTTTGCGTTAGAAGGGGTTGTGGTAGCTTTAGTTGGGGCTGTTTTGGGCTTTGCTTTTGGTATAGGTATGTCAGAGATTATCGCCTTGAGTATATTTGAACATACCATTGAAATTTCCTGGATTATCCTACCAATTTGTTTATTTTTTGCAGTGCTTATAGTATTTTTAGGATGTTTGTTTTCTATCAAAGGAATTTCTAAACTTTCTACTTCAGAGGTTTTATATGGGAAATAATTTTTTTATGCAAGAGGTTTTTAAATCTCTTATTTTTTCTTATAAAAGAGTTTGTGTTATTTTTATAGCTGTGTTTATTGGTGCTATGGTAAGTGCTTCGTTTTTTAATATTTATTTTGATATTGACACAAAATTGTCCAAAGAATTAAAAGCTTATGGAGCTAATTTTATCATCACGCCAAAAGATGATGAGTTTTTAAACATGGATGAATTTAATCAAGCCAAAGAAAACTTGAAAGCAAAAGCTTTAACCCCATTTTTATATGGTTTTTATAATCTTGAAAGTTCAAGTGCGGTAGTTGTTGGGGTTGATTTTGCAAATTTAAAGCTTACCAAGCCTTTTATGGAGGTTTTAAAAGGAAGCTTTTCTTTGAGTGATTTTAGTGAAGATAGTGCCTTTGTGGGGGCTGATTTAGCTAAACAATTAGAGCTTAAAATAGGACAAGAATTGCAAATTTATAACCCAAGTATATCTAAAATAGTCAAAGTAAAAATCAAAGCTATTTTAAGAAACAATGATGAGCAAGATGGGGTTTTAATCATCTCTTTAAAAAAAGCTCAAGAGTTAGCAGCTAAAGAAGTGATAAATTATGCTCAAGCTATTTTACTAGGTGATTATGAAAGCTTAGATCAAAAAGCAAAAGAACTTAGCAAGGCTAATGTAGAAGCCAAAGTCATAGCTTCAGTATCCATTAGTGAAGGTGTGATTTTAGAAAAGATCAAGGCTTTGATGGCTTTGATTAGTTTAACTATTTTGCTCATTAGTTCTTTGAGCGTAAATACCACTCTTAGTGCAGTGATTTTTTCAAGAAAAAAAGAAATAGCCTTGCACCTTGCACTAGGAGCTAAGCATAAAGAAGTTATTAAACTTTTTGGAGCTGAAGTATTTATTTTAAGTTTAAGTGCGAGTTTGCTTGGTGCTTTTTGTGGATATTTTTTGGCAAATATTTTTGGGTATTTGATTTTTAATGCAAGTATAGATTTTAGATTGCTTTCAGTATTTTTTGCGGTACTTGTTTCTTTGGTATTTGCATTTTTTGCAAGCATCTTACCACTAAAAAAGGCTTTAAAAATCAATGTTTGTGAAAATTTAAAGGGTGAGTGATGAAAAATATTATAAAAATTTCAAATTTAAATCGTAATTTTAATGAAGTTAAAGCTTTGCAAAATATCAACCTAGAAGTAAAGCAAGGTGAATGGCTAGCCATTATGGGTCCATCAGGTTCAGGTAAATCAACACTTTTAAATATACTTTCTTTGATGGATACTCAAAGTAGTGGGGAGTATTTTTTAGATGATAAAGAAGTTGGAAATTTAAGCGAAGAAGAAAAAAGCGTGATTAGAAGAGAGAAAATAGGCTTAATTTTTCAACAATTTCATTTAATACCTTATTTAAATGCCTTAGAAAATGTTATGCTAGCTCAGTTTTATCACTCAAGCATAGAACAAAAAGACGCTATAATGGCACTAGAAAAAGTAGGGCTTTCACACAGACTTACGCATTTACCTAGCCAATTAAGTGGCGGGGAGCAACAAAGGCTATGCATAGCAAGAGCTTTAGTGAATGATCCTGAAATTTTATTAGCAGATGAGCCAACTGGAAATTTAGATGAGGCAAATGAAAAAAATATTCTAGAACTTTTTTGTAAATTAAAACAAGATGGCAAAACCATAGTTTTAATCACTCACAATCCAGACTTAGCCACCTTTGCTGATAGAACTATCATTTTAAGCCATGGAGTGATGAAAAGTGAAAATTAAAAGTATAATTTTAGCTTGTTTATGTTTAGTTTTTTTAAGTGCGTGTTTTGAAAACAACAATAAAAATGGCGGCAAAGTAGGCTTAAAAGCACCAGAAATCGCAGCTAAAAATTTAGAAGGTGAGAAAATCAAACTAGCTGATTTTGATAATCTCATTGTTTTAACCTTTGTAGAGCAAGGTTGTGCATCTTGTTTAAAAGACTTACCACTCTTGGAAAAACTAGCTAGCGAATATCCTAAAAAAATCACTATTTTAGCGCTTGATTCTGTGGATAAAGGGAAAGATTTTGAAGAATTTGCTACAAAATATGATTATAAAAATATTATATTTTTGCAAGATGATTTAGATATATCATGGCAAAGATTTAACATTTTTGCAGTACCAACAACTTTTGTCATTAAAGATGGAGTTGTGCAAGATAAAATCATAGGAGAAAAACCATGGTCACAACTAAAAGCTTCTATTGCTTCTTGGCTTTAATAAGTGTTTTTTTCTTTAGTGCATGCTCAAATAGTGAATTTCAAACCTTAAATTCAAGTCAAAACTATACTTTTAAATACGATGGTTTTGAAAAAACCTTAAAAACACAAAATGCAAATCAAGCTTATGCTTTATTTTTTTTCACGCAAGATTGTGGTGCGTGTAATGCGCAAATTCCTATGCTAAACGAGCTTTATAAAGAAAGAAACTTTCCTATTTTAGCAGTGTTAAATGGAGCTAAGTCAAAAGAAGAAGCTCAAAAAATTCTTTTGGAAAAAAAGTTAGATTTGCCACTTTTATATGAAGCTAAAGCAAGTTCATTTTTGTCTAAAGCTGTAGGTGGAATTTATGGTGTGCCTGTGATAGTTTTTTATGATGAAAAAGGCAAAATAAATGAAAAATTCATCGGACTTACTCCAAAAAGTGTTTTAGAAAATAAGATTAAATTTTTACAATAATTTTTTTATTAAAAGTATTAATATTGTTGTATTTGCAGTATTTAAGATATTTTTTATCTTAAAATATTTTTAAGTAAAAATTTATAAATAAAATATTAATATTCCAAGTTCATTATCAAAATATTGTCAATGAA
>NZ_JAKMQP010000008.1:0-74609 GCF_025771615.1 Campylobacter sp. IFREMER_LSEM_CL292
AAAACCTTATGAAAAAGTAGAGTGGAATATAAGTGGAGACGCTACTTTAAATGATCATGATACAACATTTAATTCTAGTGGTGAAGCTAAAGTAACTATTACTTCCAAAGCTCCATTTAAAAATAACCCTGTAATTAGTGTAAATGCTATGGGTAAAAATTTAAGTAAAGAATTAAATTATAAGAAGATTCCAATTCAATTAACTCTTGGTAAAACAAGGCTAAATCCATATTTGATTGAAACTGTCAGTATATTGGCAAAAGGCACTCCTTATGCAAAAATAAAATGGAGTATTGTCGGCGATGGAGTACTTCCAAAAGAAGATCTAATTCCAAAATATTTTGATAGTAAAGGTGTTGCGCTAACTAAGTTTAGAACAATTAATCCTAATGTTCGTCCGATAACAGTAAGCGTTGAATATGAAGATGGAAGTGAAAAAGCTAGTGAAACAGCTGTATTTAATGGTCCAATTCGTCCAAGAATAAATGTAAATAATATTCCATTTGATAC
This sequence comes from Campylobacter sp. IFREMER_LSEM_CL292, assembly GCF_025771615.1. Taxonomy (NCBI): domain Bacteria; kingdom Pseudomonadati; phylum Campylobacterota; class Epsilonproteobacteria; order Campylobacterales; family Campylobacteraceae; genus Campylobacter; species Campylobacter sp. IFREMER_LSEM_CL292. The sequence continues at coordinate 511 of NZ_JAKMQP010000008.1, forward strand.
AGGAGCAACTATAGAGCTATATGGACTAATTCCAAACTCTAGTGTAGATGTTCAACCAGATCAGTATCTTGGTTATACTAATTTTGTAAATAAAGGCACGCTTCATACTGATGATAAAGGTTCAGTTTATTTAAATTTTAAACCTATTGGAAAAGTTACTGAACACACCGGTAGAATTTTTAGTCTTAAAGTGAAATATAAAGAATGGGATGGAGCTGATTCTGAAGCAATTGTAGGAAGTATTGAGGTGCAAAAACGCATTCATGCAATATATGATACTTGGAAAGATCCTGCTTCATGCTACACCAGTGCAACTTTAACATTAACCGATGGAATTGCAGGAGAAAAAGTTGATTTTAGTGGAACTAATCTCTTAGTTGGCCTTGGTCAAACTGTGCCAATTATACAAAGATGGGATAAAGAATTTGATAATTCTGGTGAAGCAAAAGTTGTAATATCAACTACATGGTGCACTAAACCATTGACCGATACTCCTACTTTTACAATGAGATTTAATACTTTAGGTGTAAATGTCACAGAAACACGAGCGGTTACTTTTGGTGGTGGAGATCATGAAAGATTTTATTAGTCGGATATATAGGCACATTTTATAATGTTGTGGAAAAAGAAAGAAATATATGCCACTGTATAATTTTGCACAATTTCTATCTCTGTTAGCCCAGCTTTCAGAGGTAGATATTAAAACTCTTATGGAATATAAAGATTTATTGTTAAAAGCGTTATCACCTTTAAACGAAGTAGAAAGATTTAATGCAAAAGAATGTATGCAACTTATTAACACTCTTGAAGAAACTTTTTTAGATAAACTCCAAATAGAAGAAAGCAAAAAGAAAGAAATTTGTAAAAATATTATCAAAATACTAAAAAATCATTGGAAAATGTTTTTTTGAAAATCAAGTTGTAATGCAAAATAAATGGTGGATTTAGCAGGACTCGAACCTGCGACCAACCGGTTATGAGCCGGTTGCTCTAACCAACTGAGCTATAAATCCGCCAGAAGTTAAAATAAAAATGTTATTATATCTTTATTTCCTTAATTTAAATTTAGAATTTTATTTTTACCGCTTTTTCTATTGCTAAATATCTAAAGGTTATTAAATTTTGTAAAATTCCAAAGAAAATCATAAAAGTAGCAAAAGAACTTCCCCCATGACTAAAAAATGGCATAGGTATACCAACAACAGGAGCAAAACCTATGGTCATTGATATATTTACCGCTACATATATGAAAATAAATAAAGCAATGCAATTTGTCACCACTCTTGTAAAATAATCATCTTTGAGCTTATAATTTAAACTCAATAAATGAAAAATGAGTAAGGTGTAAAGTAGTATGATTACAACTGCACCGATAAAACCAAATCTTTCAGACAAATATGCAAAGATAAAATCACTCGTAGAAATAGGTAAAAATTTAAAATGTGTTTGTGTAGCTTCATCTGCTTTTTTTCCGCTCAAACCACCGCTTCCTATAGCGATGATGGATTGTTTTACATGGTAACTTGGCTCTTCAGCTAAGAAATCATGAATTCTTTGTTTTTGATAAGGCTTTAAAAAATCACTATAAATAATAGGTGAGGCTATGGCTATAGCTAAAAAAATACTAAGCCAAATTTTATAATTTACTCCTATGATAAAAAGCGTTCCAAAGCCTACTATTAAAAGTACTAAAGCTGTTCCTAAATCAGGTTCTCCTGCTATAAGCAAAAACGGAAGCAAAATATAAAAACTTAGCTTTAAAAATTGTTTTAAGCCATAGCCATTAGGCGGTGGAGGATTTTGATAAATCAAATAAGCTAACATTAAAATAAAAGAGGGCTTAAAAATTTCAGAAGGTTGTATGGTAAAATGCGTAAAAGGTATTTCAAGCCATCTTCTAGCTCCAAGTTTTTCAACACCAAAAATATCCACACTTAAAAGTAAAGCTATATTAATCCAATATAACACAGGTATAAGCCACATTAGTCTTCTTAAGGGTAAAAAGAAAAAAAACGCAAATCCTGCAAAACCCACTAAAGTATAGATAAATTGTTTTTCAGCTAAGCGCGTATTTGCCTCATAAATTAAGAGAAAAGATATAGCTATGATAGGTAACACTAAAAGAGGTTGTACAAAGTCAAAATGTGTTAAAATTCTTCTATCAAGTTTTATCAAAGCTACCCTTTTTTATAAAATATTACATAATTATATGCTAAAATTGCAAATTTTATCACAAGGAAATATAATATGCTAAAAATTTCATCACTTTGTGAAGAAAGATTGGATGTTTTGTTATCAGATATACTTAAGCAAAGTCGTTCGCAAGTTGCTAAACTAATCAAAGAAAACTGCATATATATTAATGAAAAAATAGAAAATAAAAGTTCTAAAAAAATAAAACAAAAAGATGAAATAAGTATTTTTTTACCTTTAGTAAAAGAAGCCAAAGAAAGCTACACGCCTGAGTTTGATATAGAAATTTTATATGAAGATGATGATGTTTTAGTTTTAAACAAAGCTCCTAATGTTGTCGTGCATGGTGCAAGTAGTGTTAAAGAAGCGACTTTGGTGGATTGGCTTTTGTATAAGGGCTATGCTTTGTCAAATTTAAATGGAGAGCATAGAGCAGGGCTTGTGCATAGACTTGATAAAGGCACAAGTGGAGCTATCATCATAGCTAAAAACAATCAAGCACATCAATTTTTAGCAAATCAGCTTTTGGATAAAAGTATGGGTAGATTTTATCTTGCTTTGAGTGAATTGCCTTTGAAAAATGATAAAATGAGTAATGAAAAAGCTATTATGCGTTGTCCTAGCAATAGGCTTAAAAAAATTACTACAAATACTAAAAATCCTTTAGCAAAAAATGCAAAAACAGATTTTATAAATTTATTAAGTGCTAAAAATTGCTCTTTGATAGCTGCTAAGTTATACACAGGAAGAACTCATCAAATCAGGGTGCATTTAGCAGATTTTAATCGATATATTTTAGGAGATCAATTATACGGATATAAAGGAAAAATAAAGTATAATAGAGTAATGCTTCATGCGTATTTGATTTATTTTATTCATCCTAGGACTAAAGAGTTGATGTTTGTAAAAGCTCCTATGTTTGATGATTTTTATCAAATTTTAAAAGAAAATTTTACACAAGGAGAGATAGATGAAAAAACTTCATTGGATTATCTTAAGTTCTGCTTTAGCTTTTAGTGCTTGTAGTGTAAGTTCACCGCAAATTGCTCAAGTAAATGATACTTTACCAAAAATATCAAGTATTAAAAGTATAAGTGATATTACAAGTATAGCGTTTGAATGGGAACCTTTGTATGATCAAAATATAGCAGGTTATTATATTTATAGAGCAAATGCAGCTGGTGCACCTATGGAGCTTATAGCAAAAATCAAAAATAAATTTCAAACTCACTATACTGATACAAATTTAGCACCAAATACAAGATATTATTATTCTATGAAAACCTTTAATGAACTTGGACAAGTTTCTCAAGATGGTGTAAGCATAGAAGCTTTTACAAATAGAGTGATTGATCCAGTGCCTTTTGTGCAAGCTATTGTGGGGTTGCCAAATCGTGTGAAAATAGTTTGGAGACCACATCCTGATGTAAGAGTAAATTCATACATCATTGAGCGTGCAAATATGAAAGATATGAAATTTAAAGAATTAGCTAGAATCAAAAATCGCTTAAGTGCTGAATATATAGATGATTCGCTAAAACCCGATGAAAGTTTTCAATATAGAATCATAGCTTTAACTTATGATGGTATTAAAAGCACTCCAAGTAAAATAGTAGAATCAACTACCAAAGCCCTTCCTCCTATGGTAAGTAATTTACAAGCAAGTAAAGACGCACCAAGAAAAATTATTTTAACTTGGGATAAAATTGATTATGCTGATTTTGCTTATTATAAAATTTATTCAAGTTCAACTACTTTTTTACCTTTTAGTGTGGTAGCTAAAACTTCTGAAAATACTTATGAAGATGTGGTTAAAGGTGTGGCTGAAAAAAGATATTATAAAGTTAGTATGGTCGATAAAGATGGCCTAGAAAGTCCTATAGCAAGTGAGCCTGTGGAAGGTATTACCCTAGGAGCACCATTAGCGCCAAGTATTGTTTTGTGTGCTGTTGAAGATGATGGTATTAGAGTAGAGTGGATTGATAATGATGATAGAGCTAAAGAATACATAGTTAAAAGAAGTGGTGGTGGAAGTAATGCTGTGTTTAAAGAGATTAAATCTAAACAATTAAAAGATATTACTGCAGCTCCTGGAAAAGTATATAGTTATGAAGTTATTGCAATTGATGCAAATGGCATAGAATCAAAAGCTTCTGATAAATTTACAGCAGTAAAATAATGCCAAATTTTAAGTGTAAAATTTTAAAAGAAATTCAACTTCCTTTTGAAAAAGATGGAGTTGAATTCTTATGGCTTGCTAAAGGTGAAAATGTTGATTTGCTTTTTACGCGTATAAACCAAGAAAAATTTTTTTTACAAATTAAAAAAGATGAAAAAAGTCAAGAATGGCTTATAAAGGGTGAAAAACATACTAAGCCTTCGCAAATTGGGTATTTGCAAAAGGCTTTACTTGTATTTAAAGAAAATTTTACTCAAGATGTAGTTTGTGAAGCTGTGGCGCTAAAACACACAAGGTTAATCCAAAAAACACCTTTAATTGCTAATGATTTAAAAGAAATTTTAGAACAAATAAAAAATAAAAAACAAATTTATATTGAAATAGGTTTTGGAAGCGGTAGACATTTGCTTTATCAAGCTAGGCAAAATCCTAATGTACTGATAATTGGTATAGAAATTTACACTCCTGCATTAGAACAAGTAGCTAAACTTGCTTTAAGTGAAAATTTAAACAATGTTTTATTAATAGAAACTGATGCAAGATTATTATTAAGCGTACTTGAATCTAATCTTGTGGATAAAATCTTTTTGCATTTTCCTGTTCCTTGGGATAAAAAGCCTCACCGTAGAGTAGTGGGGTTAAATTTTGCAAATGAATGCGCTAGAGTTTTAAAAGAAGATGGACAATTTGAACTTAGAACGGATAGTTTTTTGTATTTTGATTTTACTTTGGAGACTTTTTTAACTTTCTCACATTTAAAAGCTTTAATCAAAAAAAATGAAAATTTAGAAATTTCAAGTAAATATGAAGATCGTTGGAAAAGACAAAATAAAGATATATATGATTTAATCATTAGTGGTTTTAGCAAGAGTAAAAGCTTGAATAAAAATCAAAAATTTGCTATTGAGGATTTAAAATTAAATACAAAAGAATTAGCTTGTATAAAAAAGAATTTTAAAAATGAAGTTTTTAAAGGCGAAGATTTTTTCTTGCATTTTGAAAAAATGTATATTAAAGATGAAGAACTTGTTATTAAAATAGCTTTTGGTGCTTTTTATAAACCTGAACATGTTTATATAGTATTAAACTTACAAAAGATAGAATTTATCTTTGAGCAACCTTTTAAAACTAAAGAAAATTTAAAAGCTATAGAAAAATTAAGAGAAATATTGTATTCTTATATTAAATAATAATGATTTAAATAATTATCAAACAAATGATAAGGAAAAAGCAGTGATGATAGAAGCCAAAAAGCTTTGTCTTGGTTATGATGAGCTTGTTATAGAAAATGCTAGTTTTTCGCTAAAAGATAATGATTTTGTTTTTATCACAGGAAAAAGTGGTAGTGGAAAATCAACTTTGTTAAAATCTTTTTATGGGGATTTGGAGCCAATAAGTGGAAATTTAAAGGTTTGCAATAATGATTTAGTGGATATTTCTAATGCTGAACTTTTGCAGCTTAGGCAAAAAATAGGAATTATTTTTCAAGATTATCGTTTGGTTCAAGAATTTAGTGTAGAAAAAAATGTAATGTTACCTTTGATGATTAAAGGTTATAGTAAAAATGTATGTAAAGAACAAGCCGCAAAGCTTTTAAAGCATGTAAATTTAACTTTCAAAGCTGATAAAAAGCCAGCTCAACTTTCAGGTGGAGAGCAGCAACGCGTGGCCATGGCAAGAGCTCTAGCACATAATCCAAAATTACTCTTATGTGATGAGCCAACGGGAAATTTAGATGAGTATTCTTCAGATATTATATGGACTTTGTTAAAATCAGCTAGAGAAATACTTGGAACTTGCGTGGTAGTTGTTACACATAGAATTCCTACTAATTTAAGACTTGATTATCGTCGTTTTAATATAGAAAATGGGAGAATGAATGAAATCTTTTAAAAATCATCTTTCTTTAATATTTGCTTTAATGGTGATGATGTTTGCTTTTGAGTTTTTGATTATCACAAATAAAACTATTGAATATTATGAAAAACTTTTAAATAAAGATTATAATATTATTTTAGTAGGTAAAACTCATTTAGATAAAAAAAGCATAGAAGATCAAGTAAGTCATTTTCAGTCTTTAGAAATTTTAAATCCAAATGAAATGATAGACAGACTTAAAAATGATATATCAGCCAAAAACATAGAGGTTTTAAAGGCTACATTACCAAAATTTTATACTTTGAAGCTTAATAAGCTTTTATCAGAAGATGAGTTAAACATTTTAAAAGATAAACTTTTAAAAAATCCTAACATTACTAGAGTGGAGACTTTTGCAAAAACGCATACAAAAATTTATAAACTTTTAGTTTTAGTGAAATTTTTATTATGGTTTTTCTTGTTTATTATAATATTGCTTAGTTTTGTATTATTGCTTAAACAAATGAAAATTTGGCTTTTCGAGCATACTCAAAGAGTGGAAATCATGTGCTTGCTTGGCGCCCCATTTTGGTTTAGATCTTTTATGCTTTATAAGATAGTTTTTATTGATTGTTTTATAGCATTTTTATTGCTTGTATTATTTTTTACCCAAGTTTATGATCTTGAATCCATTAAACTAGCTTTACAAAGTGTAGACATTAGCTTGCCTAAAATAAGTATTTTCACGCATTTATTTTTGATTTTTTTAGCAATGCTTTGTGTTTGTTTTGCTTGTGTGAATTTTGTGATGTTTAAGGTTAGAAAATGAAAAAATGCTTTTTGCTTTTTTTATTTTCCTTTTCTGTTTTATTTGCAAATGAAATTGCACAAAAGCAAAAAGATATTAAAGAAAATGAACGCATAGTAAAGCAATTATCTAAAAAATTAGAAGATTTAGCTAGTGAAATTTTAGATAATGAGAAAAATTTAAAAAAAATTGCTTCAGAAATTAGCACCTTAACTTCAAAAACTTCTAAACTTGAAGGATCTGTGAAAACTCAAATAAAAGCATTAGAACAGCTTAATGCACAAAATAAAGATCTTTTGCAAAATAAAAATAAGATCGAAGGAAAAATAATTGATTTAATTGCTAAAGATTTTGCTTATGATTTAGCAATCCCTAAAAATTATATTGAAAGTGAAGATAGTATTATTGCTTTGGAGTTAGTTGGGGTTTTGGATAAAATTTTCAAAGAAGAATTTTATCAAATTTCAAAAGATTATGAAGATGTGAGCAAAAAAATAGAAGAAAAGCAAAGACAAATTACTACAATTAATAATAATTTAAAAGTTTATAAAGATCAAATTGATGAGCTCAAAAACCTTAGAAAAAAACAAGAGCAAGAAATAGCTAAACAAAAAACTGATAAAGAAATTTATACTAGAAAACTTTCTAATTTGCAAGCCCAACAGCAAGAATTAAGAAAAACACTCAATAAATTAAAAATTATCAAAGAAAAAGAAGAAGAAAAATTAGCACAAAAAAAGGATGATCAAAAGTCAAATTCAAACATAAAACAAGTGGGTTCAAGCTATCAAACAAGCAGTGTTAAGCGATATAATGGTTCTAAGACAATAGCTCCTTTAGAATCTTACACAGTAAAGCAAAAATTTGGAAATTATATAGATCCTATTTATAATATTAAGATCTATAATGAAAATGTAGTTTTAAAAAGTGATAGTGCTAATGCTGCGGTAAGAAATGTCTTAGATGGAAAAGTAGTTTTTGCAAAAGCAACTCCAACTTTAAAGCAAGTTGTGATTGTTGAAAATAAAGATGGTATACATACTATTTATGCACATTTAGATAAAATTGCTCCTGGGGTTAAAGTAGGTAGAAATATCAAGAAAGGTTATATTATAGGTAGGGTTGAAAGTGATTTAACTTTTGAAGTAACCCAAAAGAATTTTCATATCAATCCTTTGGAAATGATTAAATAAATTAGTTTTTTTTAATGCGAATTTTGATATAGTTTTAAATCAAAGGAGAAATTTAATGAACAATAAAAGAAAAAGAGTATTGGTTAAATTTTCTGGAGAAGCTTTGGCTGGAGAAAATGGATTTGGTATAGAAAATTCTATTTTAAAATATATAGCTTCTGAAATAAAAAGTTTGATTCATGAAAATGTTGAAGTAGGTATTGTAATAGGTGGTGGTAATATCATTAGAGGGGTATCTGCTGCAAGAGATGGACTGATAAAAAGAACAAGTGGCGATCATATGGGTATGCTTGCTACTGTAATTAATTCTATAGCTATGCAAGAAGCATTAGAAAGTGCTGGACTTGATGTGAGGGTTCAAAGTGCTATCCAAATGGAAGCATTTTGCGAAACATATATTATGAGAAGAGCACATAGACATTTAGAAAAAGGACGCATAGTTATTTTTGCTTGTGGTACTGGCAATCCTTATTTTACTACAGATACTGCTGCAACTTTAAGAGCGGTTGAAATTCAAGCAGATATGATCATTAAAGCAACTAAGGTAGATGGAATTTATAACAAAGATCCTAAAAAATTTGATGATGCTATTATGCTTAATGAGTTAAGCTATGAAAGAGCTTTACATGATAATATAAAAGTTATGGATGATACAGCAATAGCTCTAGCTAAAGATAATGCTTTACCTATTGTGGTATGTAATATGTTTAAAGAAGGAAATTTATTAAAAATTATCCAAGGCGATATGAGCTTATGCTCTATTGTTAAAAATCAAGATTAAAGGTAAAAAATGAGAGTAGAACAAATAGCTGCAAAGGCATTAAAAAAATTAAAAGATGATAGATACAAATTAGCTCTTGTGGTGGCTAAAAGAGCTGAAGAGCTTGCAAATGGTGCAGAACCTTTAGTAAATTTAGATAAAAATAAATATAAATATACTGATATTGCTTTATATGAAATAGCAGAAGATAAAATCGTATTAGAGGGATTTATTGAAGCTGGTAAATGATGAGTTATTGCTAGATAAACTTGTTGATGATGTAAAAAATTGCAAGGATTTACAAAGAGCAAAAGAAATTCTTTTTATGGTTTTTCCACAATCTGCTGTTTTGGAAAAAGCAGTGGAATTTTGTATCCAAAAACACGAAGGGCAATTTAGAAAGAGTGGAGAACCTTATGCGGTTCATCCTATATTAGTAGCTTCTTTTGTAGCTTTTTTAAGTCCTATACAATCTATGATTATAGCCGCATTATTACATGATGTATTAGAAGATACAAATTGTAATGAAGAAGAGTTAAATGCAAATTTTGGCGAAGAAGTAACAAAATTAGTTCAAGGTTTAACTAAAATAGTTAGTATTAGAGAAGATCATCTTACTCATTCTAATTCCAATGAGAAACTTGCAAAATCTGCTCTGACTTTTAGAAATATGCTTCTAGCGGGTGTTGAAGATGTGAGTGTGCTTGTAATAAAGCTTTGTGATAGATTGCACAATATGCTTACCTTAAATTATTTACGAGAAGATAAGCAAAAAAGAATTAGCGAAGAAACCTTGGTGGTATATGCACCTATAGCTCATAGACTTGGAATTTCAAGTATAAAGAATTTACTTGAGGATTTAAGTTTTAAATTTTTGCTTCCTGATGAATATGCACAAATTGATAATTATATAAATGCAAAAGATCAACAAATTCAACTTGGATTTAATGAATTTATTTCAAAAATAGAAATGTTATTTTTGGAAAATGGGTTTAGACAAGGTAGTTTTGTTATACATAAAAGAATTAAACATAATTATTCTATTTATTTAAAGATGCAAAGAAAAGGTGTAGGGCTTGATGAAGTTTTAGACCTTTTGGGTGTAAGAATTTTGGTTGAAAAAGTTTATGATTGTTATTTGGCTTTAGGAATTTTACATACGCATTTTAATCCTTTGATTTCAAGATTTAAAGACTATATAGCCTTGCCAAAACAAAATGGCTATCAAACCTTACATACAACACTTTTTGATGCAAAAAATATCATAGAGGCTCAAATTCGCACCTTTGATATGCATAAAACTGCTGAATTTGGCGTTGCAGCACATTGGAAATATAAAGAAGGAAATATTGCAACACCAAATTTAGATTGGCTTGAAGATATTTCTATGCATGGTAAAGAAGAAGGAAATAATATACAAGATTGTGATGCTATTGAGCTTTATGAATATGCAAAGGATAGTTTATATATTGAGGATATAGCAGTATATTCTCCTAAAGGTGAAATTTTTACCTTACCGCGTGGAGCTACGGCTTTGGATTTTGCATATGAGGTTCATACTAAAGTAGGACTTCATGCAAAAACCGCCTTTGTAAATCGTATGAGAGTCCCGCTTTTAACTGTGCTTAAAAATGGAGATATAGTTAGTATTGAAACTTCGGAAGAAGAATTTTTTAGATGCTCTTGGATAGATAGTGTTAAAACAGGAAAAGCTAGAGCTAGTATAAGAGATTTTTGTAAGCAAAAGAAAAAAGAATTAAACAATAAAATTGCCATTAATCTTTTATCTACGGCATTTAATAAAGATTCTAAACTTATAGAAGAATGGCTTGAAAAAGAAAAATTTAATAAAAAGCTCAGACAAATTGCCTTGGATTTTAACTATTTTAAAGAGGTAATTATAGCTCTTAGAAAATATGTAGGACAAAATCAAGCAGCTAAATTTGAACAAAATGAACAAAAATTTGAAAGCATAGTGATTGGTTCTAATTATAAAATAACTACGATTAATTTTGATTATTGTTGTAGACCTAAAAGAGGAGATGAAATCATCGCTTTTAGACATTCAACTAGTGCTACAATACACCATAAACTTTGCGAACAAGCAATGAAGATGATAGAAGATAACAAAGAAATGGTTTTTGTTTCTTGGAATGATAGCTCGATAAAAAGTTACAAAATCATTGTTTCTATAGAAAATAAAAAAGGCTCTTTAGCGGATTTTCTAACTACTTTGGCTAAAATGCAGATTAATGTTTTAAGTATTAATTCAGCCGATTCAGAGCCTGTGGTGGCAAATTATTTTGAAGTGCAAGTTGAATTACCTAATAATATAGATGTTGAAAATGCAAAAGAAAGATTAAAAGCTAGGTATAAAATTTTAGATTTTACATCTTTAAATGATGCATATAATAATCACTAAAAAAAGGTTTTATAATGAATATTGAAGAAATTATTAAAGAAATTAAAAGAGGAATAGCAGAAATTATTGATGAGGAAAGATTGATTTCTTTGGTAAAAAATTATTATGAAAAAGGTGAAAACTTTTTTGTAAAAGCTGGTTTTGATCCTACGGCCGCTGATTTGCATTTGGGTCATACTGTAGTTTTAAGCAAGATGGCTTTACTTCAAAAGCATGGAGCTATAGTACAATTTTTAATAGGTGATTTTACTGCTCAAATAGGCGATCCAACAGGAAAAAGTGTAACAAGAAAAAAACTTGATAAAGAAGAAGTGCTTAAAAATGCTAAAACTTATGAAGAGCAAGTTTTTAAGATTTTAGATCCAAGTAAAACTCAAATTCATTTTAATTCTAAATGGCTAAATGAGCTTGGTGCTGCTGGTATAGTAGAACTTACTTCGACTTTTAGTGTTGCTAGAATGCTTGAAAGAGATGATTTTACTAAGCGTTTTAAAGAGCAAAGTCCTATATCAATTTGTGAGTTTTTATATCCACTTTTACAAGGTTATGATAGCGTTGCATTAAAAAGTGATATAGAAATGGGTGGAACGGATCAAAAATTTAATCTTTTAATGGGTAGACAGCTTCAAAGAGTATATAATTGTCAAAAAGAACAAGCGGTGATGATGATGCCATTGCTTGAAGGTCTTGATGGTGTAAATAAAATGAGTAAAAGCTTAGGAAATTATATCGGTGTAACAGAAAATGCTAAAGATATGTATGCTAAGGTTTTGAGCATAAGTGATGAGTTGATGTTTAGATATTATGAGCTTTTAAGTGAAAAAAGCTTAAATGAAATTTCGCAAATGAAAGATGATATTAAAAAAGGCTCATTACACCCTAAAAAAGCTAAGGAAAATTTAGCTTTAGAAATAACAGCTCGTTTTCACTCAAATGAATGTGCTTTAAAAGCTAAGGAGGAATTTGACAAAGTTCATAGTGCAAAAGAGCTTCCTAGTGATATGCCAAGTTTTACTTTAGAAGGTAGTATTTGGCTTGCAAAAGCTATAGTGGAATGTAAAATGGAAAGCTCTACTTCAGCTGCTAGAAGATTGATTAGTTCTAATGCAGTAAGTATTAATGGAGAAAAAGTTCAAAATGAACAATACCAACTAGAAAGTGGAGAATATATTATACAAGTTGGAAAAAGAAAATTTGCAAAATTAAAGGTAATATAATGAGTTTTAAAGCTTTAAAAATTGGAAAGCATGAGATAAAATATCCTATTTTTCAAGGTGGAATGGGGCTTGGTATAAGTTGGGATAAGCTTGCTTCTGCAGTTTCTTTAAATGGTGGTTTAGGGATTATTTCTTCAGTGGGAACTGGGTATTATGAAAATAGAACACATATAGATAAAGAACTTAATGCAAAACCTTATGGTAGTGATAATTTTTACTCAAAAGCAGGCTTAAAAGCTTTGATAGATAATGCTAGAAAGGTTTGCAAAGACGCACCTTTGGGCTGTAATATTTTATATGCAAGTAATAATTATGCGCAAATTGCTCGTAATGCTTGTGAGGTTGGTTTTAATGTGATAGTTTCAGGAGCAGGACTTCCTACAAATTTACCTGAATTTACACAAGATTATCCTGATGTTGCTTTGGTACCTATTGTATCATCAGCTAAGGCTTTAAAAATTATTTGTAAAAGATGGCAAAGTAGATACAATCGCTTACCTGATGCAGTTATAGTTGAAGGACCAAAAAGCGGCGGACATCAGGGTTTTACTTATGAGCAATGTTTAATGGATGAATATCAATTAGAAAATGTGGTGCCACAAGTTGCGCAAGAAATTAAAAATTGGGGCGACATACCACTGATTGCTGCAGGTGGAATTTGGGATAAGCAAGATATAGAAAAGATGATGTCTTTAGGAGCAAGTGGCGTTCAAATGGGAACTCGTTTTATAGGAACTTTTGAGTGTGATGCGAGTGATGATTTTAAACAAGTATTACTTGATTGTAAAAAAGAAGATATTGAGCTTTTAAAATCCCCGGTTGGTTATCCTGCAAGAGGAGTAAGAACTAATCTTTTAAATTTAGTAGATAAAAGAATGGGGCCAAAAATTTCTTGTGTGAGCAACTGCGTTGCACCATGTGGTAGAGGCAAGGAAGCTACTAAAGTAGGTTATTGTATAGCGGATAGATTATACGATGCTTGGAGTGGCAAAAAAGAAACAGGTTTATTTTTTACAGGAGCTAATGGGTATAGATTGGATAAACTTATTAGCGTAGAAGAACTAATGAAAAAATTAGTTTATGGTGAAGATGCTTAGAATATTTTTTATTTTTTTATTATTTTATATTGGTGTTTTTGCTAATGTAGAGGTTAAAAAATTTGATCAAAACTTTTTAACCTCTAATGCAGAAGAAAAATTGCAATTACATCAACAACTAAAATCTTTATATATACAAAGCGTAATTAATGATAATAATGAAGAAAAAAATGAGATTTTAAAAAGATTAATCATTAGTTCAAATTTTTTAGGTTTTGATGATAAGGCTTATGTGCAAGAGCTTAAAGAAAGCGGAGTAAGTGAAGAAGAAATTTCGCGTTTAAAAAATGCTTTAAAAGTTATACAAGATCAAAAAATAAAAAAAGAGCTAGTAAAAAACGAAACTAATACTACGGCTTTTACTAATAAAAAAGAAGATAAAAAAGAAGATAAAAAAGAAGATAAAAAAGAAGATAAAAAAGAAGATAAAAAAGAAGATAAAAAAACTTCGGCACAAAAAGAGCTTTTTATTCTTGATGTTAAAAAATTAGATAATGGTATTTTGCTTGATTTGAGTGAAAAAATTAGCCAAAAAGATATAAAAAATTTTACTTTAAAAGGTGATAATTTTCGTTATGTTGCAGATTTTGATGGAATTTTAAAAGGGCCAAAGAGAAATTTTGAATTTAAAGATTTTGATATTATTGTATCACAATTTAATCCAACTAGCATGCGTTTAGTTTTGAGTTCTAAAAAAGAGTTAAAAGTAAAAATAGAGCTTAAAGATCAAAGTCTTTTTATGGGACTTGAAAAAATAGAAAAAAAAGAAGAACCTAAACCTATAGTTAAAAAACAAAGCGAGATTAAAAAAACAGAAGTTAAAAAAGAAGTTGTTAGAAATGAACCTTTATATATTTTAAAATCAAGTAAAGATAAAAGTGGTGTTAATTTAAAATTAAACAATGATATTGATATTGAAGATATTAAAATTAACTCTTTTAAAGATGGTAAAATGTATCGCTCTATTGTGAGTTTTGAAGCTATTCTAGAAGGTGATAGAAAAAAAATTGATATTAATAAAAATCAATCTATCACAATAGTGCAGTTTAATAAAACTACAGTAAGAATTGTTTTAAATTCTACTAGTGATTTTAAGACTAGTCTTGATTTGGATGATGATGAGTTATTTGTAGGATTTGAGAAAAAGATTAAAAAAACACCAATAAAAAATACTTCAAAAGCAGCAAAAGCTACTATCAAAAAATCAGGCAAAATTATAGTAATTGACCCAGGTCATGGAGGTAAGGATCCAGGAACTTTAGGAGATAAGGGTGTTAGAGAAAAGGATGTAGTTTTAAGTGTGGCTTTAAAACTTGGAAATGAGCTAAAAAAAAGAGGATATAAAATTTATTACACAAGAAGTACTGATAAATTTATAAACCTTAGAGATAGAACTTCCATGGCTAATGAGAAAATGGCAGATTTGTTTATTTCTATCCATGCAAATGCAGCACCAAATAAACAAAGAGCTAAGACTTTACAAGGAATTGAAACTTTCTTTTTATCTCCTGCAAGAAGCGAAAGAAGTAAAAAAGCTGCTGAAGCAGAAAATCAATCAGATTTTGAAGAAATGAATTATTTTTCCAAGCAAACATTTTTAAATTTTTTAAATCGTGAAAAAATAGTTGCTTCAAATAAATTAGCTATCGATGTACAGAAAAAAATTTTGAGCAATGTAAGAAAAAAATATAAAGTTGTTGATGGTGGGGTTAGAGAGGCTCCGTTTTGGGTTTTAGTAGGAGCACAAATGCCAGCGATTTTGATTGAAACAGGTTATATTAGCCATCCTAGTGAAAGAAATAGATTGACAAATAAAAATTTCCAAGAATTATTAGCCATTGGTATTGCCAATGGAATTGAAAGTTATTTTTATAAGAATCAATGAAAAAAGCAAATATTATTATAAAAAATAATGCGCCTTTTTCTTTAGATTTTGATGATTATTATTTTAATTCTAGTGATGGTTTAAGTGAAAGCAAATTTATATATACAAATGCTTTTGACTTTGAAAATAAACAAACTATTGTAGCAGAACTTGGTTTTGGTATAGGCTTAAATTTCTTTCTTACATTAAAGCGTTTTTTAAAAGAAAAAAAACATAATCAAAGACTTTTTTATCTTAGCTTTGAAAATTTTTATATAGAAAAAGATAAATTAAGAGAAATTTATAAAAAACTTGGTTTTTATGAGGAATTTAAAGAAGTTTTAGAGCAATTTTTAAATTTTTATCCTCCATGTAAGGATGGAGTCTATAGGTTTTATTTTCAAGATTGTTTTTTAGATTTGGTGTTTGGTGATGCTAAAGAAAATCTACAAAATTTAGACTTTAAGGCAAATATTTGGTATTTAGATGGTTTTTCACCTTCTAAAAATCAAGATATGTTTGATGATAATATTATAAACGATGTTGCTAAAAACTCAAAAATAAATGCTAAGGTTTTAACTTTTTCTTCTGCTAGTGTTTTAAAAAAGGCTTTAATTAACAACAATTTTCAAGTGCAAAAGATAAAAGGTTTTAGAAAAAGAGAAATGATACAAGCCATTTTTAATGGTTTAGAATTTGAAGATAAATTTGCATATTTTAATACCCCATCTTTAAAAAAAGAGATTCAAAAAATAGCTATTATCGGAGCAGGTATAGCCGGAGCAAGCATGGCTTATGAGCTTTCTCTAAGAAATGTTCAAGTAGATGTTTTTGAAAAAGAAAATTCATTAGGAAAAGGCGCTTCTGGAAATATCAATGGAATTTTAAGCTCTTTGATTTTAAAACCCGATGTTTTATTGGGTGAGTTTTCACAATATGCTTTTTTAGAAGCAAGTAGATTTTATAGACAAATTTTAAATTTAACTCCACAAGGGGTTTATGAGTTTGCTCATAATGAGCTTATGCAAGAGCGTTTTGATAGTCAAAAAGATAATGTTTTATTTGAAATTATTAACAATCAAGCCTTTTTAAAAGATGGATTTTGTATAAAACCTCAAGAGCTTGTGAAGACACTTTTGCAAAAAAGCAAGGCTAGGGTATTTTTTGAGTATGAATTTAAAGATTATTCTTATAAAAATGAAAAGTTTTTTTTAAATTTTAATAATCAAAAAATTTTAAAAGATTATGATGTGTTAATCTATGCTCAAGGTGCTGATGCTAAGAAATTTTTAGAGTATAAATATATGAAATTAAGTAGTGTAAGAGGTCAATGTACTCATTTAAAACCATTTTTAAAAAACCCGCATGCCTTATCTTCTAAAGGATATATTTGTCCTATTAATGAGGAGCTTGATTTACAACTTATTGGTGCAAGTTATGATAGGCTTAATCAAGATACAACGCTTTTAAAAAATGATGATTTACAAAATATTGAAAATGTAAAAGAGTTTTTACATGATGAAAATTTAGAGATAATGGGCGGTAAAGTAGGATTTAGATCATATTCTAGTGATAGATTTGCCATAGCAGGTCAAGCCTATGATGAAAATTTTTATATGCAAAATTATAAAGCACTTTTATGGCATAAAAATAAAAATCAAGTCATACCAAATGATTTTATTCCTTTGTATTTTTCTATTGCTCATGGATCTAGAGCTTTTGCTAGTGCTATTGTTTGTGCTAGAGTGATGAGCTCATTGATTTTTGATGAGCCAAGAATAAAAAAAGAATTTTTACATGCCTTACATCCTGCAAGATTCTTAATTAGAAAGCTTAAAAAAGGACTTATTTAATCCTTGATTTATTAATTTTATATATTGGTATATTAAAATTAATATTTTAAGGAGGGTATATGAAAAGAAAAATTTTGCCAAATAATAATCAAAAATTTTTCAATGACGGACAAATGATTATTTCCAAAACAGATACTACAGGAAAAATTATATATTGCAATAGAATCTTTATTTCTCTTTCGGGCTATAGTGAGGAAGAATTATTGGGAAAACCTCATAACATAGTGCGTCATCCGGATATGCCAAAAGTTGTTTTTGAATTACTTTGGGAAAGACTTAAGAGTAAAAAAGAGATTATAGCTTATGTTAAGAATCTATCAAAAGATGGATCATTTTATTGGGTTTTGGCTTTTGTCAGTCCTTCGTTTGATTCCAAAGGAGAAGTTGTTGGGTATTATTCTATGCGTTTAAAACCCAAAAAAGAAGCAGTTGAAAAAATAGAAAAATTATACAAAGAGCTTTTGATTGAAGAGCAAAAAGGTGGAAAAGGTGCATCAAGGAAGAAACTTGATGATTATTTAAATACAAAAGGGATGAGTTATGAAGAATTGGTTTTATCAATATAATATCAATCAATCTGTAAATTATTTTGCTTTATTTTTATTTTGTTTGATGGCAATCTTGGAAATAGTAGAAAATAATATTTTTGGTTTTATTTTTTGTGTGATTGGAACTTTAGTGGTGTTATTCGGACTTGCTAGTGCTTATTATAGAAATAAAGAAGTTTTAAGGATTACTCAAGTTTTAAATGAGCTTACAAAAGGAAATTTGGAAGCAAGAATTACTCACATAGCTGTTCCAAAATCTGGAGTAGGAAAATTAAGTTGGGTTGTGAATGATTTAGCTGATCAAATGGAGGCTTTTAATAGAGAAATTCTTAATGCTATTTTAGCTGTAAAAGAACAAAGATTTTATAGAAAAGCAAGATTAGAAGGCTTAATGGGTACTTTCGCATATAATGCTAAAATTATTAATGAAGCTACTTTAGAAATAGAAAAAACTCAAAATTTATCCATAAGAAGTATTGTCGTTGAAAATGTTTCTAAGGATATGTCAGATTCTTTGCAAAAAGAATTAGCTTTGATTAATGTGAAATTAAATGATAATGCAAGCACTATGCATGATATATATGAGCAAGCAAATGATATTTCTACTCATTCTTCAAAAAGTGCCAAAAATGCAGAATTAATTTCAGTCGATTTGCAAAATTTAGGCGAAAATATCACTCAAATTCATACTTTAATGGATACTTTTTCACAGCAAATTAATAATGTTTCTTCTTTTATATCTATTATAGAAGATATTACAGAGCAAACCAATCTTTTAGCATTAAATGCAGCTATTGAGGCAGCTCGTGCAGGAGAGCATGGTAGAGGTTTTGCGGTAGTTGCAGATGAGGTAAGACATTTAGCTGAAAAAACTCAAGAGGCCGCCAAAGAAATTTCTGTGATGATTAAAGTATCAATAGAGCAAATGAGTAATATTAAAAACATAACTAATGAAGCTTATAAAGTTGCTAAAAAATCTAACTCAAGTTTAGAAGAATTCCAAGAGGTGTTTACTGGTGTTGATGAAAAAGCTAAAATTTTATTAGATGAGATTTCTAAGACAAGTGTTGATACTAATAAAATATTGCTTTATTTAGAGTGTTGTTTAAAAACATATTTAGCTTGCTCTTGTGTGATTAATTCCAAAATAGAAGATATAGAAGATAAAAATTTAGCCAAATTTGATTCTACAAGTAATATTTATGTTTTAAATCAAAATTTAAATTCTTATATAGAAAAATTATTTGATTGTATAAGAAACAATCAAATAGTCAAAGAGGAAAGAAAAATTTATGCACATATTAAGCAAATTCAAGATATAAATGAAAAAATGATAAGCGAAATAGAGCATAAAAAACATATTTAATAAGAGGTTAAATGAAAAAATACATTTTTTTAAGTTGTATATGTTTAAATGTGCTTGCTTCTAATTTAGAAGAAAGCTTAAGTGAGGGTGATGTTAATATAACTAAAGAACAAAAAACAAATGCAATTTCTAAACAAGTATTTTTTCAAAAACCACAAGAGTATCAAGCTCAAAATGTTGATTTTGGTACTTTTGCTAGTAATTCTTTAGCGCAGGTTTTAAATTTAAGCTCAAAGGACAAAACAGAAGCTAGTTTAGATTATAACGCTTTAAATGTAAATATTAAAAATATCAACTCAATTTTAGATTATGATAATGCTACTTTACTTTTAGAAAAACAAGCAAGAATAGGGCAGTTAGAGCAAGCTTATTCTTTGGGAATTATTAATCGTTATGAATTTGATGAAATCAATTTGGGTTTTAATTATTTTAATGATCAATATAAACAAGCTTATGCAAAAAATAGTTTTGGTGCTGAATTGCAATTTAGTCAATATTTTAAAGCATATGCTAATCATTATGATATAAAAGAAAATAATAGTGATGATAGTACAGAGTTTGGGGTTATATTTGATTTACCTTATTTAAATGTTTTAAATGTAAATTCTAACATGAAAGAAACACAAAATCAGTATAACATTACTTATTCTCCAATTTCTATTTTGGATTTATCGCTTAATTATCAAGATGAAAAAACTAGTGCAAAAGATCAAACAGCAATGTGGGTTAAGTTTAGACTAAATTATGAGCAAAGTTTAAGTAAGCAATTTTATAATAGCTTTTATCGTAAAAATAGTATAGCCGAGTTTAATCGCTATGATTTTGCTACTAGGACTTATTAATTGCTCATAAAACGAGCAATGTCATTGTAAGTTACAAATACCATTAAGCTTAAAAGTAAAGCCATGCCAAAATAACTAAGATATTCAAAACATACTTTTGGTACTTCTTTTTTAAAAATTAATTCATAAAGATTAAAAAGTATATGTCCTCCATCTAGTGCTGGTATCGGAAGTAAATTTAGTACTCCAAGATTGATGGAAATTAAAGCTGTGATTAAAAATAAAACTACTATACTAGTATTTGCTGCTTTGGAGGTTATATCCACCATAGTGATGATTCCACCCATATTTTTAGCATCTAATTCCCCACTGATGATTTTAGCAAGACCTTTAAAAATAAGCAAAGAAGCATTTATGCTTTCTTCATAAGCATATTTCAAACTGCTAATTCCTGAGTGATAAATAGTAATAAACTCACCCTTAGGTGCTATACCAATAAGAGGTTTTTGAACTTTTTGATAAAACTCATTATAGCCTTGGTCAATTTGCGGTGTTAAAGTGATATTGATAAATTTATTATCGCGTTCTATGTCAAGCAGGGTTGGTTTTGCGTGAACAAGTTTGCCAATTTCTTCAAAACTTTGAATTTGAACCCCATCTATAGCTAGGATTTTATCTCCAATTTGTAAATTTGCTTTTTGTGCAGCTGAGTTTGGTGCTATATCTCCAACAACAGGTGCAAGTTTTTGAACTCCTAAAAAACCTATGGCTATATAAAGTAAAAATGCTAGAAAAAAGTTAAAAAATGGTCCCGCAAAAAGTATATAAATTCTAGCTAAAGGACTTAAAGTGTTATAGCTATTTGGCTCATAATTTTTTTCACTAGGGTTTAAATCATCTTGTCCTTTAAGCTTGACATAACCACCAAATGGTAGGGCGGATAAGCGATACTCTGTATTTTTGTAAGTTTTTTTAAAAATAGCTTTTCCAAAACCTATGCTAAAAATTTCTACATCAACTCTCATATGTTTTGCAGCTAAAAAATGTCCTAATTCGTGAAAAAAAATTAAAAAAGATATCACTAAAAGTGTTATTAAAAAACTAAAAGAATAAAATTTAAAACCAATAGCTAAGATAATAAATAAAAATAAATATGATTTCAATTTATACCTTTTTTTAAATGTTTTACATAAGCTAGTATGTATTCAAAAGCTGAATAAAGTGTAAGCACTAAAGCAATAAATAACAATGTATTGGCAAAAGGCCATTGCATGATTAAAAATATAATAGCTATCATTTGAAAGGTTGTTTTTATTTTGCCTGCAAAAGAAGCACTTACATCAAATTTTTCACTTACCATAACCACTCTAAAGCCGGTGATGAAAAATTCTCTTACTAAGATAATGTAAACCATCCATGGATCAGCTTTTTGTGTAAGTAATAACCCTAAAAATGCAGCTAGAATAAGCATTTTATCTGCTAAAGGATCTATAATAGCTCCAAGTTTAGTAGTTTGATTCCAAGTTCTTGCAATATAGCCATCGAAAAAATCAGTTAAAGCAGCTATGCTAAAAATAACACAAGCAAAATAATTTACCCAACTAGGATGGATATTTTCAAAATCATTAATAAGTAAAAAAAACAAAAGTGGAGCTAATAATATCCTTATAAAAGCTAAGATATTGGGTAAATTCATACTTTTAAAATCCTTTATAAAGCACCCTTAAGGTAATATTACTTAAAGGTGGTGCCACCATCTACGATCAAAGTATGGCCTGTGATCCAATTTGCCTTATCAGAGCATAAAAATAAACATGCGCCAGCTAGATCTTGTGGCTGTCCAATGCGGTTTAGCGGACTAAGATTGATAGTTGCATTTTTTACCTCTTCATAATTTGTAAATGCTTTAAGCGCGTCAGTATCAATTGGTCCACCGCTAACTACATTTACACGGATATTTTTAGAACCAAGCTCGGTTGCAGCATATCTTGCCATAGCTTCAACCGCTGCTTTAGCTGTACCATGACCAGCATAATTTTCAATATGAACTAAATTTCCTGTTGAAGAAATAGATAATATACTACCCCCACCAACTTTTTCCATTCTTTTTGCCGCTTCTTGTGCTCCAACAACAAAAGCATTTACGGTTGCTGTGAAAATATTATTAATACCTTTTGGCTTTAATTTCATAAATTTAGTATATCCACCTACAACGGCACGACCTGAAATGATAGCATTAGAGATGAAAAAATCTATTCTATCAAAATCTTGATCGATTTTTTCAAACAACTCTTTATATGTTTCTGGTTCAAGTATATTAAATTCATAAGCCTTTGCTTTGATTTTATAATTATTTTCTAAATCTTTCACAATTTCTTGAGCTAAATCTGCATTAGAATTATAAGTAAAAGCTACATTGGCTCCTGCTTTTGCAAACTCATATACAATAGCTTTACCAATCCCTCTTGTTCCACCGCTAATTACTAAAGTTTTATTTTGAAAAAAAGTATCCATTAAAATCCTTTTATGTTATAGTTTTTCATAATCGCTTCTATTTTTGTTAAATTGCAATCACTAGGTTTGCAAAGTGGCAAACGATATTCTAAAGTAGGGGTTAAACCTGCTATATACATTGCCGCTTTAATAGGTATAGGATTGCTTTCACAAAATAAAATTTTATTAATATTATATAACTCATCATTGATTTTTTTAGCTTCAATGTATTTTTCTTTTAAAGCTAGATGAGTTAATTTTGAAATCATATCAGGAAGTAAATTTGAAGTAACTGAAATCACACCCTTACCGCCATTTGAAAGTATAGGATAATTAATCGCATCTTCCCCGCTTAAAAGTATCATTCTAGGTTCATGCGCTAGCAAATCAACGCATTTATCAATGCTTCCACTAGCTTCTTTTACTCCGTAAATATTTTCACAATCTCTAAATAATCTTATAATAGTTTCTGTTTGAAGCTCACACCCTGTTCTTCCTGGGACATTATATAAAAGTACAGGTATATCTATACTTTTTGCTATTTCTTTATAATGAAGATATAAACCTTCTTGTGTGGGTTTGTTATAATATGGAGTAACGCTTAAAATTCCATCAGCTCCATGCTCTTGTGCAAACTTAGCTAAACTTACAGCTTCATGTGTGGCATTGCTTCCTGCTCCTGCTAAAACCTTACAAGAACTTCCTTTGCATGCATCTAGTGCTATTTCTATACAAATTCTATGCTCTTCATGGGTTAAGGTGGCACTTTCTCCGGTTGTTCCAACAGGCACTACTACATCAATTCCATTTGCGATTTGTCTTTTGATAAGTTTATGGTAAGTTTGCTCATCTAATTTTCCATTTTTAAATGGAGTTATTAAAGCTGTCATTGCTCCTATGATGATGTTATTGTCCATTTTCGCCCCTTTTTAAGATTATTGTTGTAGATTTGTCTTCATTGAAGTATTTTCTAGTACAATGAATTAAATCATCTTTGCTTAGATTTTCTATATTTTTTTCATAATCAAGCAAAGGTTTTAAATCACCCTTTGCAAGATAAGATCCATAAATATTTGCAACGCTACTTGCATTGCTTAGTGAAAAAATAAAATCACTTTTTACGGTATTTTTGATTTTTTCCATGATAGTATCATCAAATTTGGCATTTTTTACATCTTCAAGAATTTTCAAAAGCTCTTTTTCAACATCTTCTGCTTTTATACCTTCATTACAAACACAAATAAATATAAATAAATTCTCATCTATATTTTCACTTGCATAGGCATAAAATTCATTGATTAGTTCTAATTTATCAATTAAAATTTCACTTATTAAAGAACTTTTTCCATTTCCTAAAAGCTCACTCAATGCGCAAAGTTTTGGCATATCTTCATGATTAAATGCAGGAATTTTGTATGCAAGTGCTAGTAGTTGCGTATCGCTTTCTTTGTGCAAGATCACGCGTTTAGCACCATCTTGTTCAGGTTCTTTTTCATGAACTATAGGGATTTCTTTGGTGTTTTTTATATCTTGAAAATGTTTTTTAGCAAGATTGAAAACTTCATCTTCATTAATATCGCCACTCACAAGCAAAATAGCATTTTTGGGTTGATAAAAAGTTTGATGAAAATCTTGTATATCTTCTATTTTCCAATTTTGTATATCTTTAAAAAAGCCTATTGGAGTCCAATGATATGGATGATGTAAAAAGGCATGATTGTATAATCTAAAATATAAATATCCTAAAGGATTATTATCAGTTCTCCAACGCCTTTCTTCTAAAACTACATTTCTTTCAGGCTGAAACTCATCATCTTTTAAATTTAAATTACGCATTAATTCAGCAAAAAGCCACAAAGATTTGTCTAAATTTTCACTAGAGCATTTTATAAAATAATGCGTATAGTCAAAACCAGTACTTGCATTATCCACTCCACCAAAACCCTTGACTATCTCATCAAATTCGCCTGCTTTTAAATTTTTTGTACTTTTAAAATTTAAATGTTCAAGCATGTGAGCTATGCCGCTTTTTCCCATTTTTTCATTTCTTGAGCCAACTTTATAAAAAATATCTACACTTATAACCCCGCTTTTTTTATTTACAGGTAAAGTGTAAATTTCAAGTTCATTTTCAAGGGTGATTTTTTTATAATTAATCATTTAAAATTAACTCCTATAGCTTGACTAATATGATTAAAACCATCTTGTTTTAAAAGTTCAATTAATCCTTGATTGATATTTTTAACAATGCTTGGTCCTTTAAAAATCATAGCTGTATAAATTTGAACCAAACTAGCCCCATTTTTAATGCGTTCATAAGCAAGTTCAGCACTATCTATACCACCGCTTGCTATTAAAATAGTATCTTGATAAATTTCTTTAGCTACTTCTTTAAAAAATGTCGCACTTTTTTGAGTGATTAATCTACCACTAATTCCACCAAAGGTTCTTGTATTATCAATTAAAGAATAATCTATACTAGTATTTGCCATGATAATACCATCAGCTTTTGCACTAATAGCACTTTTGCAAAGTGAAATTGCGCTATCTATACTCATATCTGGAGCAATTTTTAAAATCACAGGTTTTTTTGTGATTTCTTTTGCTTGATTAAATAGGGTGCTTACAAATTCCTCGCTTTGTAAATCTCTTAAATTTTTGGTATTTGGAGAGGATATATTAATCACAAACAAATCGCACAAATCTTTAAATTCTTTTAATAAAATAATATAATCATTAATAGCTTCTTCATTTGGAGTGATTTTATTTTTGCCTATATTTGCTACTAAAGGTATGCTAAAAGGATAGACTTTTTTTACTTCTTTTGCGATAGCATCTTTACCTTTATTGTTAAAACCCATAGCATTTTGAATACTTTCTTGTTCAACAAGTCTAAAAAGTCTAGGTTTTTCGTTGCCATTTTGAGGTTTTGGGGTGAAAGTTCCATATTCTAAAAAACCAAAACCTAAAGCACTTAGCGGTCTTATCATAGTTGCATTTTTATCAAAGCCACCTGCTAAGCCCACAGGATTGTAAAAATTTAAATTAAAAATTTCTTGATTTAAAATTTCATCATTTATTATACAATCTTTTGCAAAAAAACTAAGCCCTCCAGGAAATATACAATCTAGCGTTCGCATACTAAATTCAGCTAAAGCATGGGCATTTTCTGGATCTAATTTATATATTAAAGGTTTTAAACTTTCATAAGTCATATTTTTCCTTTTTTACAAAATAGCATATTTTACTAAAAAAATGATAATTCTTAGTTTTCATTTTCTTTAACTTTATCAGTTTTTTGTGCTTTTTGTTTTAATTTTTGATAAATTTCACAATGTTGCATTAAATAAGCATCATTTCCTATAGAAGCTATTTTTCCTTTATCAAGCACAGCAATTTTGTCAGCATTTTCTATAGTGCTAAGCCTATGAGCGATGATGAGTATTAAGCGATCTTTTTTTAAGCTTTCTATGGTTTTTACTATGGCTTTTTCACTTTCATTATCAAGTGCTGAGGTTGCTTCATCAAAAATTAAAATTTGAGGATTTTTATATAAAGCCCTTGCTATGGCAATGCGTTGTTTTTGTCCGCCGGAGAGATTTTTTCCATGTTCTTTTAATTCAGTATGTATACCACCAAGTTCTTGGACAAAATCATAAGCATTAGCTTGTTTTAAAACTTCTATCACGCGTGTTTCGTTATATTCTTTAGCATAAGCAATATTTTGAGCTATAGTGTCATTAAATATATAAATATTTTGAGTTACCAAAGAAATATTTTCTCTTAAACTAATAATATCAAAAGAGCTAATGTCTTTTTGATTGATTAAAATCTCACCACTATCTTTTTCAAAAAAATACATCAAGAGATTGATAATAGAAGATTTTCCTCCACCACTTGATCCAACTAAGGCTAGAATTTCTCCTTTATCAAAAGAAAAATTTACATCTTTTAATACTATTTTATCTTTTTGATAGCTTAAAGAGACATTTTTAAAATGAATATTTTGGATGTTTTCTGCAAGTTTTTCATCGCCACCTCTAATTTGCGGTTCTAAATCAGTTAGATAAAAAGTTCTCTCACTAGCTGCTACTGCATTTTGCAATCTTGTATAAAGTGAAGAAAGTCTTTTAATAGGAGTATAAGCCATAAATAAAGCTGTAGTAAAGCTAAAAAAAGAACCTATGCTTAAACTTCCATCAATTACTTCTTTACCACCTATTATAATTACTATTGCAAAGCCAATTGAACCCATAGATTCCATTAAAGGGCTACTTAAAGCTTCAATTCTAATGCCTTTTAAGGAAAGTTTGCAAACTTCGCTATTAGTTTGGCTGAATTTTTGCATTTCATTTTTACCTGCATTAGAAGCTTTAATAAGTTCTATATTAGAAAAGATTTCACTTAATCTTGAAGTAAGATCAGAATTTTTTTCTTGAGTATTGCGTCCTATTTTTTTGATTTTTTTAGCAAAAATAGCAAGAGGGTAAATTGCTAAAGGTAAAATAACTAAAGCAAAAAAAGCAAGTTTTGGACTTTGATAAATTACCACACTTAAAAGTCCAATCGCGGTTAAACTTTCTCTTAAAATTTCAGGTATTATAGTAGAAACTATATTTTGTAAAGCTCCAATATCAGAAGTACATCTGCTGATTAATTCTCCACTTCTGTATTTATGAAAAAAGCTCATATCTAAGCGCAAAAGATTGCCAAGAACTAATTCTCTTAATCTTCTTAAAATATCTGTCCCAACATAAGATATATAATAAACTTGCATATAAGCACCAAGATTTTTTAAAGCATAAATTAAAACAACAAGCAAAGGCATATAATAAAGCAAATCAACATTTTTTTCTATAAAAATTTTATTTAAAATAGGCTCTATGATGTATGCACTAGCTGCCGTTCCACCACTAGTTAAAAGCATGCCAATAATAGCTAAAACAAAATAAAACCAATAATCTTTATAATAAGGCTTAAAGCGAGTAAAAACCTCTTTAAGCTTCATTTCTTTGTAATTTTTATCCATTTTTCTCCCATACCACACCATTTGGTGTATCCATTAAAAGAATATTCTCTTTAGCTAAATCATCACGAATTTGATCTGCTAAGGCATAGTTTTTTTCTTGCTTTGCCTTGTTGCGTAGAGCGATTTTTTCTTCTATTTCTTGACATTTTTCTTCACTAATGCCAAATTGAAAATATTTTATAGTATCCATAAAACCTATACCAAAAATAAAAGCGAGTTCTTTTAAGGTTTTTTCTAATTGTATTTTATAAGCTTTGTCTTTTAGGTTTTGATCTAAGTAAATATTACTTTCATTGATAAACTCATCAAGTAAAGCCAAGGCTTTAGAGGCATTTAAATCATCATTTAAAACTTCTAAGATATTTTTAGCTACTTCACTTTCTATGGTAGTTTTTTCATCTATAAAAGCATTTAAATTTAAGCGTTTTTTTAAACGGTAAAATTTATCAAGTCTTTTTTTAGCAGCTTGTAAGTCTTCTAAAGCGTAGTTAAAATGTGCTCTATAATGCACACTTAAAAGATAAAATCTCAAAATCTCTCCACTAAAAAGTTTTAAAGAATCTTTTAGAAAAAAGCTATTTCCCAAGCTTTTGCTCATTTTTTCACCATTAATTTGCACAAAGCCATTATGCAGCCAAAAATTAGCCAGCTCATGATTGTTTTTGCAACGACACTGACAAGCTTCATTTTCATGATGAGGAAAAAGTAAATCTATGCCTCCTGCATGAATATCAAGTTTATCTTTAAAAATACTTTCTATCATCACAACGCATTCTGTGTGCCAGCCTGGTCTTCCTTTACCAAAACTTGCAGGATAAAATTTTTCATCAAATTTCCATAAAACAAAATCGCTATCATTTTTTTTAGCCACGCTTTCTTCTAGGCGTGATTGATTATCTTCTAAATTTCTTTTAGAGATATAAAAGTATTTATCATCTTTGCTGGTATCAAAATAAATTCCATCTTCAAGTTTATAAGCTAGGTTTAATTCTAAAAGTTTTTCTATATATATAATCATTTGCTCAATATAAGCTGTAGCCTTTGGTTTAAAATCAGGTTCTAAGATATTAAGCGCTTGCATATCCTCTTCATATCTTTTAATATAAAAATTTGTAATTTCTTCTAAGCTTTTACCACTTTCTTGCATTTTTTTTAAAATTTTATCATCAATATCAGTGTAATTTCTAGCAAAAATCACTTCATAATCACTTGCTAGTAAAACTCTTCTTAAAAAATCAAAACAAACACTACTTCTTGCATGTCCTAAATGTGCATCATCATATACAGTAGGTCCGCATAGATAAATGTTTGCTTTTTTTGCCTCATTTGGGATAAATTCGCATTTTTTCTTTAAAACACTATCAAAAAAAACCATTAAAATAAACCTTTAAAAAAATGATAAATTCCAATTAAAAATTGTATTAAAATATCTTTAATTTCAAATAAGCCTAGAGCAAATAAACTTAAAAATACTATACTAATAAGCCAAAATTTAACCCTAAAAATACCCCAAAGATTTTTAAAGCCAAATTCTTTAATATTAGCATATAATAAATAAAAAGCACTAATAGATGAAGCTAATGCAATGCCTAAGCTCTTATAAGTTTCTTCTTTGATAAGTAAAATAATCGCTACGCTAAAAAATGCTGATATAAAAAGTGTTTTAAAGGCGATTACAGCGGCTATTTTTTGTTTAAATTTAGCATAAAGCCACAAAGAGAAAAGTTTTTGCAAACCAAAAGGTAAAAGTCCTAAAAGATAAGCTTGTAATAAAAATGCAGTGATTTTTGTATCTTCTTGATTAAAATTTCCTCTTTGAAATAAAAACTCCACAATTTCTTTAGCTAAGATAATCCCAACTATACTAGCTAAAATCAAAAGCACACTTAAATATTCAAAAGCTTTTTGCATAAAAGCTAAGGCTTTTTGTTCTTCATTTGCTTTTAAATGTCTTAGTATTTTTGGGAAGCTTACTTGACTTAGAGCGATTGCAAAAAGAGCTAAAGGAAGCTGAAAAACTCTGTTAGAATAATACAAATACGAAATACTTCCAGCCATTAAAAAACTAGCTATAGTAGTATCTAATAATGAACTAATTTGATTTGCCGAAGAGCCTAAAAGTCCATGGGCAAAAGTAGAATGAAATTTATCTAAATTGGTCTTTGTTTTTTTAAGTTTTATGCTTAAATACATACTTTTTAAAATTCTAGTGTTTTTTAAAGCAAAAATATGCCATATAAGTTGAGCTAAACCACTTAAGACAGTCGCATATGAAAAATAATACAAGGCCTCTAAAGGCTCATCTTGATTGACAAAAAAACCTGCAATCACAACAAAAAGATTAAAAAATGAAGCAGAAAAAGAAGTGATGAAAAAATTTTGCTTATAATTTAATAAAGAGCCTAAAAAAGTTACCAAAAAAATAAAAAACAAATACCAAAAATTAATAGAAACCAAAGGCGCAGCTAGGATAATTGTTTCTTTATTAAAGCCAAAAGCAAAAATCTTTGTAAAAAATTCAGCAAAAAAACTCACTAAAATACAGGTTAAAAAAACAATTATACTAAATTGCAATAAAACATTTATACAAAAAGCACCTTTTTTACTTGCTTTTAAAAAACTTGGTAAAAAAGCTTGTCCAAAGGCCCCTTCTGCAAAAATTCTTCTAAAAAAAGCAGGCATTTTTAAAGCCACAAAGAAAATATCGCTATAAATTCCAGCTCCTAAGTACAAAGCTAAAACAATATCTCTTAAAACACCCATAATCCTAGAAAATAAAATTCCTAAGGCATTGATGATGAAATTTTTAAAAACAATATTTTTTCTCATTAATTTTCATTCTTTAAACATTAGTTTGAGTATTATAAAATTTTTAATAGAGCTAATTTTAACTAAATTTTGATTTTATTTTTGCTAAAATCAAAATTTTATATATAATAAGGAAGCTTAAGCTATGGAAGAAAAGAAAATTTTATACACTAAAGACCCTTATAGAGAGCTTTTAATATTTGCTTCTGAAAATAAATGTGAAGTTGATGAACTTGATTTTAGGTTGTTAAGTTTTAGTACTTCTTATACTTATGATAATCAAGAATGGATAAAAGTTAATGAAAAAGAGTTGAAAATTTTTGAAGAAGATGAGAAATTTTTAAATCATGAATTAAATATAGAACAAGAATATAAAATAGAAATTTATTTTAAAAAATTTGCACATATGCCAGCTTTTGAGGTTAGTTTGCATGCTAATGAGTTTTGTACTTTATTAAAAGCTAGCGTTAGAGCTAGTGAAACTATTGCTTTTCATGATAAATTAGCACTAGAGCTTTTAGAGGCTATTTATAAAGCGATGATAAAAGAAAAATATTTGCTTGGGCTTAGAATTTTTGATTTTAAAAAGCAAATTATTGATTTTAATGCTAAGGTTAAAGAGAAGCAAAAATTTGATTTTGAAGTTGAATTTGAAGTATGTAAGGGAGTTAATCCACAAGAGCCTACAAATGAAGAAATTCAATATCACTATCTAGAAAATCTAAAAAAACACAACGATGTGATGAATAGAAACTATGTAGCACCTATAGGAAAAGATGAGGTGGCTATTGAGAGAATCAAGCCAAAAGAGGGTAGCGATGGCAAGGATTTAAGATTTAAAATTTTAAAAGCACTTCCACCAAAAATAAATAAAGAAAAAGTTGTTTGTTCTGATAAATTTGAAGTTAAAGAAGATGATGAGAGTATAAAATATATTGCTAAAAAAGATGGTTTTATTATACAAAGAAAATCCATTTATGAGATAGAAAATTATTTAGAATTTAGTAAAGTTGATTTTAAAAGTACAGGTTCTATTTGGGCGGGTTTTGATAAGCAAGTTATTATTGTGATTAAAAATACAAACACTCTAGAAGATGCAATAGGTCCTAGAATTACTGTTGAGGCTCAGGAATTAGAAGTTACTGGTAATATGGCTCAAGATTCTGTTTTAAGAGGTAAAAAAATAATTCTTAAAGGCAATATGCATCATAAAAGCACTATCATAGGACAAAAGGTTGAGGTTAATATCTTAAGAGGATATTGTGAGGCTGAGGAGGTTTTTGCTGAAACTTTGGAAAATGGCTCTATCAAGGCTAAAAAAGTAAATATTAAAAAGGCTATGGGTGGAGAGATTATTGCTGATGAAATTTACATACAAGAACTCGGTGGAAATTGTTTATGTAGTGCTAAAAGTTTAATCCATGTTGAAAAAATTCAAGGCAGTGGAAATAAATTTATAATTCAAGATCTTAAAGCTTTTGGAGAAGAAAAAAGCGGAGAAGAGATACTAATACATGTTGATGGATTGAAAAAAGAACAAGAAAATTTAGCTAAAGAAATAGAAGAGACTAAACACACAATCAATATAAGTAAAGACTCCATACGAATTTTACAGCAAAAAGTAAAAGAATTAATGAGTGCAAAAAGAGCTATACCGCAAGCTTATAAAGTTACTATTAAAGATTTTAATCAAAAGATTGAAAATCTAAGTATTTTTGCCAATAAAATAGAATCTTTAAAAGAAGAAGAAAAAGCAAATATGGAAAAGCTTAAGAAAATTCAAGAAAAACTTTTAAAATCTAAGATTATTAATAAAAGTGGAAAATGGATGGATTTAAATGAAATTAAATTCATTTTGTTAAATCCTAGAAAAGAATTAAGCTATTATCCTCATGATGAAGAAAAAATTCAATGTTTTGAGCTTCAAAAAATTAATACAGAAAATGAGATGGAACTTTTTGAAATTCGTGCTATTAGCAATTACAAGGAAGAAACTAAATGATAGTGGCAATTGAAGGAATAGTGAGTAAAAAAGAACCTACTTTTGTAGTTTTGAAAACTTCAAGTGGGGTAAGTTATGGTGTTTTTGTTTCGCTTTTTTGCTCAAGTAATTTTGAAAAAGATCAAAAGGTTGAGTTTTTAATCACACAAATTATCAAAGAAGACTCTCATAAATTATATGGATTTTTAGATATAAATGAGCAAAAAATGTTTGAGTTGTTGATTAAAATTAGTGGTATAGGAGCAACTACTGCTATGGCACTTTGCTCAAGCTTAGATACTAATACTTTTTATGCAGCTTTGCAAAGTGGTGATGAGAGTGTATTTAAAAAGGTTCCTGGTATTGGTCCAAAGAGTGCAAAAAGAATTATAGCTGAGTTAAGTGATGCAAAAATCAATATAGAAAATTCTAATCAAGACCAAGCACAAGCTTTGGCAGCTTTACTTTCACTTGGTTTTAAACAAGAAAATATTTTAAAGGTTTTAAGAACTTGTGAGAGTAAAAATACTAGTGAGCTTATTAAAGAGGCTTTGAAAAAATTAGCATAATAAAAGGAAAAATATAATGATATATGGTGTAATTTTTGGTGCAAATTCTTATGAGCATGAAATTAGCATTGTAAGTGCTGTGGTATTAAAAAAAATACTCAAAGCACAAAAAAAATTTATATTTTGTGATAAAAATAAGGAATTTTTTCTTATAGATGAAGAAAAAATGAATGCAAAAACTTTTAGCAGCGGTGCTTATAAAAAAGAAAAAGCTTTGGTGTTAAAGCAGGGTGGGTTTTTTATAAAAACTATGTTAGGTGAGAAAAAACTTGACATTGATATAGCGATAAATATCATACATGGAAAAGATGGTGAAGATGGCAAAATAGCTGCTTTGCTTGATTTTTATGGTATAAAATACATAGGCCCACGCATAGAAGCTAGTGTTTTATCTTTTAATAAGGTTTTAACTAAACTTTATGCACAAAGCGTAGGGGTGAAAACACTTGATTATAAGGTTTTAAATTTGCATAAAGAGCAAAATGTATCTTTGGATTTTCCTTGTATTTTAAAGCCTGCAAGATTAGGTAGTAGTATAGGTATAAGCATAGTTAAAGATGAAAGCGAGCTTAAGTATGCCAAAGATGTTGCTTTTGAATTTGATGAGGATGTTGTGATAGAACAATTTGTAAGTAATATTAAAGAATATAACTTAGCAGGTTGTATGATAGATGAAAAAATGGAATTTTCTATTATTGAAGAGCCTAGAAAAAATGAAATTTTAGATTTTGAACAAAAATATTTAGGTTTTTCAGAAAGTTCTAAAGTAAGTGAAGCAAATATTAGTGAAGAATTAAAACAAAAATTAAGGGATAATTTTACTAGAATTTATAATCCTTTATTTAAAGGAGCTTTGATTCGCTGTGATTTTTTTGTGATAGATGATGAGGTTTATTTAAATGAGATCAATCCAAATCCAGGATCTTTAGCAAATTATTTATTTGAAGATTTTACTAATGTAATTAATAGTCTAGCTAAAAATATAGAATTTGAAAAGCAAATTAAGATTGATTATGCTTTTATTCATAGTATTAATGGACAAAAAGGTAAATTATAATATGGCTACTTTTAGCAAAGATGAAATTTATACTGCAACTGAAGTGGTAAGAAATTTCAGCACTATGCTTGAAAAAACAAAAAAAAGTGAAAATGGTAGAGTAGTGATTGTGAAAAACAATAAATTTGAAGCTGTACTTTTGAATTTTGAAGAATATGAGCGTTTAAATGAAGCTGTGATGCTTTTAGAAAAGATTTACAAAGATAAAAAAGGCTAGAAATGGCAAAAACTAGAGTATATTCTAATGGGTATTTTTATAATTTAAGTTATGAAATCATCAATCCAAAATGTGAAAAAACAATTCTTATTTTACATGGTTGGGGTGCTAATAAAGAGCTTATGAAACAAGCTTTTGAAAAGCCTTTGAGTGATTTTAAGCAAATTTATTTAGATTTACCTGGTTTTGGAAATTCAAGTATAGATGCACCTATGGATTCTTACGCTTATGCAAAGGTTGTAGAAGACTTTTTAACTACAATTGAGCAAAAAACAGATTACTTAATGGGGCATTCTTTTGGCGGAAAAGTTGCGACTATTATGTGCCAAAATGCTAATTTTCAAGGTTTGATTTTGCTTTCTAGTGCAGGCGTGGTCTTACCAAAAAGTTTTAAAGTGAAGTTTAAAATAGCCTTGTTTAAAATTTTGAAAAATCTCCCTTATGGGGATTTTTGGAGGAAATTTTTTATTAGTAAAGACGCTCAAGGCATGAATGAAGTGATGTATGAAACCTTTAAAAAGGTTGTTAATGAAAATTTAGAAAATGAATTTCAAAAGCTTAAAAATCCTATTTTGATTTTTTGGGGTAATGAAGATAAGGCTACACCTTTAAAAAGCGGAGCAATTATCCATTCTTTAGCACAAAAAGGGAAATTTTTTGCATTAGATGGGGATCATTTTTTCTTTTTAAAACATGCTGATTTTATAAATGAAAAAATACATGAGGAATTTTTAAAAAATGATTAGTATGATAGCTTTTTTAAGTTTAAATTTTTTACTTGGATTTTATCTGATTTTAGCCTTACAATGGTACTCTTATAAATTTTCACGCATAATTTTACACTTTCCCAAACCTTTATGGCATTTGTATTTTTTAATAATTCCTTATTTTGCTTTTGTATTTTTTTTGTATAGTGGAAATTTTTATTTATATTTTATAGTTTTTACTCTATCTTTACTATATGGTGGATATTTATATAAAAATTTAGATAAAAAGCTAGTTTTTACTGCTAGGATTAAGCGTTATTTTTTATTTTTGTTACTTTTTAGCTTGATATTTATGCCATTTTTTTGGATAGGTTTAGAAGCTTTGGTAGTTACATTTTTATTAAGCTTTTTTGTGGAAAAAATTAATCAGAAAAGTTTTATAAAAAAAGCAAGTAAAAAGATTTGTGATAATCCAAATTTAAAAATTATTCTAATAACTGCAAGTTTTGGAAAAACAAGTATAAAAAATTTTTTATACGAACTTTTAAAAGATGAGTTTAAGTGCTATAAGACTCCAAGAAGTGTTAATACTTTTATGGGTATAGTAAAAGATATCAATGAAAATTTGGAAAATAATACTGAAATTTATATTGTAGAAGCTGGTGCAAGAGAGCAAAATGATATTTTAGAAATTACAGAGTTTTTAAATCCTCAAATTTGCATAGTAGGTGAGATTGGTTTGGCGCATTTGGAATATTTTAAAACTCAAGATAATATCCGCAAAGCTAAGTTGCAAGCTTTAAAATCCGAGCGTTTAGAAAAATACTTTTTGCACTCAAGCACCTTATATGAAAATGAATTTTATGATGAGTATTTAAGTGATGTTAGGGCAAGTTTGGAAGGATTGGATTTTAAAATAAGATTAGATGATAGTATTTATGACTTTCATGCAAATTTACTAGGTGCTTTTAATGCTTATAATATTAGCGTGTGTATTTTGCTTGCACATTATTTAGGAATTAAAATAGAAAATATTACAAAAAGCGTATCGAATTTAAAAGCAGTAGAACATCGCTTGCAAGTGATTTCTAAAGAGCCTAAATTTATCATAGATGATGGCTTTAATGGAAATTTTAAGGGTATGAGTCAAAGCTATGAGCTTTGTAAAAGCTATCAAGGAAGAAGAGTTTTAGTAACTCCTGGTATAGTTGAAGTTAATGAAGAAGAAAATATAAAATTATGTAAAATTATTAATGAATGTTTTGATTTTGTGATTATTACTTCAGAGGCTAATAGCGCGATTTTACAAAAACATATCACATTAGATTTTTATGTATTAAAAGAAAAATCTCAACTTGTGCAAACTTTATCAAGATTAACTCAAAATGGGGATTTGATTTTATTTTCCAATGATGCGCCAAGTTTTATGTAAAACCATTTAGCTTAAAAAGGCCAAATGGTCTCCATAAATTTTGTCCCCCAAGGCTTGCGTGTAGATTTGTCTATATCGCCTTCGGTTTTATAAAGAATCTTTGCATCAGCTATATATTTACTATCTATCATATTATCTTGAGAAATATCATAAGGTCTTATAACCCCACTTAGTTGAATGATTTGTTTTTCTCCGTTGATTAAAAGCTCACGACTTCCTTCTATAAAATAATTTCCATTAGATAAAACCTTAATTACTCTAGCAGAAATTGTAGTTTGGAAATTTTCACTTCTAGTTTGGCTTCCTGTGCCTTGATATTGTGAAGTACTTGCTGTGGTATAGCCTATATTTGTATAGTCATTAACAAAATCTCTAACTTTGCTAAGTCCAGCACCTGTAGTTATTTGTCCACCGCCTAAATTTACATTGTTGTTTTTGCTTGTAGATTTAGAGCCTTGTGAATTTTGTGTAGCATTTTCTCTAATGACTACGGTTACCAAGTCATTTACATTCATTGCTTTTTTATCAGAAAATAAAGGGTTATCTCCTTTACCAAACAGCGATCCAGGATTGCTTTGAGTATTATGATTTTGCTTAGGAGCTAGTTCTTCTACATAAGTAGGTGGTTTCATATTAATATGTGGATCAACTGTGGCACTACAGCCAAACATTACAAAAGGTAACAAGTAAAAATTAACATTTTTAAATTTCATAGCTTTATAACCTTATATTATTATGATGAATTTTAAAATAATTATATTATAAAAAACAATTATTTTGTTAAATAAAGAGGAAAAAATGAAATCTATGTTTTTGTTAAACTGCATTGATGAAAAATTTTTGCAGCAGTGTTTAGAAAAGGTACGAGGTAAAATAGCTTTTTACTTTCCTGTTTTTTGTGAAAAAAATAAAGAAAAAATTACTTCATTTTGCACAAAAAGAAATCTTAAAATAGATTTTTTTAGTAGTTTTGAAAAAAATGAGTATCAAGGTAAATTCACTCAAAATTTAAATGATTTTTTTAAAAAGATTATTGAAGATTTTGAGAAAACAAAAAAAGAAAATGATTTTACTATAGTAGTTGGAGTAGATGATTTTGGCTTGATGGGGGATTTAAGTTTAAATATAGCCTTAGCTAAAGAGCTAAACGCTCCATTGTATGCAAAAAGTCAAGATGAAAATTATACTATGTTAAATTTTTTACTAAGCCAAAAGCTTAGCGACTTTGTTTTGTTAAAAGAAAATGAAGATTTTACTCAAGATTTATTACAAGAATATACTTATAAAACTCAGGCA
Source organism: Campylobacter sp. IFREMER_LSEM_CL292 (assembly GCF_025771615.1). Classification (NCBI taxonomy): domain Bacteria; kingdom Pseudomonadati; phylum Campylobacterota; class Epsilonproteobacteria; order Campylobacterales; family Campylobacteraceae; genus Campylobacter; species Campylobacter sp. IFREMER_LSEM_CL292. The sequence goes on from NZ_JAKMQP010000008.1 coordinate 38,239, forward strand.
AGATTTTCTTATGAGCTTTTTGAAAAAGCAAAAGTAGATAAAAAAATAGTAGTTTTACCTGAAAGTTTTGATGAAAGAGTATTAAAAGCTAGTGAATTTTTAATACAAAATGAAATTGTTGATTTGATTTTGCTAGGTGATAGCAATGAAATTTGTGCGAAAGCTAATAGTTTAAATATCAATATCGATGGTGTGCGTATTATAAATCCTAAAAATTCTCAATATAATGAAGAATTTGAAGAACTTTTATATGAAGCTAGAAAAAGTAAAGGTATGAGTAAAGAAGAAGCTAAAAAACTCGTGCAAGATAAAACTTATTTTGCGACTTTACTTGTACATACTCAAAAAGCCCATGCTATGGTAAGTGGTGCAAGTACAACTACTGCTGAAACTATTCGTCCTGCTTTGCAAATTATCAAAACAAAACCTGATGTGAGTTTGGTTTCTGGTATGTTTTTTATGTCTTTAGAAGATAAGGTTTTGGTTTTTGCTGATTGCGCTGTTATGCCAAATCCAACCCCTGAACAACTTGCTGAAATTGCTTATGTGAGTGCAAATAGTGCTAAGGCTTTTGGACTTGAACCTAAAGTGGCTTTACTTTCATATTCTAGTGGAGATAGTGGGAGTGGAGCTAGCGTGGATGCAATTAAAGAAGCTACTAAAATAGCTAAAGAAAAATATCCTCAACTTGAGCTAGAAGGTCCTATACAATTTGATGCAGCATATGATATGCTAACAGCAAAAAGTAAAATGCCAAATTCTAAAGTAGCAGGAAAGGCAAATGTATATGTGTTTCCTGATTTAAATGCGGCAAATATTTGCTATAAAGCAGTACAAAGAACAGCAAATTCTTTAGCTATTGGCCCGATTTTACAAGGTCTTAAAAAGCCAATTAATGATTTAAGTAGAGGTTGCTTGGTGGAAGATATTGTTAATACTGTGATTTTAAGTGCTATTCAAGCACAAGAATAAGGAGAAAAATGAAAATATTAGTTTTAAATTCAGGCTCATCTTCAATTAAATTTAAGCTTTTTGAAAAAGATGAAGCCCTAGCATCTGGTTTAGTGGAAAAAATAGGCGAGCAAAGCTCTAAAATAGAACTAAAAGATCTAAAAAGTGGTCAAAAATACCAAAAAGAATTAGCAATTAAAGATCATGAACAAGGTATTGAATTAGTAAATGAATTATTTGCTCAAAGTGGAATTTTACATGATTTAAATGAGCTTGATGGGTGCGGACATAGGATAGTTCATGGAGGTCCAAATTTAACTAAACATTGTTTAGTAGATGATGAAATTTTAAAAGAAATTGATAGGGTTTCTCATATAGCACCTTTACATAATCCTGCACATTTAATAGGTATTAAAACTATGATAAAAGCAGCTCCAAAAGTTCCCAATGTGACAGTTTTTGACACAGCTTTTCATCAAAGCATGCCTGATTATGCTTATATGTATGCTTTGCCTTATGAGTTTTATGAAAAACACCAAGTTAGAAAATACGGCTTTCACGGTACTTCACATTCTTATGTAAGTAAACAAGCTGCACATATACTTGGTAAAAATATTAATGAATTTAATGCAATTAGCGCTCACCTTGGAAATGGTGCGAGTGTTTGTGCTATAGAAAATGGAAAATGCGTAGATACTTCTATGGGTTTTACTCCACTAGAAGGTTTGATTATGGGAACTAGATGTGGTGATATTGATCCTGCTGTATTGCCATTTTTAGCAAAAGAATTAAATTTAAATCCATCTGATTTAGATACTATAATGAATAAAAAAAGTGGTGTTTATGGAATTTGTGGGTTTAATGATTTTAGAGATATTGAAGCACAAATTGAAGAAAATAACGAAAAAGCAAGACTTGCTCTTGATATGTTTTGTTATCGTTTGAGTAAATATATTGGCTCATATTTTGCGATTTTACCTAGAGTCGATGCGTTGATTTTTACAGCTGGTATTGGAGAAAATGATAATATTGTTAGAGCAAAAGTTTGTCAAAGACTAGCGCATTTGGGATTTGATATAGATTTAGATAAAAATACACAACTTAGAAATGGTGAGATTAGTAAAAAAGACTCTAAAATTAAAATTTTAATTATTCCAACAGAAGAAGAATTAGAAATAGCTAAAATTACCACAGAACTTATTAAAAAATAAATAACCTTGAGTTTTAAACTCAAGGCTTGTTTTAAAATGCAGGAACTACAGCACCTTGGTATTTTTCATTGATAAAATCTTTTACTTTTTGACTTTGCAAAGCCTTTATTAAAGCTTTGATTTTAGGATTATCTTTATTATCTTGGGTAGTTACTAAGATATTTGCATAAGGACTTTCTTTACTTTCTATTAAAATAGAATCTTTTACAGGATTTAAATTTGCCGATAAAGCATAGTTTGAATTAATCACTGCAAAATCAACATCATCTAAAGCTCTTGGAAGTTGTGCTGCTTTTAACTCTTTAAATTTGATATTTTTTGGATTATCTTTAATATCAAGTGGAGTTTTTAATGCGATATTTTTAAAACTAACTAGTTTAGTACTAGCGATAATATCTAAAGCTCTGCTTTCATTTGTCGGATCATTTGGTACAGCTATAGTAGCATTTTGTGGAAGATCTTGGATATTTTTATATTTTTTAGAATAAACAGCCATTGGTTCAATGTGAACTTTTGCAACGCTAATTAATTTTGTGCCTTTATTGGCATTAAACTCATCCAAATAAGGTTGGTGTTGGAAGAAATTCGCATCAAGTTCTTTATTATCTGTACTAAGATTTGGTAAAACATAGTCATTAAATTCTTTAATTTCTAATGTGTAACCTTCTTTTTTTAATAAATCTTTAGTTTGTTCTAAAATTTCAGCATGAGGCACAGGTGTTGCACCTACAGTGATAACTTCATTAGCAAATAAACTTGCACCTAAAATTGTGCTTACAGCGAGCAATTTTAACAATTTCATATTAACTCCTTTTTTATAGTTTTTTAAAATGTTTGATTATATTGTAAAAATATTAATAAGATGAGAAAAGTTTTATTTTTGTTTGTTTTTATATTCTTTAGAAAAGCATTTAAGTTCTTTTATAAATTTTATATAACCACCTTTATACCAACTTTTTTGAGCATTAATAAGGGCTTTTCCAATTTTATAAGAATAAGTATTTTGATTTTTAATGCCTTCGCTTTTGTAATCATCATAGCTTGATAAAGGTGGAAGTTTAAGGTAAGGTTTTGTTTTCAAATCTTTTTGGTATTGTTTAGCTAGTTTTGTGTGTTTGTAATAAATCTTTAGTAGAGTAAAAGGTAAAAAAGGAATTTTTTTCTTATTCTTAGCACACTCTATAAAGGCATAACCTAGTTTGTATGATAAATGATATCTTACTCTTGCTTTTGCTTGAGTATTAGTAGCTTTTATTCCATCTAAATATCTACTTCCTCCAAATTTTAACCATTTTTCATAGTATTCTTGCCATTTAGGCCATGTTTGATTGCATAAAATATTATTCCAAAAACGATTGTTGCTACCTTCTGCATGTGTTATAGAAGCATTTTGTGATAAGTTAGTTCTATAATCAATATTTCCATTATAAGTATCTTTTAAATCTTTTATTTTAAATTTGTATTCTAGTGCTAGTAGTGTAAACAATCCTTGATCGTTTAAATTATGAATGTTTTCGTTTAAATGTTTATATATAAATTGATAGCATTTTAAAGGATTTGGTATAAGATCGGTAAAGACTAAAATTCCAGTTAAATATGTACGTTTTTGATGATACTCTTTTTTTGTAGGTAAGCTTTCAAGAAGTAAAGTTTTACCTAATCTTGCACCAAAATGATATTTTCTAGCTCTTAATTTACTAAGTTCATCTATACTTTTTAAAAGTAAAACATCAAAATCAAGATAGATAATACTTTCGCATTCATCTAAAAACTTAAAAGCTTCAAATCTTGCAAAAGCCATATGCGTCCATCTTTTTAAGAAAAATAAATTATTAATATCGTTTTGATTTTTATCAAGAGTGGTTAAAAAATCTTCTTGGGTAAAAAGAATAAATTTAATTGTTTTGTTTTTAACAATTTTTTGCATGATATTTTGATCGTTCAAGCTAAAACCATCATGTAAAATGTAAAACACATCTACCTTTTCACCCATAACATCCATGATGTTAATGAGCAAGGTTCCTATGGTAAAACTTGAATTTTTAGTCGCTGCTAGTAAGATACCAAGTTTATGCTTCATTGTTTATCTTTTGGTAATTTTATAAAGAATATTTCCTATAAATTGTATGATTTGCACTAGTATAATTAAAATCACAACAGTTTGAATCATAATATCAGTTCTAAAGCGCTCATAACCATAGCGAATAGCCACATCACCCAAACCACCACCACCAACAGTTCCTGCCATAGCAGAAAAACCAATAACAATAATCAAAATTAAAGTAATACCATTAATAATACTCGGTAAAGCCTCGCTAAACATAACTTTAAAGATAATTTGTGCTTTGCTAGCTCCATAAGATCTTGCTGCTTCAATGATAGCAGGATCAATTTCTTTAAAAGCACTTTCAATCATTTTGGCCAAATAAGGCGCAATTCCTATGGTAAGTGGTACTATGGTAGCAGTTGTTCCTATGCTAATACCAATGAGATATTTTGTAAAAGGACTTAAAACTACAATAAGTACTAAAAATGGAAAAGATCTTAAAATATTGATAATAAAATCAAGCACGCTATAAATGCTTTTGTTTTCACATAAGCCACCTTTATCAGTAATAGTAAGCACAATTGCAGGGATAAGCGCGATTAAAAAGGCTAAAAAAGTGGCTGTAAAACTCATATAAAGAGTTTCTAGTAATGCCGGATAAAGTATATTTTCAAAATTTCTTAAAATTGTTTCTAAGTTCATTACACAAGCTCCCAAATAACGCCATTTTCTTGTAAATAATTTAAAACTCTTTCTTGATCTTTAGCTTCTATATTGATCACCAAATTTCCTAAAGCATTGTTGTTTAGTTTTTCTATCTTACCCCAAACTATATTAAAATCAATATTTAAACTTCTAGCCATATGAGTGATAATGCTTTGGTTTGCTTTTTCTTTGCAAAAGTATAAGCGCACATTAACTCCATTTAGTGGTAAAAAATCACTTTCCCCTAGAAATTCACGCATTTTTTCACTTGGTTTTAAGAATAAATCTTCGATTTTCCCTTGACCTATGATTTGTCCATGCTCTAATAATACAGCCTTTTGTGCTATTTGTTTTACTGCTTCCATTTCATGAGTTACTAATACTACACTGATGTTAAATTCTTGATTGATTTTGGCAATAAGTTCTAAAATATTATTTGTAGTATTTGGATCAAGCGCAGAAGTGGCCTCATCACTTAGTAAAATTTTAGGATTTAAAGCAAGGGCTCTAGCTATGGCTACTCTTTGTTTTTGCCCACCACTTAGCTCATTTGGATAAGCTTTGCTTTTAGCTAAAAGTCCCACAAGATCTAAAAGTTCATTAACTCTTTTTTGAATTGTGCTTTTGTCAAAATTATGAATTTCTAAAGGCATAGCTACATTTTCAAATACATTTTTTCTACTCATAAGTGCAAAATGCTGAAAAATCATCCCTATATCTTTTCTAAATACTCTTAACTCTTTTTCTTTTAAAGTAGCTATTTCTTTACCAAAAACTTCCACACTACCACTTTGATAATTTTCTAAACCATTAATACATCTTAGCAAAGTTGATTTTCCTGCCCCGCTGTGTCCAACAAGAGCATAAATTTCTCCTTCTTTAACTTCTAAAGAAACATCATTTATAACTAATTCTTTGCCATAATATTTTTTAAGATTTTGTATTTTTATCACTTATTAGCCTTCTAAATTAGAAATTTCATCATTGATTTTTTCAAGTTGAGTTTTAATGCTTTCAAGTTGAGTTTTATTTTGCTCAACGACTGCAGTAGGTGCATTAGAGATAAATTTTTCATTTTTCATCATAGCATCTAGCTTGTTAAATTCTTTTTCAAGTTTTGTTTTTTGACTATTAAGTCTATTTAAAACACCGCTTAAATCAAGATCTTGGGTTGGTATAAATACTTCTAAATTCTCGCTTACATCTCTAATGGATTTTTCTAAATTTGTATTGATAAACTCGATGTTTTCACATTTTGCAAGTGTTGAGATGAAATTAATATAATTTTTTAACTCAGCCATTAAACTCTCATCGTTTAATTTTATACAAGCTTTTTGAATTTTTGCATTTGCAAGTTCTACTAAGGTTTTTGCACGGCGTAAACTCACTATACTTTCTATAATGATATTGAATAATTTTTCTATTTTTTCATTTCTAGAATTAAATTTAGGATATTTTGAAATCATTATAGATTCATGAGTTTGGATAGAAGTTTTACTTAACTCATGGTATAAATGCTCACTAATAAATGGCATAAAAGGATTTAAAAGCTTTAATGCTTCTTTAAAAATACTTCCAAGCTCTTTTATGCTTGATTTTTCAGCCTTACTAAGCTCAATCCCCCAATCACAAAATTCATCCCAGAAAAATCTATACAAAGTATTTGCCGCATCATTAAAACGGTAGTTGTCTAAATTTTCTCTTGTTTCTTTTACGCATACTTCAAAACGAGATAGCATGTATTTTGCTAAGTTAGTTTGAATTTTGCTTTTATCTAAATCTTCAAATTTTTCTTCATTTAAGAGTAAAAATTTACTTGCGTTATAAAGCTTATTGGTAAAATTTCTAACTTGTATGAGTTTGTCATTGCTTAACTTTATATCTCTACCTTGGATAGCTAAAAGAGCAAGAGTAAAACGCAAGATATCAGCACTATATTCATCCACACTTTGCACAGGATCAATGACATTACCTAAAGACTTACTCATTTTTCTACCTTGCTCATCTTTAACCAAAGCATGCAAATATATATCTTTAAAAGGAAGTTCACCTAAGGCATTAGTGCTTTGAAACATCATTCTAGCAACCCAGAAAAATAAAATATCAAAACCAGTGATTAATAAAGAATTTGGATAAAAGTCTTTTAAATCATCTTCATGCCAAAGTGTATTTTTACCCCAGTCTTTATTACCCCAACCTAAAGTACTCATAGCCCAAAGACCTGAAGAAAACCAAGTGTCTAAAACATCAGGATCTTGTTTGAAATTAGTGCTTTGGCATTTTGGGCATTGACTTGGAGTTTCTTCGCTTGCCCATTCATGAGAGCATTCACAGTAATACACAGGAATTTGATGACCCCACCAAAGTTGTCTTGAAATACACCAATCTTTTAAATCCCTCATCCAAGCATTAAAACTATTAATCCAATGTGCAGGGTAAAATTTACTTCCACCAAGATTAACTTTTTTTATACTTTCTTTTGCGATTTCATTTTTTACAAACCATTGTTTAGAAATATATGGCTCAACCACATTTTTACAACGATAGCAATATCCTACTTGATTAGTATAATCTTCTATTTTTTCAACAAAACCTTTTTCTTGTAATTCTTTTATAATAATATTTCTTGCTTCTAATCTTTCTAAGCCTTTAAAATGCAAGCAATGTTCATTTAAGATACCTTTTTCATCAAAGATGGTAATAAATTCAAGTTTATGTCTTAAGCCTACTTCATAGTCATTATGATCATGTGCTGGGGTTACTTTCACAAAGCCTGTACCAAATTCCATATCCACATGCTCATCAGCAATAATAGGAATTTTTCTATCTATTAAAGGTAAAATGACATTTTTGCCTATTAAATGCTTAAATCTTTCATCGTTTGGATTAACCATCACAGCGCTATCACCAAAATAAGTTTCTGGTCTTGTGGTGGCTACTACGATATATTCTTGAGAATTTTCTAAGAAATATTTTAAATAATATAATTTTCCTTTATTTTCTTTGTGTTCTACTTCTATATCGCTTAATGCTCCATCATGAGTGCACCAATTTACCATGTAATTTCCACGTACAATAAGCTTTTTATCATAAAGATCTACAAAAGCTTTTTTTACTGCATTTACCAAACCCTCATCCATAGTAAAACGCAAACGACTCCAAGCAGGAGTGATACCCAAAATTCGCATTTGCTTAACTATGGTACCACCGCTTTGCTCTTTCCATTCCCATACCTTTTTTACAAATTCTTCTCTACCGAGTTCTTCTTTTTTAATGCCTTGAGCTAAAAGTTGTTTTTCTACAACATTTTGTGTTGCAATCCCTGCATGATCAAGTCCTGGCTGATAAAGAGTTTTGTAACCATCCATTCTTTTATAACGCGTTGTGATATCTTGTAGAGTACAAGTTAGAGCATGACCTATATGCAAAACACCTGTTACATTAGGTGGTGGCATCATAATACAAAAGTTTTTACCTTTTTCTTGAATTTTTTCATTACCATTGATTTCAAAATATCCGCGTTCTTCGCAAATTTTATAATATTCTTTTTCTAGTGATTTATCATACATAATTGCTACCTTGAGAATGAAAATAAATTGTTATGTTAGCTTAAAATTGTTAAAGAAGTTTTGAAATTTAGAAATTAGTTATAAAAACTAATTTCTACTTTACGATTATTTTGTCTTTGAGAATCAGACTTATCTTTAGTAGGATAGGTGTCTTTTCCCAAAGATTTTATTTCTATAACCTCAGTAAAACTAAAGAAATGTTTAGCCACATTCATTGCTCTATTTAATCCTATCATATAGTTTGCAAAAGTGCTACCTCTATCGTCTGCATAACCTTGAATTTTAACTCTTTTGAGTATATCTTCTCTTGCTAGATTTTGATTGATTTTTTCAAGTAGATTTTCATTGCTGTATTCACTATATCCATTTCTTTCAAATAAAAATTTTAAATCAGAAATTTTAACATCTACATAATTGTATTTTTTCTTATTTTTAGCAAAAACAATATCTTTATTATATATGCTTAGTTTCATATTGTCATTTGAAAGCATATCGATAAAAATCGTTAAATTATAATCTTGAGAATTAATTTTAACAGGATTGATCATTTCTTTTAACATATCAACCCTATAATCACTTAAACTTTTTCCATCCAATACATAAACTTTAACAAAATCATTACTTAATCTTGGTTCATATCTGCTAGTTTTACCTTTTGTAATGTATTCTTGCATAGTATTTTTATATTTTGTTGTTTTTTCTTTTTTTATGCTTGTTTGTTTGTTGTTTTCAACGAGAACTTTTTGTTCTTCTTGGGCTACTTTAGGAGTAATAGTTTCATTTTTAGAAACTTCAGCTATATTTGTTTGGGTTGTTGGTGCGACTTCTTGAGTGCTTGTATTTTCATCTATGGTAGGATTATTTTGTACTGGAGTTTCTTCTTTTAAAGACTCCGGATTTATTTGCTGTGATGGATAATAAGTATTATCACTTATATTATTTCTTTCTTGATTGTATTGAGTACTTGGCGGAGTGTAGCTTTGATAAGAACTACTTTTTTTATAATCATATACATAAGTATTTGAATCATCTTCAAAATACCACATATAAAAACCAATACTAGCGCCTATTAGCACCACAAAAGCTATACTAAAAGCAATAATACTTTTCATTTTTTATCCTTTGTGAAGTCCTCAAAAGGACTTTGATTATTTATAATTTTTAATAGAATTTTCTAAAATTTCACTTGCTTTTTCAATACCTGCAAATTCTTTTACTTTTACCCATTTGTTTGGCTCAAGCATTTTATATGTTTCAAAGAAATTTTTGATTTTATCTAGGCTTGCTTTTGGTAAATCATCTAAACATTTAATATTATCATATCTTGGATCTATTTTACTTACAGGAACAGCAAGTAATTTTTCATCCATACCGCTTTCATCTTCCATTAATAATACCCCTATTAAACGACAAGGAATCACAGCTCCTGCTTGGATAGGATATTCATTTAATATTAAAACATCAATAGGATCGCCATCATCTGCAAGAGTATTTGGTATAAAACCATAGTTTGCTGGATAAAACATAGCTGAATACATCACGCGATCAACCATGATGGTTCCGCTTTCTTTGTCAAGTTCGTATTTAATGTTTGATCCATAAGGAATTTCAATAACTGCATTAAGTTTATTTGGTACTTCTCCAACTTTGATTTTGCTAATATCCATTTTTTATCCTTTATTTTAATAAATCATTGATTAAATTTTTCATATCAGCTACGATAGCTTCAATACTTCTTTCACCATTGATTACATGGTGGATATTTTCTTTAGTATAAAAATTTGTTATTTCTTCTAAAGGTTCTAAATAAACTTTCATTCTATTATTAAAAACTTCTTCGTTATCATCAGCACCTCTAGCACGCCCTAAAACTCTTTCTCTAGCAACTTCTTCACTAACTTTAACTTCTATCACACCTTTTAAAATTACTTCACTTTGATTTTTTAATACCTTATCAAACTCAAGCATTTGTTCAACACTTCTTGGATAACCATCTATTAATATAGTATTAGTTGGTGCATTTTTTAAAGCAGTGATGATAGTATTAACTACCACTTCTAAAGGAACCAAATTTCCTTTAGAAATAAAACTATCAATAGTCTTTCCAAGTTCGCTTCCACTAGCCACTTCTGCTCTTAGTAAATCGCCTGTAGAATAATGAGTAATGCTTGCATCATCTGTAGCTATGATGCTTGCATCGGTTGTTTTACCACTACCTGGTGCACCTATGATTAAAAATAATTGTTTCATTTAGTATTCTCCCTTAATCTTATACCTAGTTCTCTCATTTGTTCATTGCTTACTTCGCTTGGAGCTTGAGTCATAAGACATTGCGCTCTTTGTGTTTTAGGAAATGCTATAACTTCTCTAATACTTGAAGATTTTGTTAAAAGCATAATAAGTCTATCAAGGCCTATTGCTATACCACCATGTGGTGGTGCTCCAAAACTTAATGCATCAAGTAAGAAGCCAAATTTCTTTCTTTGTTCTTCTTCATCAATATTTAAAAGCTTAAATACTTTTTGTTGGATAGGACTTTTGTGAATTCTTATACTACCACCACCTAATTCTACACCATTTAACACTACATCATGTGCAATAGAATTAATTTCTTCTAAGTCTTGCTCATCAATATTTTTTGGCATAGTAAATGGATGGTGCATTGCAGAATAGCTTCCATCATCATTTTGCTCAAACATAGGAAAATCAATAACCCACAAGAATTCTAATTTATCCTCATCGATAATTTTCATTTCATCAGCAAGGAATAATCTAAATCTGCCCATATAATCAAGCACAGTTTTTTTAATCCCTGCACCAAAAAATACTACATCACCAACTTCTAATTCACATCTTTGGATTAAAGCATTTAAGTCCTCTTCGCTAAAGAATTTACAAAGTGGGCCTTTAGGACCATCTTCTTTCATTTGTATAAATGCAAGTCCTGCTGCTCCAAATTTACGCACAAATTCTTCAAATCTTTGCATTTGGCGTTTAGAAAAAATCGTATCGCCTTTTGGAACTCTTAAAGCTTTAATACGATTTTTCTTCGTGTCTTTTGCGATATTTGCAAAAATTTCATTATTTGATTTTGCAAAAATATCAATCACATCAATAAATTTCATATCAAATCTTAAATCAGGCTTATCAGAGCCATAATTTTCCATAGCTTCTTTGTAACTCATTTGCCTAAAAGGTATGCTAATTTCTTTTCCGCAAGCTTTGAAAATATCTTTAAGTAAATTTTCTGCCATAGCTATGATATCTTTTTGTTCACAAAAACTCATTTCTATGTCTATTTGAGTAAATTCAGGTTGGCGATCTGCTCTTAAATCCTCATCTCTAAAACATTTTGCAATTTGAAAATATCTATCAAATCCTGAACACATTAAAAGTTGTTTGAAAAGTTGAGGGCTTTGAGGTAGGGCATAAAATTCACCTTGATGTACGCGTGATGGTACTAAATAATCCCTTGCGCCTTCTGGAGTAGCTTTGGTTAAAATAGGGGTTTCAACCTCTAAAAATCCCATTTTTGCTAAAGAATTTCTTGTTGCTATACAAGCAGTTGATCTTAGAGCAAAATTATCATAAAGTTTTTTGCTTCTTAAATCTAAAAATCTATATTTCAATCTTAATTCTTCATTTACACTTTCATCGCCTATAGCAAAAGGTACTACAGCACTTTCATTTTCAATAGTAAGTTTATTTATAACAACTTCTATTTCTCCGGTTTTTAATTTTGGATTTACAAGTCCTTCACCGCGTGGGCGAATTTTTCCTTGTGCTATTAAAACATATTCATTTCTTACTGATGAAGCTATATTATGTGCTTCTTGATTATCCGCTGGATCGCATACTAATTGTATAAGTCCGCTACGATCTCTAAGATCGATAAAAATTACACCTCCATGATCACGGTAAGAATTTACCCAACCACATAATGTTACTTCCTCGCCAACATTTTGTATGTTAAGCTCTGTATTATAATGAGTTCTCAAAATTTTTCCTTAGCTTAATTTTGTTCAATTTTGTTATTATAGTATTTTATTCTTTTGCTTAGCTAAGTTTTGTTATAATTTTTTTATGAAAAAATGTATAAATATAGAAAAAATTCAAAAAGTAGGCTTATTTTGCAGGTTAAATACAAATTTAAATGAGCAAATTGCTTTTTTAAAAACAATTTTTTTGCAAAAAAATATAGAGCTTGTGCTATTAGATCAGAAAAAAAATAATCTTAAAGATTTACAGAAATTAGATTTTTTAATTTCTCTAGGTGGGGACGGCACGCTTTTGTCTTTATGTAGGCAAGCTTATCAAGCAAAAAAGCCTATTTTGGGGATAAATGCAGGAAATTTAGGTTTTTTAACTGCTTTTTCTTTTAATGAAGTAGAAAGTTTTTTTAAAGATTTTTTTAAAAATGACTTTAAAATAGAAAAAGCTAAAATGCTTCAAATAACGCTTTGTAAAAAGAATAAAATCATTAAAAAATTTGCTTTTAATGACGCGGTTTTTTCTCGCGATAATGCTTTAATGGCAAATGTGGAAGTTTTCTTTGAAAATAAACTTTTTAATGCTTATTATGGAGATGGTTTAATCATAGCTAGTTCAAGTGGTTCAACTGCTTATAATATTAGTGCAGGTGGACCTATAGTACATCCTTGGAGTAAAATTTTTGTTCTAACTCCGGTTTGTTCTCATTCTTTAACCCAAAGACCTATAGTTTTACCTTATGGTTTTGAGCTTGAATTAAAAGTTGAGCATTGTTTGCTGTATTTAGATGGGCAAGAAGTGATTAATCCTAAAGAATATGATAGAATTCTTATAGGGCTTAGCAAGAAAGAACTTAGTTTTATACATAAAAAAGATAGAGATTATTTCCAAGTTTTAAAAGAAAAGTTAAATTGGGGTAAGTGATGATAGAAAGTATTTTAATCAACGAAAATTTAGGTTTTAAACAAGCAAAATTAGACTTAGAAGCGGGACTTACTGTCTTTACTGGTTTAAGTGGTGCTGGAAAGTCTGTGCTTTTTAAGGCTATTTTAGCAGCATTTGCTTTAAGTGAGAGCGAAGCTAAAATGGTGGAAGTTTTATTAAATGATGAGCTTGAATTAGATGAGTTTGGCATTGAAAATGAAGAATTAAATGTATTTAAACTTTTAAAAGATAAAAGCTCGCGTTATTTTGTCAATAATCAACTTATTTCAAAAAAGAATTTAGCCTTACTTTCTAAGAAATTTGTAAAATATCTTTCAGCTAAGGAAAATAATGAGTTTTCAAATGAAAGATTTTTAAACTTACTTGATTTTATGCAATCAAAAGAGGATAAGAAATTTAAAGATTTTTTAAATGAATATAAAAATGTTTATAAAGAATATATAGAAAATAAAATTAAATTAGAAAAAATTCAAGAAGAAGAAAAAAAGGTAGAAGAATTAAAAGAATTTACAAGCTTTGAAATACAAAAAATCCAAAGTATTAACCCAAAAATAGGCGAATTTGATGAGTTGATGAGTTTAAAAAAAAGGCTTTCTAAAAAAGACAAAATTGATGCAGCTTGGAACAGGGCAAGCAAAATTTTTGAATTAGAATCAGCAGTGATTGAAGCTTTGCAAATTAGTGATGTTGATAGTTCATTTTTTTCAGAGTGTTTAAATGAACTAAGGGTGGTGTGGGAAAATCAAAGTTTTGATGATTTTGATTTTGATATAGAAGAAGTGCTTGATAGGATAGAAAAACTTTCTTCTTTGATTTCAAAATATGGAAGTATAGAAGAAGCCTTAGAAGTTTTAGAGAAGAAAAAAGCAGAATTAGCTCATTATGAAAATTTAAGTTTTGAAAAAAAAGAATTAGAAGAGAAAGTGCAAAATGCTAAAATGCTTTTAGATGAGAAAAGCCAAAAAATAAGTACTTTGCGCAAAAAAAGATTAAAAGAGCTTGAGAAATTACTTAATTTTTATCTTGAAAAACTTTATATGAAAGAGATTAAATTAGAGCTTAAAGATTGTGCTTTGAGTATTTTAGGTAAAGATGAAGTGAATTTAAATATAAATGAAGCTAGTTTGAAAAATTTAAGCTCAGGTGAGATAAATCGTTTAAGACTTTCTTTTATTGCAACTGAATGTAATGTTACTAATAAAGCTAGTGGGATAATATTTTTAGATGAAATTGATGCAAATTTAAGTGGTAAAGAAGCAATGAGTATAGCTGAAGTTTTAAAAGAGCTTGCTAAGTTTTATCAAATTTTTGCAATTTCACACTTACCACAGCTTTCATCAAAAGCAAGCAATCACTTCCTAGTAGAAAAAATAGGAAATGAAAGTAAGGTAAGAAAGATAGAAAAAGAAGAAAGAGTAAAAGAACTTGCTAGAATGGTAAGCGGGGAAAATATTACCCAAGAAGCTTTAGAATTTACTAGAACTTTGCTTTAAAAACAAAAAGTAAATTTCAATATGATATAATTAGTTTTTTAAAATTATTTAAAGAGAGTGTTTTACCATGGAAGAAAAAATTTTAATCATTGATGATAATAAAATGCTAACTAAACTTTTAGCAAAAAAAGTAGAAAATACTTTAGGATTAAAGGTAGATGTTGCTTTTGATATGAATAGTGCAAAAGATTTATTGAAAAATGATTATTTTATGGCTTTTGTAGATCTTTGTTTACCAGATGCTCCTAATGGTGAAGTGGTTGATGTAGTTTTAGAAAAAAATATCCCCGCTATTGTTCTTACAGGAAGTAATGACGGACAAACTCGTAAAAAATTTATGGAAAAAGATATTATTAATTATATTCAAAAAGAAAGTGAAGATTGTATTAATGAAATGTTAAATTCTATTAGAATGCTTCAAAAAAATAATAAAACTAAGATAATTTTAGCAATTGCAAATGTAACTTTACGCGCAGAAATGAAGAAAAACTTAAACAATCAGCTTTTTAATGTTTTAGCAGCAGCTCATGGGGAAGAGGCACTAAGCTATTTAAGCGATCATCCTGATACAAAATTAGTAATTTGCGATGCTACTATGCCGGTAATTAATGGGGAAGATTTACTTGTAGAAATTCGCTCAAAATATTCTAAAATAGAACTTGGTGTGATTATGGTTGGGGATAAAGATGATGCATTAGAAGCAAGAGCTTTTAGAAAAGGTGTGAATGATTATGTGATTAGACCTTTCCAAAAAGAATCACTAAATTGTAGAGTAAATAATTGTTTAGATTATATGCAAAAGTGTGTTTTGCTAGATGAGTATAGTTTAGGTAAAGATTTATTAACAGGACTTGATGATTATGCTACTTTTGAAAAAAGATTTTTAGATTATTTAGAAGATATACAAGAAAATGAAGAAATGGCGTTGGCTTTGATTGATATTGATAATCTTGCAACAATTAATTATGAATTAAGTTATGATTGCGGTGATGGAGTGATAAAACATACAGCCGAAAAGATTAAAGATCAAATTCGTGGTATGGATTTAGCTACTAGAATTGAAGATGGTAAATTCTACATTGCTTTAAAAAATATAAGCAATAAAGAGGCTTTAAAAGCTTTTTCAAATATAAGAGTTAATATTTCCAAAGAAAGCGTTTTGATAGCTTTAGACGAGGTTGATTATAGCATCTCTGTGGGGGTTGCTTTTGGTAGCAAAGGAAGCCAAATGCAAGATTTGCTCAATAACGCACAAAAGGCATTAGATTTAGCTAAGGCTAATGGAAAAAATAGGGTAGAGGTATGTTTTTAGATTGTGATTTTAGCGAAAAAATCATAGATACTCATTGTCATCTAGATAGTCAAGCTTATTTTGGATATTTAGATGAGATGTTAACGCATGCATTTGAAAATGGTGTAGATAAAATCATTATACCAGGTGCAGATATAAAAGATCTACCAAGAGCAAGAGAGATAGCACATACTTATGATAATGTGTATTTTTCTTGTGGGGTGCATCCTTATGATATAGATGATTTTGATTTAGAAGTTTTAAAAGAATTTGTAGATGATAAAAAATGTATCGCAGTGGGTGAGTGTGGGCTTGATTATTATCGTTTAAATACTAATGATGATACTATCAAAACAAGACAAAAAGAAGTTTTTATAGCTCAAATACAACTAGCTATTGAATATAAAAAGCCATTGATTGTGCATGTGCGTGAAGCTAATGAAGACAGCTTTAATATTCTAAAAACATACTCAAAAGAATTACAAGGCGGTGTTTTGCATTGCTTTAATGCAAGCGAGCTTTTACTTCAACTAGCAGGTGAAGGATTTTATTTTGGTATAGGCGGGGTTTTAACTTTTAAAAATGCAAAAAAATTAGTGGAAATTTTACCTAAAATTCCAAAAGATAAACTTGTTTTGGAAACAGATGGGCCTTATTTAACTCCAGAACCACATCGTGGTAAAGTAAACGATCCTATTTTAACGCATTTTGTAGCACAAAAAATATCTGATCTTTTAAAATTATCTAAAGTTGAAGTAGTAAAACTTACGAATTTAAATGCTAATCGTTTGTTTTTTCAAGGTTTATAATGAAAAAAAACTTTATATTTTTTATATTAGTATTATTATGTTTAAATGCTAAAGCCTTGCAGGTAACTCCTGAATATTATACTCAGCAAGCTCAAATTCTAAGAAATTTAGACATAGAAGCAAGCTATCTTAGTGATATGTTATTTTTAGAATTTAAAGAATCTTCTTTAAATATGCATTCTAAAACTTTAGTTGATACTATGAGAGAATTTTATAAAATCACTCCAATTATCCGTAAAATTTTAGAAAAAGAAAATATTCCTCAAGAATTTTTATATTTGGCAATTGTAGAATCTGGTTTAAAAATTCATAGTGTTTCTAGAACTAAAGCAGTAGGTGTTTGGCAGTTTATGAAGCCAACGGCACAAACTTTAGGTTTAAGAATAGATCCTTATGTTGATGAAAGAAGAGATTTAGTCAAATCAACTTATGCAGCCATTGCTTATTTAAAGCAATTAAAAGAGCAGTTTGGAAAATGGTATTTAGCAATTTTAGCTTATAATTGTGGTGATGGTAAATTACGCCAAGCTATAAAAAAAGCAAAAAGTGATGATTTAAGAATCTTGCTTGATCCTGATAAAAAATATTTACCATTGGAAACTAGAATTTTTATTAGAAAAATTCTTACTATGGCATTTTTGGCTAATAATAATGATTTTTTGATTTCACAAGATAGTGCTTTGCTTAATTATGCTCTATCGAGTGAAGTTAAAAAAATACCTGTTCCACCAAGTGTTTCTTTAAGAGAGCTTGCTAAAGTAGCTAAGATGTCTTATAATGAATTTAAGCGTTATAATCCACATTTTAATTATGACTTTACTCCGCCTGATAAAAAAGATTATTATATGTATATTCCTTTAAGCAAAAGTGTGGCTGTGGAAAATGCATTAGAGAATGTAAAGCTAGCTAAAGTGGATACAACTATTCCGCATACAAAAATTTATATAGTAAAAAAGGGTGATAGTCTTTATACTATTGCAAAAAAACATAAAATTAGTGTTGAAAGCATTAAAGAATATAATAAAATCAAAGGAAACTTGATTAATATTAATCAAAAACTTGTGTTAAAAATTAAGGAGAATAACAATGCAAAAATCAAAACTACTCAAAAATTACCAAAAAACTCTCATACAAAAGTCGTTAGTCGTTAGTTGTGTAGGGGTTTTATTTAGTGCTTGTAGTATGGTGCCTATTAGCACACCTACTGTGTATTATCCAGAAAGAGATTTTAAAAGTATAAAGCATAATAATACAGGCTTAAAAGGCACTATGAAACCTTATACTATTAATGGTAAAACATATTATCCAACCGTAGTAGAAGTAGGTGAGACTGCTGATGGTATAGCTAGTTGGTATGGACCGGGCTTTCATGGTAAAAAAACTTCCAATGGTGAAACTTATGATCAACATGCTTATACAGCAGCTCATAAAACTTTACCTATGAATACTATAGTAAAGGTAACTAATTTAAAAAATCATCGTCAAACTACCGTAAGAATAAATGATAGAGGGCCTTTTGTAGCAGGTAGGATTATAGATTTATCTAATATGGCCGCAAGAGATATTGATATGATTCAAGCAGGAACGGCTCCTGTAAGACTTGAAGTAATTGGTTTTGGAACAAGTGCAAATTCAGGTTCAGTGCATACTAATTCTAATTTAGGTAGCAGTGGGGAGATTGCTGATAGTGGCCATATTTTCCAAGGTGGAGCTTTTATGGTGCAAATTGGGGCATTTAGAAATAAAAGTGGCGCAGAGTTAATAGCAAGTAGATATAAAAATTATAATTCTTATACTTCAACAATACAAACAAGTGCTAAAGATGGTTTACATAGAGTATTTTTAAAAGGCTTTAGAAGCGAGCAAGAGGCAAGGGATTTTGTTGATGGTGGTTCTTTTCCTGGTGCGTTTATAGTAAGAGAGTAAAATTATGATAGAGCTTATTTTTTTAGATGTAGATGGTTGTCTAACAGATGGTAAAATCATCTACACACAAAATTATGGTGAAATTAAAGAGTTTAATGTAAAAGATGGTGCAGCAATTGAGGCTTGGCAAAAGCTTGGCAAAAAAGTTGCTATTATTACAGGCAGGACTAGCGAGTGTGTGTATTTTAGAGCTAGAGATTTAAAAATTGATCTAGTATATCAAGGTATTAGTGATAAATTAACTTGTGCTAAAGAAATTTTAGAAAAATTAAATTTAGACTTTTCTCAATGTGCTGCTATTGGGGATTATTATAACGATATGAGTTTACTTGAAGCAGTTGCTTATAGTTTTAAGCCAAAAGATGCGCATAAGGCTTTAAAAACTGATAAAGTTTTAAACAGAAAAGGTGGTAATGGGGCGGTAAGTGAGATGATAGAAATTTTAATTGAACATAACAATATGCAAGTTCAATGGGATAAACTTTGGCGATAAAAATTTTTGCTATATTAATGAGTTTATTTGCCTTTGTTATGGTGATTTTAAGTACTCAAGATCCTTATTTGTTTGCAATAAAACCGCAAAAGGTGGATGTGGCAAATATGCAAGCTTTTGATGTGCTTGATTATGAGCTTAATACATCTGTTACAAAAGCTAGCTATCAAGCAAGTCGTTGGGTAAAATACCAAGATAAAGATATTTTTGATGATTTTAAAGTGCAAGCACTTGATTATAATTTAAGTTCGGATTTATTAGTAAGAAATGATGAAAAATCCATTTTAGAAGGTAATGTAAGTTATTTTGATCAAAATCAAACTTCTATTTTTACTCAAAAAGCAATTTATGATATGAAAAATAAAATTTTATTTTCCAATGAAAAATTTAAGGCATATATAGGGTTAAATGAGGTTTTTGGGGATAATTTTTTATATGATGTAAATCAAAAAGAATTAAAAATTCAAGGAATAAAAGCATGGTTTTTAGAGCAATAATTTTTTTGTGTTTGTTAAATTTATTTGCATTTAGTGCTCAAAAAATAGAAGTTTATGCTAAAGATTTTTATTTGGATGAGAAAAATGAAACGAGCATATTAACCGGTGATGTGGAAGTAAAAAAAGGTAAAGATATTTTAAATTCGCAAAAATTAGTCATTTATATGAAAAATAAACAACCTATTAAGTATATAGCTACTAAAGATGCTAAATTTAAAATTATGATGAAAGATAAGATTTATCATGGAAGTGGTGATGAGTTTGTTTATAATGTAGCTAAAGATACATATGAAATTAATGGTAATGCAAAAATTATAGAAGTGCAGTCAAAAAAAGAGCTTATAGGTGATAAAATCATAGTAGATAGAAAAAATATGACTTATAGAGTAGTTAGTAAAGATAAAAAACCTGCTAAATTTGTATTTGAAGTAAAAGAATGATATTAAATGCTAAATTTTTAACTTCTGCTTCTAAAATCAATGAAGCTCCACAGCCTATATATACTGAAATTGCATTTTTAGGTCGCTCTAATGTAGGAAAAAGTTCTTTGATTAATACTCTTTGTAAGAATAAAAATTTAGCAAAAAGTTCTTCAACTCCAGGCAAAACCCAACTCATTAATTTTTTTGAAGTTGATTGTAAAAAAGATGAGGATAAATTTAAATTGATGTTTATCGATTTACCTGGTTTTGGTTATGCTAAAGTGAGCAAAAAAACTAAGGCTATTTGGAACAAAAATTTAGATGAGTTTTTAAAAGAGCGTAGTTCTATCAAACTTTTTATTCATCTAATAGATTCAAGACATGAAAATTTAGATATTGATGCAAATTTGGATTTGTATTTAGATTCTTTTATTAGAGCTGATCAAAAAAAAATAATAGTTTATACAAAAGCAGATAAGCTCAATCAAAGTCAAAAAGTAAAAATTTTAAATGTAAATAAAAATGCCATTTTAGTTTCAAATTTGAAAAAAAGTGGTATTGATAAATTAGAACAAAAAATTATTTTAGAGAGCTTAGGTTTTAATGAGGAGTAGAAATTTAGTAAAAAATAGATTTGATTTTTCTTATTTATTTTTTTATTTATCTTTGATTTTTTATCAAGTGCTAAGCTCTGTTTATTATTGGATGCCTCCTTTGTTTGGCGTGTTTTTTTGTTATATGATAGTGCTTTTAAAAGAAAAAGAAAGAACTCTTAATAAGCTTGATTTTAGATGGTATTTTTCTTTGTTTTATCTTTTATTAATTGATATTATCCATGGATTTTATCTTTTTAGTTCTTGGATAGCTTTTTTCGTTTTTTATCATCTTTTTGTTGATTGGTTTAAAAGTAAATTAAAACTAGGCCATTATTTGCTCGTTATATTTACCTTTTGTGCTTATATTTTTATCTATCTTTTTGATGTATTTTTGGCATATTTAGATAATAGTCAAATTTTAAAATTTGGTATTGAATATCTATGGTTTTTTGTCGTTGAAGCTTTGATTTCTTTTGTTATTTTTAAAGGGAAAATCTAATATGCGTATGCGTTTGGTGATGGGATTTATAGCTTGTTTTTTTATACTTTTACTTGCTAGAGTGTATTATATAAGCATTAAATCTAATGTTTATTATGAAGAAATAGCTAAACAAAATGCCATTAAAACGCAATTTTTAGCACCTGTAAGAGGGCAAATTTTAGATGTTAAAGGTAGGCCCTTAGCAGTAAATAAATTAGGTTTTTCAATCTCTATAAAGCCATATTTGTATATAAAAAAGAAAAACAGAAATCTTTTAGAGCAGGAATTGCAAGTTATAGTAGATGCTTTTCCTGATTTAAACATAACTAAATTAAAACGAAATTATATAAAAGCAGATTCTTATTATAATCAAGATTATATAGAAGTAGTTCCATTTATAGAATATGATGCTATGATTAAGCATTTTACTAAGCTTAATTTGCGTGAAAATATGCAAGTTAAATCTACTACTCAAAGATTTTATCCTTATGATACTTTAGCTAGCCATGTTATAGGTTATGTTGGAAAAGCAAATTTAAACGATATGAATGAAAATGAAATTGCAAGATTAACTAGCTATGTAGGGCGTAGCGGTATAGAGCGTTCTTATAATGAAATTTTGCAAGGTCAAAAGGGTGAAAAGGTTAGCAAAGTAAATGCATTAAATAAAGAGATAGAAGAACTTTCTTATAAAAAACCTACTTCAAGTAATATCACTTTAAGCATTGATCTTGATTTGCAAGAATACTTGGCTAGTATTTTTGAAAATTTAGCAGGCGCTGCTATAGTAATGGATGTAAAAAGTGGAGCTATTTTAGCAGCGGGTAGTTTTCCTGAATATAATCTCAATCCTTTTGTTACCGGTATTAGTCAAGAAGAATGGGATAAACTTTCTAATGATTTAAACCATCCTTTTACTAATAAACTCATTAATGGTCTTTATCCTCCAGGCTCAGTTATAAAAATGGGAACAGCTTTAGCATTTTTAGATAGTGGAAAAGTGAATGAAAATCATAAATATTTGTGTGATTCTAACTTTGAACTTGGTGGTAGAAAATTTAGATGTTGGAAGGCTATAGGTCATGGTTATGTAGATATGACAGATGCTATTAGAGAAAGCTGTGATGTATATTTTTATAAAGGAGCTTTGGAGGTTGGTATTGACATCATTAGTTCTGTTTTTGAAAGAATAGGTTTTGGTGCAAAAACAGGAGTAGATTTACCTAATGAATTTATAGGAACAGTTCCTAATAGAATTTGGAAAAAAGAAAAATACAATCAACCTTGGTATCAAGGTGAAACTTTAAATACAAGCATAGGTCAAGGTGATTTTCTTGCTACTCCTATGCAAGTGGCTAAATTTACAGCTATGATTGCTACGGCTAAAAATATCACACCGCATTTTTTACATAGCATTGATGATAATGTTACTAAGGTAAATTTTGACAATAATGAAAGTGTTTTTACGACTTTTGAATTATCAAAACTTCCACTTTTAAGGCGTGCGATGTATGAGGTGGCCAATGTTGATGGTGGAACTACGGCAAGATTTTTAAGAAATTCTCCTATTACTATAGCAGCCAAAACAGGAACAGCTCAAGTAGTTGGAATTTCCCAAAGTGAAAAAAAGCGTATTAAAGAAGAGGATTTAGAGTATTTTTTAAGATCTCATGCTTGGATTACTTCTTATGCGCCTTATGAAAAACCTCAATATGTAGTAGTAGTTTTAATCGAACATGGAAAAAGTGGTAGTAGTGCAGGCGGACCTGTACTTGCTAAAATTTATCAAAAACTTATAGATTTGGGTTATATTGATAAAAAATATATTAAGAAAAAAGCTAAATGATTAGCATTCCATCGCCATAAGAATAAAAACGATATTTGTTTTTTATAGCTTCATGGTAAAGTTCTAAAGTTTTTTCTCTGCCTATAAAAGAAGCCACAAGCATAATGAGAGTTGATTTTGGTAAGTGAAAATTAGTGAGTAAAAAATCAAGTCTTTGTGGGGTATTTTGTGGGTGTAAAAACAAATCACAAAAACCTTCTTTTATTTTTTTTCTATGATAATACTCTATACAACGAGTAACTGTGGTGCCTACACCAAGTATTTTTTTAGAAGAATTAATCAAAGCACAAGTTTCATTATCAACATAGAAAAATTCTGAATGCATTTTATGCTCGCGTATATCTTCGCATTCTACACCTTTAAAAGTTCCCGCACCAACATGAAGTGTGATAGTATGGATATTATGATTTTTTTTAAGTTCTTTTATCATTGCTTCGTCAAAGTGCAAGCTTGCAGTGGGTGCAGCAACCGCACCTTGATTTTTGGCAAAAATGCTTTGATAGTTAATGTTATCTTGTGCTTCATCTGCTCTTTTAATATATGGTGGTAAAGGTATATGGCCTATTTTTTCTAAAATTTCAAAAACTTCATGATGATTGAATTTTTTTTCATCATTAAAAAATTCTACTTCTCTTGTGCCATCATCGTGTAATTTTTTGATTTTAGCTTTTAAAGAATTTTCAAAATATAAAATTTGTCCTTCTTTAACCTTGCCACGAATTTGAACTAAAAAATCATTATTTTTTAAAGGGTGATTAATGAAAAGTTCTATTTTGCTACCACTTTCTTTAAATCCATAAATTCTTGCTTTTATTACTTTAGTGTCATTAAAGATAATTTCACAAGGTGGTAAAATTTTAGCTAAGTCCTTAAAATGTAAATGTAAAATTTGATCTTTACATCTTTCATAAACTAAAAGTTTAGCATTCTCCTTGGGTAAGATAGGAAAATTTGCTATAAGTTCATTAGGTAAATCATAATCATAACTAGAAAGCAAAAGATCTTTATCAATCGTTTTCATCATTTTCTTTTTGATTAGGATTAACTTTTTTGGCTATGTAAATAGAAATTCCATAAAGCCCGCACAAAGGAACGGCCATTAAAAATTGTGAGATTATATCAGGTGGTGTCATCATAGCTGAAAAAACAAAAATTACTAAAACTGAAACCCTAAAGTGTTTTTTTAAAAATGCATCATCAATAAGTCCAAGTTTGGCAAAGAAAAAGGTTATCACAGGCATTTCAAACGCTAAGCCAAAGGCAACTACAAGTTTAGTAAAAAATCCCACATACAAGCCTATGCTGATTAAAGGTTTAAAATCTTGAGTTTGCACCCCAAAATCAATTAAAAATTTAAAAGCCAAAGGTATGACTATATAATAACAAAACAAAGCTCCAAGCGCAAACATAATGCTAGCAAAGCTTACAAAAGGCACTACTAATCTTTTTTCATTATCATAAAGTCCTGGTGCTACGAATTTCCAAAACTGCCAAAAAATAACCGGTAAAGAAATCAAAAAAGCTGTAAAAAATGAAACTTTCATTGCAGTAAATAAAGGCTCTTGTAATTCAACGAAAGTCATTTGTTTTGAAATTTCAGGTAAAGCTGCTTCAACGGGTGCTTTTAGTATATCTATGATGTAACTATTAAAACTAAAGCATACAAAAAACATTACAACAACACAAGCTACGCTTATAAATAATCTTTTTCTAAGTTCTACTAAATGCGGTTTTAATTCTTCAAA
The DNA here is from genome assembly GCF_025771615.1 of Campylobacter sp. IFREMER_LSEM_CL292. Lineage (NCBI taxonomy): Bacteria > Pseudomonadati > Campylobacterota > Epsilonproteobacteria > Campylobacterales > Campylobacteraceae > Campylobacter > Campylobacter sp. IFREMER_LSEM_CL292. Next base: position 63,256 of record NZ_JAKMQP010000008.1, read on the forward strand.
CATTCTTAGCTTTCCATTTTTTGAGTATTTTTTTCATCTTTTTGAGTTTTTTCTTCTACACGCGAAAGTTCTTGTATATCTTTTTCTAAATCATTAATTTCACTTTTTAACTCTTTGGTATTATTTAAAATATCTTCTTTGAGTTGATCAAATTCTTCAAAACTCAGTTTTTTTCTGATATTTTCGTTAGTTTGTGAAAATTCATCTTTGTATTTTTGTGCTTCATCTTTTAACTCTGCTATTTTTAATTCTTTATTGATACTTGCTTTTGCTTCATCAATATTACTTTTAATGGCTTTTAAAATTTTTGCAATTTCAACTATAGTTGAAGGTAGTTTTTCAGGCCCAAGAACTAAAATAGCTATAACTAAAATAACTAAAATTTCTCCAAAACTCATTATTTTATCTTCTTTCGCTTAAATATATAGTTTGCATTTTACATAAAAATACTTAAAAATACTATTACTTTTATAATATTAATATATAAAGATATATTGATATATTAATATATTTTTGTTATGCTTATTTTAAAATGAAATGGAGTAAAAGATTATGGAAAAGTTATTTTTTATTTTTAAAGATTTTTTGATTTTATTTGTTGAAATTTCTATTTTATTTATATTAGTTAGTATGCTCATTGCTTATCTTAATGAGCGTTATGCTAAATTTTTCAATGAACATTTAAAGAAAGATTCTTTTGTAAGTTATATAAAGGCTATTCTTTTGGGTAGTTTAACTCCCTTTTGTTCATGTTCAAGCATACCGCTTTTAAATGCATTTTTAAAAGCTAAAGTACCACTTGGAGTATGTATAGCTTATTTGATAACTTCGCCTTTAATTAATCCTATTATAGTAGTGATGTTTGTAGTAAGTTTTGGCTTAAAAATCTCTTTATTTTATGTGGGATTTTTATTTAGCGTGATTTTATTTATTGCTTTTTGTGTTTCAAAAATAAACACTCAAAGATTTTTTAATGAAGATTTTTTAAAAAATGATTTAGAGCAAACTTCAAAGTGTTGTTCTAATGATACTTCTAAAAGTTTATGCTGTGAAAAACCTAGTTCTATTTTTGTTAAAAATTCTAAAATTAGCAGTAAAATTTTAAAATTTAAGACTAAAACAAAAGAAAATAAAATCAAAATATTATTTATGCAAAGCTTTAATGAATATAAAAAAATTCTGCCATATATTATTATTGGTATGGGTATTGGGGCTTTTATACACGGCTTTTTTCCACAAGATTTTTTTCAAAATTATATGAAAGATTATGGGGTATTGGGTGTATTTATAGCAGCATTTATAGGGGTTTTGCTTTATATGAATTGCACTGCTATGATTCCTGTAGCACTAGCTTTAACTACCAGTGGAATTCCGCTTGGTATAATGATGAGTTTTTTAATAGCAGGAGCAGGGTGTTCTTTACCTGAGCTTATTTTGCTTAAAAGAATTTTTAAAACAAGCTTTTTGTTTTTATTTGCAGGTATGATTGTTTTTATTGCAATTAGTTTTGGACTTTTAATGTTTTTTATATAAGGAATTTTATGCAAGAATTTTTAAAAATAACAAGTGCAATTAATGATGAAAGTAGGATTTTAATCCTAGCTTTCTTACAAAAATACGGAAAACTTTGCGTGTGTGATTTACAAAGCTCTTTAAATATGAGTCAATCAAGGCTTTCAAGACATTTAAAAATTTTAAAAGAAGCTAATTTTTTAGAAGTAGATAGACAGGGTGTTTGGGCGTATTATGGAGTAAAAGAAAATTTAAATAATTTTTGCAGCGATATATTAAAAAATATCAATGAACTTTCTATAAAACTCCCTGAATTTAAAAGAATTTCTTGTGAATGCAAAGCTTAAGTGCTAATATACAAAGCTAGTTCATCGCTTAAAAGATAATTAGTATTATAAAAAATTCCATTTTTATATACTAATTTCCCTTTTTTGCTAAGAAACATTGCCTTTTCTTTTTCTAAAGGTTCTAGCTTTGTTTCATCCACTCCTATAATGCTTCTAAGTCCTAGAAAAATATGCTCTAAACACAAATCTTTTGAACTTAAATTTTCAACCTCCCTAAAACAAGGATTTGCTATATAATCTTTTAAATTTTTTTTAGTATAAAATCTTTGATTTTTTGAAAATCCTACCGCACTTAAACCACATCCTATATAGTCTTTTCCTTGCCAATAAGCAAGATTATGTTTGCAAATTTGTCCAAAATTACTGATTTCATATTGTTTATAACCAAGATTTTCAATAGCTTTGATAAAATGTTTTGCAAGGCGTGGAGCGTTTTTTTTAAAATGAAATTTTTTAGCAAATCTTGTCTTTTCTTCTATAGTTAAATTATAAGCACTCACATGGCTAATATCAATTAAAGCGAGTTTAGAAATTTCATAATCAAGCATTTTACTATCATCGAGTTTTGTATCATAAATTAAGTCTAAATTTATATTATTAAAGCCTGCTTTTTTTGCGTTTTCTATACTTGTAAAAATGTTTTTTTGATCATGAATACGCCCAAGGAATTGTAATTTTTTTTCATGAAAACTTTGCACCCCAAAAGAAATGCGGTTAAAACCTAAATTTTTTATCTCTTTAAGCCAAGAAAAATTGCTTGAGTTAGGATTTGCTTCTATGCTTATTTCATTATTTTTTTGTAAATAACTTTGCAAAAAAATAAAAATTTTTTCATAAAAATTAACACTCATTAAACTAGGAGTACCACCACCTATAAAAATAGTTTTTATGGAATTTTTATCAAGCATAAAAAAATCTAATTGATATTTTATATCTTGCATTAATGCGTTTAGATAATCTTTTTCAAAATCTTTTTTTTTAAGTGAAGTAAAAGAACAATAAAAACATTTACTTTCGCAAAATGGTATATGTATATATAAATGCATAAAACTTCTTTAAAATGTGATTATAAATTCGTATTTTTTTGTTAGAATTATATTATTAAAAAGTCAAGGATAAGAAAATCATGGAAAAAGAAAAAAAATATAGGCCAAATGTAGCCGCAATAGTGCTATCATCAGCTTATCCTTTTGAATGTAAAATTTTACTCGCTAAACGCAATGATATGGAAAATATATGGCAGTTTCCTCAAGGTGGAATAGATGAGGGAGAGGATGCTAAAAGTGCGTTATTTAGAGAATTAAAAGAAGAAATAGGTACAGATGAGATTGAAATTTTAGCCGAACATCCTGAATGGATTAGTTATGATTTTCCACCTAAGGTTGCACAAAAAATGTATCCTTATGATGGTCAAAATCAAAAATATTTTTTAGTTAGATTAAAAAACAAAGCTATTGTTAATCTAAATACTAAAAATCCTGAATTTGATGCTTATAAATTTGCTTCATTAGAAGATGTGTATGATATGATTAATCATTTTAAAAAGCCTATATATATTAGGGTTTTAAAATATTTTAAAGAAAGGGGGTATATTTAATGCTGGTCGTACAAAAATATGGGGGAACGAGTGTAGGAACGCTTGAACGTATTGATGAAGTTGCTAAAAGAGTGGCAAAAAGTAAAAAAACTTGCGATAAATTAGTTGTAGTAGTTTCTGCAATGAGTGGAGTTACTAATGAGCTTATTGATTTTGCACATCATTTTAGTAAAAATCCTTCAGGTCGTGAGATGGATATGCTTTTAAGTAGTGGTGAGCGTGTAACTTCATCTTTACTTGCTATTGCATTAAATGAAATGGGTTTAAAAGCTACTGCATTTTCCGGACGCAATGCAGGGATTATTACAGATGATGTTTATACTAAAGCAAGAATTGAACACATTGATACTACAAATATTAATACAGCTTTAGATGAGGGGTATATTGTAGTAGTTGCTGGCTTTCAAGGTATCGACAAAATGGGTAATGTTACTACTTTGGGTCGTGGCGGAAGTGACTTAAGTGCAGTTGCATTAGCAGGAGCTTTAAATGCTGATTTGTGTGAAATTTATACTGATGTAGATGGGGTATATACTACCGATCCTAGAATTGAACCAAAGGCTAAAAAGCTAGATAAAATTTCTTATGAAGAAATGCTAGAGCTTGCAAGTTTGGGAGCTAAAGTTTTACAAAATCGCTCTGTAGAGCTTGCTAAAAAATTAAATGTAAAATTAGTTACTAGAAGTAGCTTTAATGAAAATGAAGGGACGATCATTACTAAGGAGGAAAATATGGAACAAGCTTTGGTTAGTGGTATAGCACTAGATAAAAACCAAGCAAGGGTTACTTTAAGAAATATTGATGATAAGCCAGGAATTGCTGCTGAAATTTTTGGAAATTTGGCAAATGAAAATATCAATGTAGATATGATTATCCAAAATGTAGGTGTAGATGGAGCTACAAATTTGGGCTTTACTGTGCCTGAAAACGAGCTTGATTTAGCAACTAATGCTATGAAAAAAGTTTTAGGTGCTAATGCTAATATAGAAACAGATAGTGCAGTGGTAAAAGTTTCAGTTGTGGGTGTGGGTATGAAATCACATTCTGGAGTAGCTTCAGCAGCTTTTAAAGCATTGGCAAATGAAAATATTAACATACAAATGATTTCTACAAGCGAAATTAAAATTTCAGTTATCGTGCATGAAAAATATGGTGAATTAGCTGTAAGAGTATTGCATGAAGTTTATAAACTAGATGTATAAATGAGTAATAGTTTTTTAAAATTTACCCTAGAGCAAATCCGAGAAAATGGCACTTATACAAGTTGGTTAGAAGAAAGGCGTCTTGAATGGTCGCCTTTGATAGCTTCTAAATTAGCTTTGCTTTTGCAAGGTTATACTTTTATTGTGATTACTGATGATCAAAGAGCTTGGTTTGAAGAGTATTTTTTAAGCCAAATCAATGCTAGCACTACAAGACCTTTAGTGCCTTTTGTGTCTTTAAAAGGAATTTATAACAAAGCTTGCAATACCCAAGAAGATATAGATTTACTCAATGATCTTTTAAGTATTTCTTTTCCTAATGGTTATGCCTTTTTTTATATAGGAACTAATACTGGGTTTAAATTTAAAATCGCTAATTCTAAAGCAGAAAGTATGCTTTGGCTTTTTGATGAGCAATTGCAAAATAGCTTTTATCTTTCCTCGCGTGATAAAGAATTAGACTATAAACTCATTTCTTTATATAAAGTATTTGAGCAAAGCTTAGAGGCTGTACTTTTTTCTAAGGTAGAAATTTGAATCTAAGAAATAAAATCATTATCCATAATGATTTTGAACTAATGCAAGAAAAACTCACAGAAGAGTATGGAGCAAAAAATCTTAAATTTTTCATACCTAAAAATCCTGACTTAGAATTAAGACTAAATGACTTAACTTATGACAAAAACGCCCAAGCAACCGCAAAAGCCATTATGAAAGAAAGCTATGTAGCTGAAGCGCAAGCTAAAATCATTGTTATACTAGCTAAGTCTTTTCGTGAAGAAGCGCAAAATTTTTTACTAAAACTTTTTGAAGAGCCACCAAAAAATGTGTATTTTATCATCGTAGCTCCTTCAAAAAATGTTTTTTTACCTACTATACTTTCAAGATTTATCATAGAAAAACATAAAATTCAAAAAGAAAAGATGTCTTTAAATTTAGATCTTAAAAAAATAGATCTTGCTCAAATTGCTTCATTGTTAAAACAATATGAAAATATAGACAAGCATGAGTGTTTAGATTTAATTAGTGTTTTAAGCTATGAGTGTTTTAAACAAGATATAAAATTAAACGATGAAGAAATTGAATTTTTTTATAAAGCTTATGAGCTAGCTAAATTAAATGCAAAGCCAACTATTTTACTAAGCACCATAGCTTTAATTTTACACGAGAGAAAAAATGAAAATCATTAAAATCAATCCTAATACAGACTTTGAACAAATTTCTAAATATATAAAGCCACACAAAGCAGGTGAGAAAATTATGAGTGAAAAAACTAAAATTCATTTTTTTCTTATCAAAGAACTAAGAGCACCTGCTGCAAATATACTTAAACAAGATGCACTAAGAGTTGGAGCTGAACTTGTAACCCACAAAGAAGTTATACTAGGTAAAGAACATACTAATGCCTTACTTATGGTAACGCAAGATCAAGCTAAAAAGCTTATAGAAAAAGAAAAATTACAAGATTTTAAACTTAAAAATTTAGCACTGTTTTTAAAGTCTAATTTTACTAAACCCAAATATGCAAAAATTATGGGTGTGATTAATATTAATGAAGATAGTTTTAACGCTCAAAGTAGGGTTAAAGAAAATGAAGTTTTAGAAAAAATAGAACTTATGATTTCTCAAGGGGCTGATTATATAGATATAGGCGGGGTTTCTTCAAGACCTGGTAGTGTGTATTGTGGGAAAGAAGAAGAGTTTAAGCGTTTAAAAAATACCTTAGATTTAATCTATAAAGAAAAACTTTATGAAAAATGTATTTTTAGTTTAGATAGTTTTGATGAGTATTGTTTAGAATATGCTTTAAATAAAGGCTTTAAGCTTATTAATGATATCACCGGTTTTAAAAATGAAAATTTAGCCAAACTAGCTTTAAAATACAAAGCCACTTATACACTCATGCATATACAAAATACCCCACAAAATATGCAAGATAACCCTTTTTATGAAGATGTATTAGCCGATCTTGATGATTTTTTTACACAAAAGCTAGAAAGACTAAGTGAGCTTGGTTTAGAAGATGTGATTTTAGATGTTGGTATTGGTTTTGGTAAAAGTCCTTGGCATAATATGATGTTAATCAAACACTTAGAGCATTTTTTACGCTTTGAAAAAGAACTTTTGATTGGAGCTAGTAGGAAAAGTGTGATAAATGCTTATTTTAACTCAAGTGTTGAACAAAGATTAGCTGGTACGCTTTATTTACATTTAGAGGCTTTTAAAAATGGTGCAAGCATTATAAGAGCACATGATGTGTATGAGCATAAGCAAATGTTTGAACTTGCAAAAGCTATGGATGAACTTTCTTTGGAGTAGTGATGACTTATCAAGAGTATTTAGAAAAGGTAAAATTAGCAAAAGAATGGATGAGGGCTTATTATGAAGATGATGAGCCTTTAGCAAGCGATGAAGAATATGATAAACTTATAAGAGAGTTAAAAGCATTTGAAACACTTCATCAAGAAAAGATTTCTAAAGATTCTCCTACGCAAAATATCGCTCCTATTATACAAAGTGAATTTCACAAACTTGCACATAGTGCAAAAATGTGGTCTATGGAAGATGTTTTTGATGAAGCTGAGCTTAGAGCTTGGGCAAAAAGAGCTAAATGTGAGTTTGATTTTTTCATAGAACCTAAATTTGATGGAGCGAGTTTAAATCTTACTTATGAAAATGGTATTTTAATCAGCGGTGCTACAAGGGGTGATGGAGAAGTAGGCGAGGATATTACTTTAAATGTAAAAGAAATATCAAACATACCTCAAAAAATTCCTTATAAAGACAAGATAGAAATTCGTGGCGAAGTGGTGATTTTAAAAGAAGATTTTGAAAAAATCAATGAAAAAAGAGCTAAAGATGGCTTGAGCTTATTTGCAAACCCACGCAACGCAGCAAGTGGCTCTTTAAGACAGCTTGATACAAGCATTACAAAAGAAAGAAATTTAAAATTTTATCCTTGGGGAGTGGGAGAGAATTCTTTAGAATTTAGCAAGCACTCTGAAGTAATGGAGTTTGTAAGAAGTCTTGGTTTTTTAAAAGATGATTTTGTTTTTTGTGTTAAGACTTTAGATGAGGTTTTAGAAAAATATCACGAGCTTTTAGAAAAAAGAGATCAAAAGCCTATGATGATGGATGGTATGGTTGTAAGGGTAGATGATTTAGCTCATTGTAAGCTTTTGGGTTATACCGTGAAATTTCCAAAATTTATAGCTGCGTTTAAATTTCCTGCTTTGGAAAAAACTACAACATTACTTGGGGTTAATTTACAAGTTGGAAGAAGTGGGGTGATTACCCCTGTGGCGGTTTTAGAGCCTGTAAATTTAGATGGGGTTATCGTAAAGTCTGCAACCTTACATAATTTTGATGAGATAGCTAGACTTGGAGTGATGATAGGCGATAGCGTAAGTGTGATAAGAAGTGGAGATGTTATACCTAAAATCACTAAAGTTTTTACTCAAAGGCGTGATGGTTTAGAAAGTAAGATTGCTAAACCAACTCTTTGTCCTGAGTGTTTAAGTGAGCTTTTAGATGAGGGTGCTTTTTTAAAATGCCAAAACCTAGACTGTAAAGCAAGGCTTGTAAATTCTATCATACATTTTGTATCTAAAAAGTGTTTAAATATAGACGGCCTTGGAGAAAATATCGTCGAGCTTTTATTTAAAGAAGGAAAAATCACTAACATAGAAAGCATATTTTTCTTAAAATATAGTGATTTTGAAGGATTGGAAGGTTTTAAAGAGAAAAAAATCAACAATCTTCTAAGTGCTATTGAAAATGCAAAAAAATGCCCCTTATCAAGGTTTATCACTGCTTTGGGTATAGAGCATATTGGCGAAGTAGCAGCTAAAAAATTAGCTCAATCTTTTGGCTTTGAATGGTTTATGCAAAGCTATGAAGCTTATGCAAATTTAGAAGGCTTTGGCGAACAAATGGCTAAAAGCTTAGAAGAATTTACCCATGTCAATGCAAATCGCATTAAGCATTTTTATGAAATTTTACATTTAGAAGATGAGAAAAAAGAGCTTATTATAAATGATAATATTTCTAATAAAACCTTTGTTATCACAGGCACTTTAAGCAAATCACGCGATCATTTTAAAGAACTAATCGAAAACTTTGGAGCAAAGGTAAGTTCAAGTGTGTCTAAGAAAACTGACTTTGTATTATATGGAAGTGAAGCAGGCTCAAAGCTTGAAAAGGCTCAAAGTTTAGGAGTTAAGTGCATCAATGAAGCTGAGTTTAACGCTCTTTTAGGCGGTGATGATGAGGTATGATGTCTTTGTAAGTGCAAAGTTAAACATTTCTCGCAATAAAGCTTGTGAGCTTATAGAAAACAAGCAAATTTTACTCAATGGCGAGTTTAAAAAAACCTCTTTTAAAATCACATCTTTAAATCCTTTAGAAGATGAGAGTTTAAAACTCACGCTTTTAGAAGAGCTTTTTGTAAGCAGAGCTGCTTTTAAGCTCAAGCATTTTTTACAAGAGCATACATTTACTATCAAAGATAAAATTTGTTTAGATATAGGTTCATCGACCGGAGGTTTTGTGCAAATTTTACACCAAAGTAATGCTAAACACATTACAGCTTTAGATGTAGGTTCTAACCAACTTCATGAGAGCTTAAGAAATTTAGAAAATATCCAAATTTGTGAAAACACTGATTTGCGTGAGTTTAAAAGTGAAATTTTATATGATGTTATCACTTGTGATGTGAGTTTTATATCTTTAATACATTTGATTTTTCATATAGATAAACTTGCTAAAGATCTTATCATCTTGCTTTTTAAACCTCAATTTGAAGTAGGTAAAAATGCTAAGCGCGATAAAAACGGAGTGGTAAAAGATACCAAAGCCATCAAAAATGCTAAAGAAAGCTTTGAAAAAGCTTGTGCAAAGCTTGGTTGGATCTTGCAAGCAAGTCAAGAGTCACACTTAAAAGGAAAAGAAGGTAATGTTGAGTTTTTCTACGCCTATAGAAAAAACTAAGATCACAAATTTAGCCATGGGGCGTTTTGATGGTATGCATTTGGGGCATTTTGAGCTTTTTAAGCATTTAGATGAAAATGGTGCCTTATTTATCATCACTAAAGAGGAAAAAGAAGCCCTAACACCTAAGGATTTTAGAGTAAATTTGGTTGATTTTCCTTTGATTTTTTGTGATTTTGATAAAATCAAGGACTATAAAGGCGAGGATTTTTTAAAGCTTTTAAAGCAAGAATTTCCCAAACTAGAAAAGATCATTGTAGGTTATGATTTTAAATTTGGCAAAGAAAGAAAATGCAGTGCCAAAGACATACAAAGTCTTTGTGGTATAAACACCATCATCGTAGATGAGTTTAAAATTCAAAATAAAAGTGTTCATACAAGTATGATTAAAACCTTACTTAAAGAAGCAAAAGTCAAAGAAGCTAAAAATTTTCTAGGTAGATTTTATAATATACAAGCAAATATCATCAAAGGTCAAGGCATAGGCGCTAAAGAGCTTTTTGCAACTTTAAATTTACATACAAAAGACTTCTTTTTACCCAAAGATGGCGTATATGCGACTTTAGTAAAGATTGAAAATAAAAGTTATCATAGTGTAAGCTTTATAGGCATAAGATCTACTGATGAAAATTTTGCTTTAGAAACGCATATTTTAGATGAAAATTTCACAAACACAAAAGTAATTTCAGTTGAGTTAAGTTTTATTGACTATATAAGAGCTAATGAGAAATTTAACGACTTAGCCTTATTAAAAGCACAAATTAGTAAAGATATTGACAAAGCAAAAGAAATTTTAGGACGATTAAATGAAAGATGAAATTTTTAAAAAACCCTTAGAAAAACAATTTGAATTTGATAAAAGCGTAGCAAGTGTTTTTGATGATATGGTGTCAAGATCTGTGCCTTTTTATACGCAAAATTTAAAACTCATAGTCGAACTTATTGATCATTTTGCACCACAAAATGCGAGAATTTGTGATCTTGGTTGTTCTACGGCTAGTTTATTGCTTGCACTTTATGAAAAAAGAAAAGATTTTCTTTTAAGCGGTATTGATGAAGCTAATGCTATGTTAGAGATCGCCAAAAACAAATGTCAAGCCTTTGGAGCTAGGGTAGAATTTCATCAAAAAAATTTAGATGATTTTGAGTTTTTTAAAAATGATGTTTTTATAGCTACTTATACTTTGCAGTTTATCCGCCCACCTAAAAGACAAGAATTAGCTGATAAAATCTATCAAAACTTAAAAGAAAATGGTATATTTGTGCTTAGTGAAAAAATTCTTTATGAAGATGTCAAAATAGCTAAAAAAATGATACAAATTTATGAGCAATATAAACTAGAGCAAGGTTATAGTAAGCTAGAAATTTCAAGCAAACGAGAAGCCTTAGAAAATGTCCTCATTCCTTATACTCAAAATGAAAACATAGCTATGCTTAAAAAGGCAGGATTTTCTAAAGTAGAAAGTGTTTTTAAATGGGTAAATTTTGAAACTTTCATAGCTTTTAAATAAAAATATTTTTTATAACAATGTGTTTTAGAAAAATAATTATGAAGCCATGGAAGCAAAAATATTATTTTTTAACCATAAAGTCTATTTTATAGTAATTTTAAATTTAAGATACTTCTTATCTTAAATTATACTTAAGTAAAAATTTATAAATAAAATATTAATATTCTACACTTATTGTTAAAATATTAGCAATGGG
>NZ_JAKMQP010000009.1:0-69468 GCF_025771615.1 Campylobacter sp. IFREMER_LSEM_CL292
CATGCCATTACTATTATTTTTATAATTAGTACCTAAAAAATTAACCCCATCGTCATAGATCTTGCCTAGGTTAATTTTGGTACTATAAATAAAAGTGTTATGAAAATTTCTAAATAAACCTTCTAAACCTATGCTACCTACATTAGAATGCTTATTAAAAGTTAAAAATCCAGCACTTGTATCACTAAGTATTTTATGATAAATACTTGAAGTAAAGTAAAATGATGAATTAGTATTAATCCATACAGGATAAGAAAAGTCTATACCGAAATTTCTAGAAGTACCATAAAATCCGGCATTTTCATAATCTTCTCCCAAGGAATAATTTCCTTTTGATACACTTGGAGTAATTTTTAAATTTCCTAAAAAGAAAGTATAACTAGCCCCATAGTTGATTTGTTTTTCATTGCTTGATTGTAAGTAAAAATTATAATAATCTCCCATATTAAGTATAGAATTAAATCCCATGCTGATGCCTATTCTATATTTGCCAGAACTTTCAATACCATAATTATCAGCATATAATAATACATTAGCCTTAGTATCAGGCACTACTTCTATAACTATATCAGTTTCTCCTACATTCTCTCCTGCTTGTAAGCCTGCTAGGGTTTGCACTCCATACATTTCATTGACTTTATATGCGCTATCTTCTATTAATTTAGTGGAGATAATTCTACCTTTAAGTTTTTTATCTAATTTATCTTTTATGAAATGATCTTTGATCGAGGTTTTGTTTTCTATTATGTGTTTTCCAAATACTCCTAAAGCAATGTTTAGTTCTATATTGCCATCTTCAAAATTTTGTTTTGGAATAAACACTGTTGCAGCAGGATAGCCATTAACTTGGAAATAATAAGCAACAATATTTGATACATCTTGCAAATCTTGGATATTAAATTTTTTCTGTTCATAATTTAATATGAGATTATGTAATTCCTCTTCTTCAATTCCTAAATTTTCAAAATCAATTCCTTTGTTTGTGATGTGAAAATTATAGTGAGTAAGTATTTCTTTTTCATAATGTTCTTGGTGTGTATTTATGATTTCTCTAGCATCTTGAAATTTTTCATAATTTTGTTCAGTTTTTAAATTTTCTTTTAAAGCTTTGTTTTGTGGTATATTTCTATCAGGGGATAATTCTATTATTTTTATATTGTCATTTGTAGCTCGTAAAGCACATGTTAAAATTAAGGTGCAAACAATAATCTTATGCATTTAACTTTCTTTAATTAGCACATGGGTTCATAGCTTTAAACCCATCGCTTACAATACAAGTTTTTTTACGAGCTTCTATATCAAGTTCTCCAATTTCTTTGATTATTATTTCATCTTTAACTAAATCATCTCCTAAAGAATTAAATAAAAATAAATTAGCAATATTGTCATTAATCATTGCAGGATAGTTTTGATTATTGTTTAGACTTGATTTTGCTTGATTGTTTTCTAGTGTAGGAATGCTAGGAATACTAGGTGTTAGATCAGTCCAAGGCAAATCAGGTTCAACCGGAATACTAGGTGTTAGATCAGTCCAAGGCAAATCAGGTTCAACCGGAATACTAGGTGTTAGATCAATGCTTTCTAAAATAGGTTTATATAAGTCATATTGATAATCTCCCATTATTAAAAAACTACCTTTATTGTGTTGATATTCTATTTTATTTTTAATTTCTGCTAATCCTAATTTGGAAGCTATTGTTTCTTGTTGTTTTTCTAGCATATTGATATTTTTAAGTAATTGAGCTAGCTTATTAGGATCTAGTGAAGAATTGTTTTTTATATAGTCATTATAAGATTTTTCTGCTATTTGAAGTTGTAATTTTATATTTTCCAATTCTTTTAGAAGTTGTTGTGAATTTAAAACTATATCTTTTAACTCTCCTTTTAGAATTTCTAATATACTTATTTTTTTCTCAATTGTTTTGTCTATATTTGATTTTATATTGTTTTGATAAAAATCTTTTACACCTTCTTCAAATTTATCATTATTTGCATTATTTAATCCGTTGTTTTGATAAGCCATTATAAAATCTAAACTTTGAACTATCTTCAAGGCTTGTGATTTATTATTTGCTGTATCTTTGATGAAGTATTTTGCCACAAAATCTACTTTTTCATCTTCTGTCATTAGATTATAATCTTTTTCTGCTAACATATCCAATAAAACATCAATATATATTTTATAATGCTGATTGATAAGATCTGCTAGAATTTCATTTTTGATGACATCTTCATATAAATCATCTTTACCAAGGATGGCTTCTTCTTGTATGATATTGTCTATATTTGGGTAATTAATTTCTATTTTATTTGAAAAATCTGGTTTTTTTGGTAGTTCTATAATAGGTCTTGTTATTGTATTATCTTTACTTAAAAAATCTTCAAATTTTAAATTTTTATTATCATCATTATAGGTATGAATATTAATTTTCATATCTTTCCATAATTTTAAGTCGCTAAAAACATCATTAAAATCATTCTCATGATGATAAATATGTATATTCTTAAAAGCTAAATTTACATTTTTATCGTTATAGGCACTAATAAATTTTCCACTTAAATTTTTACCATCACTTGCAAAAGATTGTATTTGGGAGTCATTTTCAAAAAATAAATATATATTTTTAAAATCTAAATTAAATTTTTGAAACATTGAACGCCCTTCAATATATCCGATAAACCCAGCAGCATTGGCAAAGTCTTTTTGTCCATAAGCTTGTATATTTTTTATATCATATATGCTTATGTTAGAAAAACTTCCTTTACCTTCTTTTTGAATCCATCCTGCAAAACCTCCAACATTCACCATTCCGCTTTTGTCTTTTTCAATCTTGCCTGAAATAGTGTCAATATTTTTTATTGTGATATTTGAAAGAGATAAATTATCACTTCTATATCCTTCTATTTTTCCTGCAAAGCCACCGCTTGCAGCACGAGTGCCTTCCATGGAGTTATTATTAATGCTTTCTATTTTTTCAGCTTCTATGCTAATATTATCAAAAACACCTCCATTAGCAAAACCTACAAACCCGCCAGCATAAGCATTTCCTGTATCAAAAAAATCTTCTTCCAATGAGCCATCTTTGTTATCTTGACTAATGCTTTTTACATTTTTAACACGCACATTGATGTTTTTAAAATAAGTATCACCAGAATCAATACTTCCTACAAACCCGCCAGCATAAGTATGGCGTAAAGTAGTAAAAGTGGAGGTTATGTTGTTTATATCTAAATTTATATTTTCAAGATCAGCATAGCCTATATTACCTGAAAAACCACCTGTAACAAAACCTCCATTAATTTCATCAATTTGTCTTATATCGATATTGCTAAATTTTCCTCCCCATACTTCTCCGGCAAAACCACCCGTATATGTTGCTTTTGTTGTTTTATCATTAATAATTTTATTTATTTGTGATATGTTTATATTTTCAAATTTTCCATTGTTAATTCCACCTACAAAACCTCCAATATGTGATCTATTTTCAAGGCTAATACCGCTGATTTCTCCTATTGATTTTATATCAATTTTGTTAAAGTTAGCACCATTAACATATCCTATAAAACCTCCTGCGTAGAGATTGTTTTTATTTTGTGTAGAGATTTTAGAGATATTTTTTAACTCTATATTTTCAAATTTACTGCCACCACTTGCATATCCTACAAAACCTCCAGTATACATTGAGTTTGATAGAATAGAATTATCGTTATAATCAATTATTATATTTTTAAATTCAGAACCATTAGCATTTCCAAATATACCAACATATCTTAAAGAATCTGATAATACATTTGTATCTATGAATATATTTTTTAAAGCAAAATTTTGTCCGTCAAAAATTTTATTATAAAAGCTATTATCTTCTATAATTTCCCAATTATCATTGTAAATAGGATCTTTATATCCTACTATCATATTGGTGCAACCATATCCTTCTATACAGTAATTTGCATAGTTTTTTCCTTTAAAATCTATATCATTTGTTAGTCTGTATTCAACAGCTGTATTTCTAAAATCTTTTTTATTTTCATTCCAACCTTTGGCAAAATGCCACCAATCAACATCTGAAGATATTCCTACAAAATCATATATGTTAAAGGAGTTATTATTATGTTTTATATTTTGAAAATCAGCTTGTTTAAATTTATCAAAAACTGCAAAAGAATTAGGATCGTAGTAATATCCACTAGCATTTAAATATATAGAACCTCTTTCTTTAGCACTTACTTCTAATTTTGATAAAGAATTTGCGTTTATATTTGATGTATCAATGTCTATTTCGTTTCCTATAAGTTTGATGTTTTTTGAGTTGATTTTGGTTAATAAATCATTTGAATTTTTAATATTTGAATTTAATAAAATTTTATTTCCTATAAAGACAACTTCTTCAGCGTTAATATTTCCCATATTAACTACATTGCCATTGTTTTTATCTAATTTTATAATGGGTGATTGTATGGTGTTTGTTTTTCCATTTGCAAATTTTTGTATTTCATCAGAACTTATTGATGAGGTTGAAGCCACAAAGCGATTAGCATTGATAGTTCCTGTTTTAGTTATGATTACTCCATTAGGATTGATTAAAAAGACATTATTGCCACTTGCATTTAATAAACCTTCTATGGTGGATTTACTTGTACCATGAGCAATGTTTAGGTAGTTTTTGTTAGAGCCATTAAAATTTACACTTTCATTTTTGCCTATGCTAAATCCCCCCCCCCATTGTATTACAGAATTTTGCCCATTTCCGTGGATATTCATATGATTATCATTTATGCTAATAGAACCACTAGTTCCATGTGTAAATTTACCACCACTAGGTAGCGCTAGACTTTGATCAAATAAGATAGAAATAACAATACCAGATAAAAGAATATGGTTAGAAAAACTAGACATCAGCTATCCTTAAATAATTATTAATATCAATATGTAATTTTTAAATATATTATAACAAAATTTATTTATAGTTAAATAAAAACAAATAAACATAAACAATATAAATAATTTATTATGCATATTTTTGTTATATAATTTGCTTTTAGAGTTAAGGTTTAGATTAAATGAAATTTTTAGTTTTTTTATTTAAAGAAAGCAAATTAAAAATCATTCTTTTTTTGCTTTTTAGTATTTTTACGAGTATATTAGGTGTATTGACTTTAGTTTTTATCAATGAATTTTTATTAAAAGCTAATCTTGAAAACTCAAATATTATCGTGTATTTTGTGCTTTTGTTGCTTGTATTTTTTGCGAGTTCTTCTTTTGTAGAAATTGCTTTAAGCTCGTTTGGACAAAGTTTTATTTTTAAAATGCAAAGAAGGGTTGTAAAGCAAATTTTAGATACAAGTGTTTTGAGTATTTTAAATACTACTAAAGCAAAGATTTTGGCTTCTTTAAATAATGATGTGCGTAGTATTTCTTTTGGACTTTTAAGACTTCCTGAATTCATACAATCAAGTGTTTTGATTATTTGTGTAAGTGCTTATATAGCTTATCTTTCTTTAGAAATTTTCTTTTTGTGTTTTGTGTGGATAGTGTGTGTTTTTTTGGTGGATAATTTTTTGATGAGCAAGGTGTATTTTTATTTTAAAAATGCTAGGGAAAATGATGATGCTTTGCAAAAAAACTATCAAAATATTTTACAAGGGCATAAAGAATTAACCTTAAATCCTTTAAGGGCAAAGTATTATTATGAAAACGAGTTTGAAAAAAATGCTCTAAAAAAGAAAAAAAGCTCCACTATAGGAAATATTTTACATATCTTATCTAATAATTGGAGCAATAGCGCCATGCTAGCTTTAGTAGGAGTGGAGTTTTATATAGCTTTAAGCTATGAACTTGCTAGTTTGCAAAGTGCTACTACTATTGCTTTAAGTGTGCTTTTTTTAAGATCGCCACTTGGAGCTATGATAGGAAGTTTTCCTACGCTTATGATGGCAAAAATCGCTTTAGATAAAATTTCAAATTTAAATTTAGAAAATTATTCTCATGAGTTTAAAATTAGTCAAAATAAAAAAACTTGGCAAAAACTTTGTTTTAAAGATGTATCTTTTTCTTATAATGAAAATTTTGCACTAAAACCTGTAAATTTTGAGCTTAAAAAGGGCGAATGCGTATTTTTAATAGGGAAAAATGGTAGTGGTAAATCTACTTTTTCTATGATTTTAGCAGGACTTTTTATAGACTTTAAAGGGGATATTTTTTTAGATGATGAAAAAATAACTTCAGAAAATATTTATGAATATAGAAGTTTAATTAGTGCGATTTTTAGTGATTTTCATTTATTTGAGCATGTTTTAGAAGATGAGAAATTTAGCAAAGAGGACTTGGCATATTGGCTTGAAATTTTAGAACTAAATGAAAAAGTAGAGCTTGTGGAAAATACTTTTAGCACTATAAAGCTCTCGGCTGGACAAAAAAAGCGCCTTGCTATGCTTAATGCTTTACTTGAAAAAAGAGATATTTTAATATTAGATGAGTGGGCAGCTGATCAAGATCCTATGTTTAGAAAGTTTTTTTACACTAAGCTTTTGCCACTTTTAAAGCAAAAAGGCATTACAATATTTGCTATAACACATGATGAAGTATATTTTGACATGGCTGATAGAATTTTACTCGCACAAAATGGTCAAATTTGTGAATTAAAAGGCGATATTAAAGAACTAGCAAAAAATGCAGTAGAAAAATTTTAAAGGATAAAAATGAAAAAATTATTTATTTTATGTTTATTTTTAGGAGTAAGTTTGATGGCAAAATCTTTTGAGCTTGTAAAAGAGCCTGTTCTAACTTCGCAAATGGTTGAAGGGATTTTGGATCTTGCAAAGAAAGAAGCAAGAAAAAATGGCTTTCATGTAAGTATTACCATAGTAGATAAATCTGGTCAAATTTTAGCAGTTTTAAGAGATGATAAAGCAGGTGTGCATACGATTAATGCTAGTTATAAAAAAGCCTACACAGCCACTTCGCAAAAAAGAGAAACAGCAGTTATTTTTAAAGGTGTAAAAGAGGGTAAAATACCTGAAGATATTCGTTATTTAGATGATAAGTTTTCTATTATGCCTGGTGGGGTACCGATTTTTATAGATGGAGTTGTTGTTGGTGGTATAGGTGTGGGTGGAGCACACTTAGATGAGGATGTAAAAATAGCAAAAGCGGGGATAGCGTTTTTAAAATAGGCTTTGAAAAATCAAAGCCTATTGTCACTTAGCTTTTGCATAAATTTCTTTTTCAATGTTTATGTAAAATTGTGCGATAGCTTTGTAAGCTTCTTCCCAAGCTTTTAGTGTAGTTTCATCTGCATTTAACACTACTTTAATAGCCTTTAAAAGACAAGCACCTACTATAGGGTAATGCTCCTCTTTGACATTTAATTTTGTATGAGTGATAGCTACTTTATCAACAAAGCTTCTCATATTTTCTAAATTTTCTACATTTTTTGCTGCCATTAAAATAGCCATTGCTAAAGCTTTTGGTTGCTCGCCTGAAGCTTGTTTTTCCATATTAAACATAGGTTTTACTTCAGGATATTCTTCAAACATGATTTTATAAAATTCTTTTGTCAAAACTTCACCATTTTTTTGTAAAATTGGTACACAATCTTTGATGATTTGAATTTGCTCTTGTGTCATTTTATCTCCTTTGTATATTGTATTCTTGATGATTATATAAAAATAAGAGAAAAAATATCTTGATTTATGTTAATTTTGTATTATTTTATTTTAAATTGATTATGTATATCAATTTAAGTAAATATAAAGTGAATTATTAATATAATAATCCTTATCAATTTCAAAATTTAAAATTAAGGAAATTTATAAAATGAAAGCAAAAGTAGTTTTACTATCTTTACTAGCTGCTATGAGCTTAAGTGCTCAAGAGCTTACGATTTATTCTCATCGTCATTATGATTCTGATAAAGGAATTTTCAAATTATTTCAAGAAAAAACAGGTATTAGTGTAAATGTGGTGCAAGCTAAGGCTAATGAGCTTGCTAAAAGATTAGAAGTTGAAGGTAAAAATTCAAAAGCAGATTTATTTATGACTGCTGATGCGGGAAATTTAGAACAAGTTCGCACAAATAATCTTTTTGTTTCAGTTAGCTCGCCTGAGCTAGAAAAACTTTCTCCAAAAGAGCTAAGAGGTAAAAACAACGAATGGTATGCTTTTACAACAAGAGCAAGAATCATCATCGCTTCTAAAGATAGAATTAAAGATGGAGAGATTAAAACTTATGAAGATTTAACTGATCCTAAATTTAAAGGTAAGGTTTTAGTAAGAAGTTCAAATAATGTTTATAATATTTCTTTGTTAAGTGCTATGATAGATACTTTGGGCAAAGAAAAAGCAAAAGAATGGGCACAAGGCATAGCAAATAATCTTGCACGTACTCCAAAAGGTGGGGATCGTGATCAAATTCGTGCAATCTATGCAAAAGAAGGCGATGTGGCTATATCAAATAGTTATTATCTAGGACATTTAGCAAATTCAAAAAATCCTAAAGATGTTGAAGCCGCAAATTCAGTAAAAGTGATTTTTCCAAACCAAGATGATAGAGGAACACATATCAATGTAAGTGGTATAGGTGTTTTAAAAACTTCTAAAAATAAAGAAGCTGCGGTTAAATTTATTGAGTTTATGCTTTCAAAAGAAGCACAAGAAATTTTAACAAACCAAAATTATGAGTATCCAGTAAATAAAGAAGTAAAACCTGCTAAAATTTTACAATCTTGGGGCGAGTTTAAAGTAGAAAAGCCAAATTTCGAAGCTTATTGGGGTAATGCTAAAGAATCTTTAATGATTTTTGATGAAGTTCAATGGAAATAATTTTAAGGAAAAATAAAATTTGAAATTTTTAAGTTTAAGGTGGTCTTTTGCCACCTTTTTTTTCTGTAGTTTAATCATACTGCCTATACTTGCTATTATCTTACACCTTCCTTTTATAGATATTAATACCTTAAAACATTTGAGTAAAAATGTCTTACCAAGGTATATTTTTGGTAGTGCTTTTATATTGTTTGGGACTTTAGTGTTGTGTTTGATTATAGGATTAATTAGTGCTTATTTGATAGCTTTTTATAAATTTTTTGGCTCGAAATTTTTTGAATGGTTTTTGATTTTACCTTTGGCTATACCTTCTTATGTAATGGGTTTTGTTTGGATTGATTTGTTTGAATTTCAAGGCTTAATTCCCACGCTTTTAGGTGTTGATAGGCGTATAGATATCATGAATGCATATGGCGTGATTGTGATTTTATCTTTTGCTCTTTATCCTTATGTGTATTTTTTTGCTAAAAATACCTTTGCTTATGGACTTGGAAATATCATTTTAAGTGCCAAAACACTTAAGGCTTCTAATTTAAAAACATTTTTTAAAGTGATTTTGCCATTTTGCCGTGTGGGTATAGTGGGTGCTTTGCTGTTGGTGGCTATGGAGGTTTTGAGTGATTATGGTTTGGTGGCGTATTTTGGCGTAGATACTTTTAGTGCAGGAATTTTTAGAACATGGGGAAGTGGTGGCGATGAAGTCAGTGCTGTGGCTTTAAGCGTGGCTTTACTTGTATTTATCGCATTTTTAATGCTTTTAGAAAAAATTCAAAGAGGTAAAAAAGGCTTTAATCAAAATGTGTTTTTACCTACCCCAAAAGATGAGTTAAAAGGCTTTAGGGCATTTTTAGCCTTTTTATGGTGCTTTTTAGTGGCATTTTTAGCCTTTGTCGTGCCTATTATGTGGCTTGTTTATTGGGCTGGGTTTGATTTTATGCAAAATTTAAGCAATGTCTTAACACCTGCATTTTATAGTCTTAGTGTGGCTTTGGTGAGTTCTTTTGCTATTGTGGGAGTGGCATTTTATTTATGTTTTGTGGTGCGTTTAAATGATACAAAAGCTTCTAAAATCATTCTTTGGCTTACGACTTTGGGGTATTCTTTACCTGGAGCTGTGGTAGCTGTGGGAATTTTAGTGATTTTGGGTGTGTTAAATTATATTTTTGATCTTTTGTCTTTTGAGTATGCCATAGGTGGTGGATTTTTAGTGCTGTTTTTTGGATACTTTGTGAGGTTTTTAGCTTCAGGGATTTTTGCAACTCAATCAGGCTATGAGCGAATTTCTAAAAATATAGACTATGCAAATTTAACCTTAAAATCAAAACCACTTAAAATTTTCACTCAAATTCATTTTCCTTTGATGAAACATTATTTAGCTTTAGCTGTGGTGATTATTTGTGTGGATATTTTAAAAGAATTACCTATTTCAACTATACTTTCACCTTCAGGTTTTCAAACGCTTTCATCGCTTGTATTTGCTTATAGTGAAAATGAGTTAATTTACAATGTTTCTTTGCCATCTTTGATTATAGTGTTATTTGGGATTATCCCTACATTTTTAATGCATTATTTGCAAAATAAAAACAACCAAAAAGGACAATAATGGAAATCTTAAAAATTGACAATCTTTACAAATCTTTTGGAAAAACAGAGGTCTTAAAGGGAATTTCTTTGAGCTTAAAAGAAGGCGAGATTGTCAGTATTTTGGGAGAAAGTGGCTGTGGTAAGAGTTCTTTGCTTGGTTGTATAGCTGGTTTTTTTGAAATCAATGATGGTAGTATTTATATAGGGGATAAACTAGTTGCTTCTAAGAGTATGTATTTAGCCCCACAAGAGCGTGATGTGGGGGTTTTGTTTCAAGATTATGCTTTGTTTCCGCACTTAAATGTAGAAGAAAATATATGCTTTGGTATAAGCTCTTTAGGCAAAAACGAGCAAAAACAAAGGCTTGATGAGGTTTTGGAAATTTTAAATTTAAATACACTTTTAAAGCGCTATCCAAATGAGCTAAGTGGTGGGCAAGCTCAAAGAGTAGCACTAGCAAGAACCATAGTCGCAAGACCAAAAATCATACTTTTTGATGAGCCTTTTTCAAATTTAAATCACACTTTAAGCGTTAAAATGCGCAAAGAAATCAAAAATATTTTAAAAGAACATAAGCTTAGTGCTATTTTTGTCACACATGATAAAGACGATGCTTTTTATTTATCAGATAATATCGCTTTGATTAAGGATGGGAAAATTTTAGACTATGGAAGTGCTAAAGAGCTTTTTTATAAGCCTAAAAATATAGATAGTGCTTGCTTTTTGGGCGAGGCATTTTTTATAGATCCAAATACAATTTTGGATGAGAAATTCAAAGCATATTTGCAAAGTAAAAATGGCATTTTGCGCCCTAATGATATACAAATTTCAACTTCACAAACTCCTTTAAAGGCTAGCGTTTTAGAATGCGTGTTTTATGGGGATTTTTATGAGCTAGGCGTGAGTTTGGAAGGACATATTTTTAGCATTTATCATCATAAAGAGCTTAGTAAAAATGATGAGGTTTATCTTAAGTTAAGTGATATAGAAAGCTTTTAATCACTCTAATTCGTTTTCAAACATATCTAAAATTTGCTAAAGATTATAAAATAAAGTAAAATCACAGCAAAAAAAGGAAATAAATGATTAGTGTAGAATTGATAGAGCATATTTTTAAAGCTGCTTCTATATCAAGGTGGAATGAT
The DNA here is from genome assembly GCF_025771615.1 of Campylobacter sp. IFREMER_LSEM_CL292. Classification (NCBI taxonomy): domain Bacteria; kingdom Pseudomonadati; phylum Campylobacterota; class Epsilonproteobacteria; order Campylobacterales; family Campylobacteraceae; genus Campylobacter; species Campylobacter sp. IFREMER_LSEM_CL292. The sequence goes on from NZ_JAKMQP010000009.1 coordinate 11,551, forward strand.
TATCCTAGAATGACAAATTTAGTCGAGCTTGATAAACAAGCACATAAATTTATCATTGCTTATTTCATTGCTAAAATGGAAAAAGATGTCAATATGCGTTTTATCATAGAAGCAGGAATTTTTGAGTTTTTAAGTAGGGTGGTAGTGACTGATATACGCCCTGATGTGTATCATGAGATAACGCGTGCAAAAAATGAGCAAGTAAGTGCTTGGGTGTTAAGTAAAATCGCACCAATGATTCAAGATATAGAAAATGGTGAGTTTTTAAAACGCTATGAGCTTTTTTTGCAAGGTAAAGATTGTGCAAAAGAAAGGCTTGTTTTAAAAGCTGCTTCGTATTTTGCGACAAGGTGGGAGTTTAATATAGTTTATCAAACTAGTTCATTTTTAAGTGATATTGATGAGATTAAGGCTAAGGTTGAAGAAGAATTAGAAGATTATTATGAGTTAATTGGCGCAAGAAAAATAGCCCTTAATCGAAAAATTTCTAAAATAATCGATCTAAGCGGACGCTTGCGTTTTCAAAAAAGATGGGCACAAACTCCAAGGATTCCAGAAACTGCGGTTTTAGGACATATGCTTGTGGTAGCTATTTTGTCTTATTTTTATTCTTTAGAAGTAAAAGCATGCGATAGTAGGATAGAAAGCAATTTTTATTGTGCTTTGTTTCATGATTTGCCTGAAAGTTTAACTAGAGATATCATCTCTCCGGTAAAATATGGCATAGATGGTTTAAATGAAATTATCAATGAGTATGAAATGAAACTTATTAATGAGAAAATTTTACCTTTTATACCACTATCTTTCAGGGAAGAATTTAGTTATATACTTGGTATTAGAGAAGGACAAAATGAAGAAAGTGCCTTTGTAAAAAATGAATTTGAAAATCGTATTTTTAATAACAAGCCAAGTGTTTATAGCGGTAGTTTGGATGCGGTTAATGAGGATCGTTTTAAGGCTATTGATGGAAAGGCTTTGAAGTATTGTGATAAGCTAGCAGCTTTTATAGAAGCGGCTTTATCGATTAGCTATGGAGTAAAGTCTAAAGAACTTGAAAGCGGTTTTGTGGGAATGTATGAGTATTTTAAAACAAATCCGACTATTAATGGGGTAAATTTCTTTAGAATTTGTGAGGATATTAAAGGGTATTTTAAACTTTAAAACCCTCTCCCAGATGACTGCGGCACACACTAAGTCTAAGTGCTCTGCTGTGTTCCCACCCTGAAGCGGTGCTTAAAAATAGCATTGCACAGGTCTAAGAGAAGGCAGTTGAAATAATATCTTAAAATATCTTAAAAAACATTGAGGTGAAGCATGTTGAGTATATTTGCAAATTTTTTATCTAAATTTAGAGAATTTTTTGTTCCCAGTCATCTGTCTTTAGAATTTAGAGCAAAATCTTTTGCGGCTATTATTGTGGCAAATAAAAATATAAAAGCAGAAATTTGGCAAGTTTTAGCTGATATTGCTAGTGAAATTTATCCAAAAGATAAAAGTAGGCAAGCAATTTTGGTGCAAACTTCTAAAGAATATGTAGATAGAGTTTTAAAAAATGAGCTTAGTTTGGATACTTTACTTAAAAATATTGCTTTGCTTTTGAAAAAAAATCCAAGATATATACAAAAGATAAAATTTGATAAACTTGAGCGTTTAATAGATAAAAATGAAGAAGAATCTTTGGTTCAGCTTAGGGTGTATGAATTTTTTGAGCAAGAGGTAAAATATATCTTAGAGCAAAAAAATATAAATAAAACATGAAAAGCTAAAATTAGCGTTTCATGTTGATTGCTTTTTGTATCATTTGATCGGCTGTTGTGATACTTTTACTACTTGAATCATAAGCTTTTTGTAGAGTGATTAAGTTAGTAAAAGCTACCGATAAATCTACATTAGATTGCTCTAAATAAGAACCTTTAAAAGTTGCTGTGCTGAAATTTCCATTAGCATCAAGTAAAAAAGTTGGATTACCGCTATTTCCTGTTTGCCCATAAAGATTTTCCCCTAGCTTTTCCAAGCCTTGTTCGTTTGTAAAATTAAACAAAGCAAGTTTTGCCATAGCTATTTGATCTCCATTGGTAAAAGTGGCGATGATAGTACCATCTGTGTTAATAGAATAATTATTTAAAAACCCCTCGCCCTTACCATCTGTTTGTGTATGCACTGAAGGTTGTTTGTTTTGTAAAGCATGAAGCCCATCATAGCCTGAATTTGGTATATTTGGATCATAATAAGAACCAAGATTTATATTAACCCTTGTGCCATTATTATCTACCGAATTTAAGGTGTTAGATACTAAAGCTCCAGATTCGTTAAAAGTGATTAAACCTTCAGTTGTTCCACCTATTTTATTGCCATCATTATCATACACTTGTGCAACAGCTTTGTATTCTAAATCTGTACCATTTTGCGGTAAAACTCTATCTAATTTAACTTTTACCCAACTAATAGATCCATCAGGATTTATTAATTTTGCAGAAAGTTCTGTGCTATCAGCTACTTCTTTTTCAACGCTTAAGTGAGATGATTCTAATTTGGCTGTTTCTAAATCGACTTTATCTAGTTTTTGATTGTCGATACTAAAAGCTAAATTTTCATCTAAAGTAGCTTGTAATGTTTGACTAGCACCCTTTTCATCAGTGATTTTAAAATATATAGTATCGCCAGGTTTTATACCATAAATTTGTTCATCTTTTACACTACCTGAAATTTTTACACTACCATCTTCATTTTTACTAAATTCAAATTTAGAAGCATCTACATCTACATTTACTGCTTCTGTTTTGGTGCTTGTGTCTAAATTTCCACTCCAAGTTATATTCTGCGTTGGTTGAGGTGGTAAGTAAAGATTTTTAGGTACAGAAATAGGTCCTTGAGTATTAACTCCGCCCATTTGTAAATTCTGTCCAGGTGTTCCACTCCAAGCTGTAGTGACTTTTTGTCCCATAATCTGACCAAACATATTAGAAACTCTATCGCTTAGTTGAATTTCTTGTAATGATGGATTCATAGTTCCAAGTACATAATTTCCATTTGAATCTACTAAAAATCCATTTGCATCAGGTTTAAAAGCACCATTTCTAGTATAATAAACCCCATTGGCATTACTTACACCAAAAAAGCCTTTTCCAGTAATTGCTACATCAAATTCATTATCAGTAGAAACTAACGGACCTTGTTCAAAAATATCATTAGTAGCTCCTGCTACACTACCATAACCAGTTTGACCTTTGTTATATGATTGTGTTGTTATGGTGCTATAAAATACATCTTTAAATGCCACATCAGAGTATTTAAAACCGACTGTATTGACATTGCTTATATTATGAGCGGTATTGTCTATACCATAACTTTGGGATTTTACTCCATTTACTCCATTGTAAAATGCTGTAAACATGATTTTATCCTGTAATCTCTTTAATATCTTCCCATTTAACCCAGCTACCGCCCATACCAACTAGAGCTTCACCTTCTTCAAATTTAACTCCAGTGATAGGATAAGCACCATAAGTTGAATTAACGGTTGTGCCATCTTCACCTATATAGCTTGCTCTTACATAGTATTTTCCAGATGGTACAGGACTTCCACTATCATCTGTTCTATCCCAAACGATTTGTTTCATACCAGCACTCATATCTTTAACACTCATTGTTCTTACAGGATCTCCTGCTTCATTATAAATAGTAAATGTTACAGGTGTGCTGTCTGATTTATAAGCTGAATCAATCTTTGCTGTTTTGATATCAACACTTGGGGTATGTCCTACTATTTTAAATGTTTGATCTTCTCCAACTACTGCTTGAACAGTTTCTTCTTGACCTTTGTCATCTTTTAATTTTATATGTATAGTTTCTCCAGGTTCAGCTATTTCTTTATCAACTTTACCTGTTATATCTAGTTTATCTTCGCCATTTTTCTTAAGTTCAAAACCTTCAATATCAATATCAGTCTTTTTACCTTTTTGTGGTTCTTGTGGTAAATACATATTAATTTGAAATTGTATATCATCATCTGCCACTACAAGGTAATTATCTTTAACTGTTGCAAGCTTTCCAACTGCAGCTAGTGCGCTCATACCTGTGCTTGCTGCAATAGAATTTTGTAGTTTTGTCATCGCAGTTACAAGTTGAGTCATGGTTTTATTAGTATTATCTTGCATTTCAAGTGCTGAAAGTTGTGCCGTTTGGGTAAGCATTTTTTCAGTATCCATAGGATCTGTTGGATCTTGATGTTGGAGTTCTATTAAAAGAAGCTTTAAAAACGCATCCTTGTCAAGTTCTGCCCCAGGGTTGTAGATCAACCCGCTATCACCTTCACCGGCTCTAGTGCTTCCTTTAGTATTTGGCATATCTTTAGTATTAAGCGTTGCTAAAGGACCTTGAAGGGTTTGTGTGTTTATATTTGACATAAAAATCCTTTTTTATATATTTTTAAAGCTCAAAGCAAAAAATATTCCATTTAAAAATATTTTGCTAAAACCATTTCTAACCTCGGTTTTTCTTGAATTTCTTTTTCAAAATTCACCTTATCTTCTTTGCTATTGTTGTTTTTTTGTCTTTGCGGATTGCTTTGTTCTTTTCTTTCTTGATTGCTAAAATTCATTTCTAAATTTGTAAATCCCATATTTACAAGAGCATTTTTAAACTCAGCTTGATGTTGTATAAAAAGATTTAGGGTATTTTGATTAGAGTTAAAGCTAATATTTAAATTTGAACCCCTTTGGACTAAAGTTACTTCTACTTCTCCAAGATTATGTGGATTAAGAGTTATACTAAAGCGAGTTATAGGTGCTTTGTAGCTTTCTAGTTTTTCTTTAAATTCTTGGGCAAAATCATTGAAAGTTTCTTTCATAGGAATATTTTGATTTTTTATAAAATTATTAGAAACCCTATTCATTTCCCTTACATAAGAATTTAAATTCTCTTCACTATGATCATTTTCATCTTTTGAAAACTCTTTTGTGTGTTTAAAAATATCACTAAAATTATCTATATTTTGATTATTTTTATCTATTTTTAAATGTTTATCTTGAGGGGCCAATTGATTTTCTAAGTTAATTTTTAAATCTTGATTTTGATTTTGTATATTTTGAGTATTTTTTATATTTGTTAATTCAGTTTTTAAATCTTTTGAATTTTCTAAAACAGAACTTATTTTTTTACTAAAGCTATCTTCGCTAATAGTTAGTTTTTCATTCTTTAATATTTCTTTAAAATCTAGCTTTTCTTTTTCTTTAATATCTTTTTTTAGGTTTGTGTTTTGAGTAAGATTAATTAACTCAATATCACTTAGTTTTTCATTGAATTTTGTTGTTGTATTTTGGATATTTTTTGCGTTTTTTATTTCTTTTTCATCTTGAATTTGAATTTTTTCTACTAATTTTTCTTTAAAATCTATGTTTTGAATGTTTTCTTTTGCTTGTGTTTTTATATCTTTTTTTGGAAGTTCTATATTTTTTAAAGCAGAAGAAAGCAAAGACACACCTTCGTTTTCTTTGCTTTTTATATTTTTGCTTGTATTTGGTTCTTCTTTTAAAAGCTTGGTAATTTTTTGATTGATTAAATCTTGAAAAACATTAGTATTATTATTTTGTTTTGGTATTTCAAAAAAACCTTTTTTATCAAGATTTGGAAAGGCTTCTTTTAAATCTTTAATTTGTTCAAATTTTATATTTTTGATGTTTAATCCAAGCTCTTTTGCCACATTAAAAAGCTCATTAATATTTTTTATATTTTTTAGCTTGTGTAGATTTTTTTCAAGAGCTAAAATAGCAGTATTATCCTGGACAAGTTTGTTTAGTTTTATATCCTTGCTATCGCTTTGTAAAACCTCCAATAAAGAAAGAATTTGCATAAAATTTGCACCCTCAAAAAGCTTCAAAGCATCTTTTTCATCCAGCGGTATTTTATCTTTGACATCATCTTTTAAAATTTTATCATTAACTTTATCATCTTTTTGTGGAGTCTTGAAATCTTTTGGTAAACTTCCATCTTTTTCATTTATTGCTTGCAATAAGGAATTTAAAAATTCCTCGCCATCACTTTGTGAGCTAGCGTTTTCTTTACTTGGGTTTTCATTTTGTGGAGTGATGCTTAGTAAGTTTAAAGCATCACTAGCTTGGATATTAGACATTAATTAACCTACTAAAAAATTATTTTTTGCTAAATTTGGAAATAAATTTTGTAATTGTGCTGCACAATCAAGTTTTAAATTTTCATGAGTAAGATTAAAATTTTTAAATATCACTAATAATTCTTCTATGTTTTTAGCATTTAAAACCGCATTTTCATTTTGCGCATCATCTAAAATTTCACTTACTTTACTTGAAAGTTTTGCATAATTTAATTCTTTTTCTTCATTTGAATTTATAACTTCTAAATAATTTAAAAGTTCCATAAAATGCTTACTATTTAAAACTGAAGTTCCTTGTTTTTCTAAGTTAGCGTTAAAGATTTGAGTATTTAGGTTTGACATATTTTTCTCCTTAAAAATAATTCTTACTCAAGACAAAAGCAACAAGTGTTCCAATTTTTAAATCTTAATTTTTAAGCATTTTTTTTATATAATATTAGATTTTAAATTTAAGACTTTGGAGAAAAACTTGGATAATATTAGAAATATAGCTGTTATAGCTCATGTTGATCATGGTAAAACAACAATGGTAGATGAGCTTTTAAAACAATCAGGAACTTTTAATGAGCGTGAACAAATAGCAGAGCGTGTAATGGATAGTAATGATATAGAAAAAGAAAGAGGTATCACTATACTTTCTAAAAATACTGCTATTAATTATAAAGGCACAAAAATAAATATCATAGACACTCCAGGCCATGCTGATTTTGGTGGTGAAGTTGAGCGTGTGTTAAAAATGGTTGATGGGGTTTTGCTTTTAGTTGATGCACAAGAAGGGGTTATGCCTCAAACTAAATTTGTGGTAAAAAAGGCTTTATCTTTAGGGCTTAAACCTATTGTTGTTATTAATAAAATCGACAAGCCAGCTGCTGATCCTGAAAGAGTAATCAATGAAATTTTTGATCTTTTTGTGGCTTTAGAGGCAAATGATGAACAACTTGATTTTGCAGTAGTATATGCAGCTGCTAAAAATGGTTATGCAAAACTTGCACTTGAAGATGAAAGCACTAACATGGAACCATTGTTTAAGACTATACTTGAGCGCGTACCTGCTCCAAGTGGTAGCGATGAAAACCCTTTACAGCTTCAAGTTTTTACTCTAGGTTATGATAATTTCGTTGGTAAAATAGGAATTGCAAGAATTTTTAATGGTAAAGTAAAGAAAAATCAAAATGTAATGCTTGCTAAGGCGGATGGTTCTAAAATCAATGGAAGAATTTCAAAACTTATTGGTTTTATGGGTCTAGAAAAAATGGATATTGAAGAAGCAGGGACAGGCGATATTGTAGCGATTGCAGGTTTTGAAGCTTTAGATGTAGGAGATAGCGTTGTAGATCCAAACAACCCTATGCCACTTGATCCTTTACATATAGAAGAACCAACTTTAAGTATAGTATTTTCAGTAAATGATGGTCCTTTAGCGGGTACTGAAGGCAAGCATGTAACTTCAAATAAAATCGCAGAACGCTTAGAAGCTGAGATGAAAACTAATATTGCTATGAAATATGAAAGCACAGGTGAGGGTAAATTTAAAGTAAGTGGAAGAGGTGAACTTCAAATAACTATTTTAGCTGAAAATATGCGTAGAGAAGGTTTTGAGTTTTGTATGGGAAGACCTGAAGTTATCGTTAAGGTAGAAGATGGTGTTAAAACAGAGCCGTTTGAGCATTTAGTGATTGATGTGCCTGATGATTTTACCGGAGTAGTGATTGAAAAACTAGGTAAAAGAAAAGCTGAAATGAAAACTATGACACCAACTGGAGATGGTCAAACAAGACTTGAGTTTGAAATTCCTGCGCGTGGGCTTATAGGATTTAGATCACAATTTTTAACAGATACTAAAGGCGAGGGTGTTATGAACCATAGCTTTTTAGAGTTTCGTCCATTTAGTGGAGCAGTTGAAAAAAGAAATAATGGCGCGTTAATTTCTATGGAAAATGGTGTTGCACTAGGGTATTCTTTATTTAACTTACAAGATAGAGGGGTGTTGTTTATCGATCCTCAAACAAAAGTATATACAGGTATGATTATAGGTGAGCATTCACGCCCAAATGATTTAGATGTTAATCCTATTAAAGGTAAAAATTTAACTAATGTTAGAGCAAGTGGAAGCGATGATGCGATTAAGCTTGTACCACCTAGAAAATTAAGCCTTGAAAGAGCATTAGAGTGGATAGAAGAAGATGAACTTGTAGAGGTTACTCCACAAAATATTAGAGTTAGAAAAAGATATCTTGATCCTACTCAAAGAAAAAGAATGGAAAAGGCTAAGTCTTAATGGATTTTGAAGCCATAAGACAAGCTTTAAATAAAAGACTCAAAGCTTTACAAATTTTAGCATTTGCTGAAGCTTTGGTTATATTTTTTCTTGCTTTTCAATTTAGCAAGGATGTGATTATAGCTTTGTTTTTTGCTGTTTTAGCAGGAGTTTTGTTTTTTAGAATTTTAGGAAGAAAGCTTATGTGGGGACGCAATGAGCTTGTATTTAAAATGTGTGAAGAATTTTTAAAGCAAAACAATGCTAAATTTGACAAACAAGGCTTTGATCAAAAAGATTTTGAAAAAATTACTTTTGATTTTTCTTTAAAAACTTATCATTCTCAAAATTCTTTTATTTTTGATGATTTTATTCTTTATGATGTGAAATTTAAAGATGAATTTGGGAATTTCTTTTGTGGAATTTTGCTTTATAGTAAGAAATTAAAAGAAGATATTAAGTCAAATGAAAGTATTTTTGAAAAAGTAAAGGATAAAGAATTTTCTACACAAAGAGTTTTGAAAAAAGATGATTATTTGCTCATAGCTAGTTTGAAAAATCCTTTTTTTGCTGATTTAAAAATTTCAAGCGAGTTAAATTTTAAACTTTTTAGAGCTAATTTAGAAAAAATTCAAGCTTTTATACATGATTAAGTTTAGCTTACTTAATCATTTTGTTCTAAATTATTAATTTCTTGTATTTTTAAATTCTCATTTTTTCCCATTAAATTTTGTATAGTTTGGATTTGCTCTTTAGAGGCATAGCTTATGTCTTTTAAAACTATCCAAGTGATTTTTTGATTACAAGGCTTGTTGAGTTTATTTTTAAAGATATAAAAAGATTGAAGATTGTTTGGCAATAATTCATTAGCACTTAAGCCTTGAACATAAAGTTTATCGCCTTCTTTTTTAGGAAAAGCACGGATGATTTTTTTAATAAAAGGATTTTCCATACCTTCTTGTAAAAACAGCGCAACTACTGCTATATCTCCTTTTTGACTTACATGACTAAAATGAATTTCTAAAGGATAAGACTTTTTATCAATAGAAATTTTTGATGGACTATGGAAGTGAAAATGAGATAAATTATAAGCTGTATTATCTAGCACGATATGGCTTCCATTGCTTTCAAAATGCATTTTTATGGTATAACCATCATTTATTAAGCCAAAAGAATCATTTGAGTAGTTAAATTCTAAAGAATGATTTTTGTTTGTAGCCTTTTTACTGTTTATATTGATGAAATCTTGATTTAAACCACTTTCACAGTAAATCCAGTTTTTATCTAAATTTTTCCATTTGTCTTTGTCTATGAAATTTCCATGTGAGGCATTTTGAGGCATTTGCTCATAGGCAAAAAGCATGCTAGTGGTAAATAAACCAAAAAGTATTTTTTTAAAACTCATAATATTCCTTTTTTAGCATAATTATAAAAAAACATCCCCTATAAAAAGCTTATGTTTAAAAATAATTATATTAAAATTAAATATTTATCTTAAAAATTAGCAAGATTATTCTTTACCATCTTTAATAGGCACAAAAAGGCATTCATCTAAAACTTCTTTGCTAATTTCACCATCTTTTTTGGTAAATTTAGTGATGAATTGTTGATTTCCTATGAGTAAAGGAGCTACTAAAATTCCATTGTTTTCAAGTTGATCAAATAATACATTTGGAATATGCTCTATATAAGCTGAGAGTAAAATTCTATCATAAGGTGCATAATTTTTCCAACCATTTTGCCCATCATCAAATTTTACATGAATATTAGCATAGTTTAGTTTTTTAAATTTTTCTATAGCGCTAATTGCAAGTTTTTCAATGCGCTCTATGGTAAAAACTCTTCTAATAAGCTTACTTAAAATCGCAGCTTGATATCCGCTACCACAACCTATTTCTAAAACACTATCAGCTTCTTTAAAATCAAGTGCCATAGTCATTTTGGCCACAGTTAAAGGCGAGCTTATCCATTGATTACCCATTAAAGGAAGTGCATCAAGTCTATAAGCATGCATTTTTAAAGGTGAGAAAATTTCTCTTGGAGTAGAACAAAAAGCTTCAAATAATTCTTCATTGATGAAAGTATTTTTGCGAATTTCTTCTGCCATAGTTTGGCATTGTTTTTGTTCAAATATATGAATCAATAAGCACTCCTTGATAAAAAGCGTTATTTTATCTTAAATTTTATTTATCTAGCTTTAAAATCCTTAAGGCGTAAAAACGCCTTAAGATTAATCAAGTGTATAAAGGATGTTTGATCCATCTTGATAAGATAAGATGTGCATTTTGCCATCTTTAAAGAATAAGCTTCTTGCATTAGTTATATTTTCTGGATAAGAAATAGTTTTTATAACTTCTTCTTTGTCTAGATCAATTACAGCAATAACATTATGTTTTTTACTTAATGCATAAATTTTATCATCTTTAAATGCCATTGAAGTTACATAAAGATCGCCTAAAGTTTTTCCTTCTTTTAACTCAGCTTTAGGAGTAAATTCAGCTGAAAGAACTCTATCTGCTAAAGAAATTTTAGAAATTACAAAAGTTTTAGCGTCTTTATTGTTTGGAACGGTAGCAAGATACATGTATTTTCCATCAGTAGTTGTGCTTAAAACATGATGGAATTTAGCTCTAACTGTGTCAATTCTACCACGACCAAGGTTTTCACCTTGTCCCTCAAAATTATTTGCCCCTCTAATAAAATCAGCATATTGTAAAGCTTCATCTGCATTAGGATTTTGAGCAAATCTTAAGAAAGTTTTATTAGAACCCATTAAGATGTATTTGTTGTCCAAATAAGGAATAATTCCTATGATAGGATTAATTGTGGCTGAAAAATATGGGTCTAATAGAAAATCTGTTTTAGTGCTAAAATTATCATCTAGGAAAAATACTTCCCATTTTGAACTTGCGACATACTCTCCATTGATATAATCAAGTGTATTGATAGCTTTAGGAAAATCAATTTTTGTTTCATTTACGATTTTTAGATTATCATCGATATTTGCAAATGGAGCATTACTGATATTATTATCAAATTCAATACCTAGTTTTTCATTAGCAGGAGCAAAAGCAAAATCAGGTTCTTTAACATCGCGTTTTCCTAAGAAAGAAATGCTTTTCCAACTTTTATTCCAGCCTGAATCATCCCAAATAATATATTTTGGATTTAAACTAAAACGAACTGGATCACCTTGTCCGCTATATGGGATAGGACCAGTGCTTACGAAAGCTTGGAAGACATTTGAAGCTACGATAAAAGCAACAATAACCATAGCAGCTAGGTTAAATTTAGTTAATTTTCTAAAACTAACTCCTTCCATTTCTTTTTCAAAAGAACCAAATTTTGGAGCAAAGGCAAAAATAACACCAAGCAATAAAACCACAGCCCAAAATACTACTTCAGCCCAAAAATAAGTATGCAAACCAAAAATAGGCAAACCAAAACCTTGATCAAGATCACGGTGTGCATGGCCACTTATATGATTAAATGATTGCCATAAACCAAATGCAGTCGCGATTAAAAGGAAAGCTAAAAATTTACCTTTCATACCATAACGCACGATAAATAAAGCTGCAACACCAATGAAAATCATTGATTCTCTTTGGCCCCAACAAGAAGTACAAGGGCTATCACCTAGCATATAACCAAAAATCAAATTTGCAATTCCAACAGGCATTAAAATGATTAAAAAACCTGCCAAGCACATTAAAAAATAAAAAAATTTAGTTTTGTTAATATCACACATATTTGCCACCTTATAGATTCATTAGGCCTAAGATTGCGCCTGATTTGCGACCTAAATAGTCAAATACCATAATAGCCCATGAAATTACAAGTATAGAAAAAGCTAGTTTTTCTTTTTCAGGCTTAATTATCATGAGAACTATGGCAATAAAGACTAGCAAAAGTTCTAAAAACTCCATAATTGCCCCTTTACTAATAAAATAAAATGGCGGATTTTACAATAATGAAATAAATAAAAATAAAATATTAAATAAAAAGAGAATTTTAGTTTAAAAAAATGTAAAATATGGGTAGTTTTGTGACTTAAAAGTCATCAAAACTCAAACTCCCTTTAGAATAGTTTGTAACCTTGCTTTCAAAGAAATTGCTTTTTTGATCATTAAATTTAGAAAAATCATCTACCCATTTAATAGGATGTTTTGCATTATAAATTTTATCAAGATTAATAGCTATTAGTCTTTGATCAACAAGATAGTGAATGTATTCTTCTATAATATCGTCTGTAAAACCCATGATTTGATTTTGAGTGATGTATTTACCCCATTTGATCTCAAGTTCACCTGCTTTTTTAAACATATCATAAATTTTGTTTATATTGATATCATTAAACAAATCAGGTCTTTCTTTACGCACAGAATTAATCATATTTTGAAATAATAATAAATGAGTAATTTCATCTCTTTGTATAAAGCGTATCATTTGTGCTGAACCTAGCATTTTTCCTGCACGCGCTAAAGCATAAATAGCAGTAAAACCACTATAAAAATACACTCCTTCTAGAATTTGATTTGCTACCATTGCAAGTAAAAGTTTATTATCATCTACTTCGCCAGCTAATTCTTCATAAATACTTGAAATGAAATCATTTTTTTCTCTTAAAGTCTCATCGTGTTTTTCCATTTCATAAATTAAGTCTGTATTTTCACAGATTGCTTCAACCATCACTGCATAAGATTTTGAGTGATTTGCTTCTTCATAAGCTTGTCTTGCTAAAACCGCATTGATTTCAGGTGCTGTGATATAAGGGTTGATATTATCAGCAAGATTGTTTGTTTGAAAACTATCCATTGAGATAAGTTGAGACCAAACTAGATCATACATTCTTTTTTCTGCTACGGTTAGATTGCAACGATAATCTAGTGCATCTTTTGTTGTATCTACTTCTTTTGGAAACCAAGTATTTGCTTCCATTAAATCCCAAAGTTTTAAAGCCCATGTGTATTTTGCTTTAGTAAAATTTAAAATACCATGTGGGTTGCCGTTAAATACTTTTCTATCATTTAAAGTTTCGTTTGATTTTGGATTATAAATTCTTTTTCTATTCATTTTTCCACCTTTGTTACAATAGCGCTTTGGCTTAAAATATCATGCAAGGCTAAGGTATCCTTTCTTAAAAAGCTTACCAAAAAGCCAATCAACAAGCCAAAGCTTATAATGAAAATTACATAGCGTAGGATTATTCTAAAAAAATTAAGTTTGTGTCCATTTTTAATATCAATCAAGTATAAATCATAAGCTTTAAGTCCAGGACTTTGAGCTTTTTTTACTAAAAATAATGCTTGTAAAAATCCAAAAAGCAATGGGCACAAAAAAATTATAAGTTGATTGTTTAAAAAAGCTTCTTTAGAGCCAAGAGTAAAATAAAACAAATACAAAATGGGCACATAAAGCAAAAATAGATCAATCAAAAAGGCTTTAAATCTTAAAAAGCGAGTGGCTATTTTTGCTTTAGTTTTCATTAGTTACCACGACTACCAGGTTTGATAGCTTTAGTGCCTTTTTCACAAAGTGGGCAAGTATTTGCATCATAAATATCAAATTCAAAATTTCCTAGTGCAAAAAGTGGTAAATTTTGTGGTAATTTTGCATTTTCTTTTCTTGGATTGTTTAAATTTTTTACAGCACAAAAACCACGATTTGCTAAAGCTGCAAAACCTACTACTTCTCCACCTAAATTCTCGATGATTTTTGCACTCTCAAGTGCTGAGCCACCTGTTGTAATAATATCTTCACAAACGATAAATTTTTCACTTTTTTTTACTTCAAAACCGCGTCTAAGACTCATCACTCCTTCTACGCGTTCAGTAAAAATAAAGCGTTTGTTGCAAGCTCTAGCAAGTTCATAACCTGCTAAAATTCCACCCAAGGCAGGCGAGCAAATACTATCAAATTCAATATTAAAATTGGCAATAACTTTTGCAAGCTCATCACAAAGCTCACCTGCTAGTTTTGGATTTTCTAAAACTTTAGCACTTTGAAGGTAAAACTCAGAGTGTTTCCCTGAGCTAAGTAAAAAATGTCCTTGTAGGTATGCTCCACAATCTTTATAAATTTGTTCTAAGTTCATTTTTAAACCTTTAAAAGTTCCGCTTCTTTGTTTTTAACCAACTCATCTACTTTTGCTGTATAATTATCGGTTTGTTTTTGTACTTCATCATAAGCTTTTTTAGCTTCATCTTCTGAGATTGCTTTATCTTTTTCTAGTTTTTTTACCGCATCATTTGCATCTTTTCTAATATTTCTAATAGCAACTTTAGCCTTTTCACCCATAGCTTTAGCATTTTTAGCATTTTCTTCTCTTTGTTCTCTTGTCATAGGAGGAAAAAATAATTTAACACTTTCGCCATCATTGTTCGGATTTACTCCAATGTTTGCCGCAGCTATAGCACTTTCTATGGCTTTTAGCATTGATTTTTCCCAAGGAGTAATGCTAATAGTTGAAGCATCGGTTGCTAAAACTGTTGCTACTTGATTTAATGGAGTTGCACTACCATAATAATCTACATGAATATGATCAAGTATATTTATATTTACTTTGCCAGTTCTTATGGTAGTAAAATCTTTTTTTAAGACCTCTAAGCTTTTGTCTGATTGTTGTTTTTGCTTGGTATAAATTTCATTTAGCATGGTATTTCCTTTTTTTATTTGCTAGTATTACTTTCGCTAATTGGAGCACTTGGTGCAACTGGAATGCTAGTTGTGTTTGTTTCAGGTGCCTTTGGTAAAATTTGTTCTGCTTTTTCAGCAAGTGAGTTAGAATTAGCATTATTATACATATAACTTAGAGCAATTGTATTAGCGATAAGTAAAACACCCATCACAAAAGTAAATTTAGCTAAAAACCCTGCAGGACCCTTTGCTCCAAACAAGCTTTCATTACTTCCGCTATATGCTCCAAGTCCTATGCTTGAGCTTTTTTGTAATAAAACAGCAATACAAATAATCACAACAATTGCAAATTGCAAAATAATTAAAAGAGTAGTCATGAATTTTCCTTATTGAAAATAAAATGAGTATTTTAACTTAAAAAGTTTGATAAAAACTTGAAAGAGGTAAAGAAAATTTGCGAGAATTTTTCTCGCAAATTTTTATCTGCTATTAAAGCTTCTTAAAATATTAAGAAGAGAGATGAAAAGATTGATAAAATCAAGATAAAGCGCAACTGCACCTTCGATTGGTGTTTCATAATTTCCTCTAATGATGTTTTGAGTATCATAAAGAATGTAAAAAGAAAATAAAATTGCACCAATACCAGAAATTGCTAAGCTTAAAAGTGAACTTTGAAAAAAGATATTAATTAAAGAAGCTACTACGATAACAATTAAAGCTATAAAAAGCATTTTTCCCATCATAGTAAAATCTCTTTTTGTATTCATAGCAAAAACGCTTAAAGCACCAAAAGCCACTGTTGTTAAAGCAAAAGCTTGAGCGATAATGCTAGCTCCTGCAGGAAGTGCTAAAACAGAATATAAAAGTGGTGTTAAAGTAAGTCCTGAAACAAAAGTAAAGGCAAAAAGTAAAACTAAATTAAGCGGAGCTTCTCTTTTTTTCCATTGTAATGCAAATAACAAGCCAATTTCTACGATAAATAAAATCCAAAAAGTTGCTTGAGATTGTGCAAATAAATGTGCTAAGGCAAAAATTCCTATGTAAGCACCTGCTGTTGCAGCTAATAATGAAGCAGCAAAAAGCTGATAAGTTTGTTTTATAAAAATGCTCAAATCACTTCTAGCATAACCTTCAAATTCTTGAGTTTTAGAGTTAGAATAATCTCTATCATAAAGACTCATTAAAATCCTCCAATAATTTTTAAAAATTAAAATTTACAAAAAAAAGATAAATAAAAGATTAAAATTGTATAAAAATATAACAAAAAATAAATTTATAGATTTATTTTAAGTAAAAATAATTTAGTATAATGCTTTATTAAAATGCAAAAAAGGACTTTTTTTGAAAGACTTGATCGAGGGTGCTTTAAAATTTATGCAAGAAGATTTTAAAGAGCATGCAGAACTTTTTGAAAGTTTAAAAAATAAACAAAATCCCCACACGCTTTTTATAGGATGTGCTGATTCAAGAGTTATACCAAATTTAATTACTAATACAGGTCCAGGAGAGCTTTTTGTTGTAAGAAATATAGGCAATATAGTTCCACCTTATAGAGTAGGAGATGATTTTTTGGCAACTACTTCAGCTATTGAGTATGCTTTTAGTTCTTTACATATAAAAAATATCATAGTTTGTGGACATAGTAATTGTGGTGGCTGTGCGGCTTTATATGCAAATGAAAATGAGCTAAAGAGTATGCCGAATGTGAGAAAATGGCTTACCTTGCTCGAGCCTATTAAAAATAAGGTTTTAAAAGTTGCAGGCAGTGATTTAGCCATGCGATCTTGGATGACTGAAAAAATGAACTTGGTTAATTCTTTGCAAAATTTATTAACCTATCCAGGTATAGAAGAAGCTTTAAATAAAAAAGAAATAGAACTTCATGCTTGGTATTACATCATAGAAACGGGTGAAATTTATGAGTATGATTTTAATTTTGAAAATTTTGTTTTAATACAAGAGAGGGTGAAAAAAGTATGAAAAAGATTGTTAATATTATTTTATTATTTTTATTTATCAGCACTTTGAATGCACAGGAAAAAAATGCTTTAGAGGATAAGAATAGTATTTTTGCTTTGGTACAAGATTATATAGAGCTTAATTTACTTTTGGAAAGTTTTAAAACCGGTGATACAAATAGCACCGAATTTCAAGATAATATCAAAGAAATAGAAAAACAAAAAACAGCTCTTTTGACTACTTTACCTTTAAAAATGGTATCTCAAAAGATTGATGATAAAGAAGCAAAAGATTTTTTAAAAACTAAGAATGCTTTACAAAAAAGTGTTGAAAATGCCCAAGCTAAAAAAAGATATTATGATTATGTGGATAATAAAATCAAACTTTTAAATTTAACCTCTGCAGAACATTTTTATCTTTGTATATTTGAATTAGAAAAAGTTTTTATCGAAGGTGCTCAAAGTCAAAAAATAAAAAAAATTATTGATGAAAGCATTGACTCATTAAAAGAAGATATAGTTTTTAATTTTGCTTTAGATAAAGAGAAAATTAATGATATTACTCAACTTAGAACTTTAGAGCTTAGTGAAAATAATTTAAGAAATACCATCAAGTCATATAATGAAATTTTGGTATATCTAAGAAATAATGCAAATTTGCTTGAAACTAATTTTTTATTTACGGGCTTGGGTTTGCAAAATGCCATTAATTATATTAATAAACAAACCTCTATTAGTAGTGTAAATGTTGGAAAAATAGTTATTTCTATTATTGTCATTGTTTTGTTTTATTCTTTGAAATTTTATCTTGCAAAAATTTTGTATTTTGTATTGATACATTTATTTGGAAAAAATTCAGAAAATGTAGAAATAAAAACTCACTTTTTAGAAAAGCTCCAAGGACCAGTGGGTTGGTTTTTGTTTGCTTATGCTATTGGAATTTGTTTTACTATTTTTTACTATCCTGCACCTGTAGATATAAGAATTAGTAATATTTTATCAATTGTTTATGTTATTTTAACTGCTTGGCTTGTGATAAATATTTTTGATAGTTATGGTATGGTAATTGTGGCAAAGCTTGCTGAAAAAAGTGGCAAACGCGAAGTGGTTAATTTAATTATTAAAATTTTATATTTTATTATTATAGTAATAGCTGTTTTATTTGTTTTATCACATTTAGGATTTAATATTTCAGCATTGATTGCATCTTTAGGTATTGGTGGTTTGGCTGTGGCATTGGCAGCTAAGGATATTATTGCAAATTTCTTTGCTTCTGTGCTTTTGCTTTTTGATAACAGCTTTAATCAAGGCGATTGGGTTGAAATTTCAGGTATAGAAGGAACTATAGTAGAAATTGGGCTTAGAAAAACTACTATTAGAACTTTTGACAATTCTTTGGTATTTTTACCAAATTCAACTATTATGGGAACTAATATAAAAAATTGGAGTAAAAGAAAAATAGGACGCCATGTAAAATTATTTATAGGTGTAACTTATGATGCAAGACCTGAACAACTTGAGCAATGTGTAGAAGATATAAGATATTTATTAGCTACTAGTCCTTTAATAGCCCAAGTTGATGATAGTGCACTAAATCATGGTGGAACCCGCGCTAGATATAGACAAAATTTAGTTTCAGTGAATGATTTAGAAGGATATAAAAATAATACTTATGTGGCTGTGAGTGGCTTTAGCGCAAGTTCTATTGATATAGAAGTATATTTTTATACTAAAGCAGTTGATGCTGCAGGTTTTAGAGAAGCAAGACAAAGTATTTTACTTGAATTAATGAAGATTGTCGAAAGAAATAAACTAAGTTTTGCATTTCCTTCACAAAGTCTTTATATAGAAAAAATCAATAAAGACGATAAAGAAGAGTTATTATCTTAATAAGCTCTTCTTTGATCATCACACTCTACTATAATTTTTTCAGCAATGATAATGCTTCCATTTTTACTGCCTTTAACTTTAACAAGACTTCCTTTTTTTAGATCTTGCACATTGGCTTGTTTTTTATTGCTACCAAAAATTCCGCAGTTATAAATATCTATATGTGTTTGGGGTAAAATGGTAATAATTAAGTTATTATCAAAACTTGTTTGAATACTTATTGTATGTGTAGTAGTGTTTTTTAAAATACCTTGAATTTTATAAGCAAATGCAAAAGTGCTAATGCAAATTAATATAAGAAAAAAACGCATTAAAATAACTCCTTTTTAGGAGTTATTTTGCTTAATAAGCTCTTTTTTTGCATTCTATTTTAATTTCTTTAGCGGTTATATTTTGAACTTGATTTGGCGTTTGTGGGTTTGGTGTTGTTTGAGCGTAGCCATGGAAAACTTCAGCTTCTATAAAAGTTCCTACTTTTAAATCTCTAAAAGTGCCATATTTATCCATACCAAAAATACCACAATCATCCATGTCAATTTCTGTATTTGGTAGAATTTTTATATTCATTTTTTCTCCATAGGTGGTATCGATTAAAATAGTTTTTGCACCATCATTTACATCTGCTATAACACCATAAATTCCATCTGCATAAGCAAGACTTGAAAGACTTAAAGTTGTTAATAATGCAGCGATTTTCTTTTTCATTTTTTCTCCTTTATTTTTATGTAAGAATTATATAATTTTTTGAGTGAAGCAAGAGTGAATTTAGATATAATTTGAAAAATTTACCAAAAAGAGGATACCCATGAAAGGATTTTTACATTATTTTTTTATTTTTTTGCTTGCAAGCTTGTTGTTTGCATGTTCTAAAAATGAAGATAAGAATTCTATTATAAGATCTTATGGTTTTAATGAAAATACGCATAGTATTTTTATAGAATTTAATACCAATATCATTACAGAAAACATAGGTGTTGTAAAAGAAAGAGAAATTGTTATTAATAATCAAAAAATAAAAGCAAAGTATGAACTTGAAACTTCCACAAGATTAAACATATACACTTCTTTAAAAGCAAATCAAAATTATGATATTTTTATAGACTTAAATGATATTGTAGCTGATGAAAAAATACAATTAAAAGTAAAAACTCCTTTTGAAAAACTAGATGTCAAAGGATATTTTCAAAATATATCAAATGATGAGAGTGTGTTGATTTTAAATGTTCAAAGTTTTTATGCTTTTGATAAAGATGAGTTGTTAAAAGCTGTAAAAATTAATGCACAAGAAAAAGAAATTCAAATAGATAAAATTATCATCCAAGATGATATAGCAAGTGTGTATTCTAAGCCATTAAAAATTAAAAATACAAACACTAATATAAAAGTAGTTTTTGATAAAGAAATTTTAGGTTTAGAGAAAAATATAGATTTAGAATATATTTTACTTGCAAAGAACGAATTTGTATTTCAAAATGCAAATATAATCAATAAAAACATAGAATTACTTTTTTCTCAAAGTATTTCGCAAGATCAAAATTTAAAAGAGTTGATTTTTATTACACCCAAAGTAGATTTTAAAGCATTGGTATTTGGGAATAAAATCAAGCTCACAGGAAATTTTACTCCAAATAAAACTTATGAAATTCAACTTGCTCAAGGGATTAAAAGCGCTGATGGAATTAGTACAAAAGAAAGCTATAAAACTCAAGTGAGCTTAAAAGACTATGAGCCTGCTATAAGTTTTACAAATCAAGGGGTATTTTTATCTAGCAAAGCGAGTAAAAAAATAGCTTTTAAAAGTTTAAATATTAAAAAGATCCATTTAGAAGTTCATCAGGTATTTTCAAATAATTTAAGTGAATATTTAAGATATAAAAATCTTCAAGGTGCTAAAAATTTAAGTGATTATGATAGCGATATTTTTTCAGAGAGTGATTATACTAGTGAAGTAGTATTAAAAAAAGACTTTGATATTAAAAATGTTAAAAATCAATGGCAAGAAAATGAGATAGCTTTAGATGGTTTAAAAGATTTAAGTGGTGTGTTTATAGTTAAGCTTTATTTTAAAGAAGAAGATATTGATTATGTTTTTGATGAGGGTATGGAGAGTTGGAAAAAACAAAGATTTTTCGATCAAAAAGCAAAGATTAGTAAAAATTTGATTTTTTCAGATATAGCTTTAATTGCTCAAAATTTAAATAAAAAACTTTTTGTCGATGTAAGAGATTTTACCACGCAAAAGGCTTTAGGTGGGGTTAGGGTTGATATAATTAGTAAAAGCAATCAAATTTTAGCTTCTAAGACAAGCGATGATAATGGTTTGGCTGTTTTTGATGATATTGATGAGTCAAGAGCTTTATTTATCATTGCTTCAAAAGATAAGCAAGCTTCTATTTTACGCTTAAGTTCGCCTTTATTATATGATGGTTTTGATGTAGATGGTTTAGAGCAAAATTCTCAAAACAAAGTGTTTATTTACACAGAAAGAGGGGTTTATAGACCAGGTGATGATATACATTTAACTATGGTTGCAAGAAATGATAAAGGAGCTGTTAATCACCCTATATTTTTGAGTTTTTTTGATCCACGCAATAAAAAGTTTTTAGATAAAATTAAACTTGATCCTTTGAGTAATGGAACTTTTTATAAAAAGATTTCACTTGATCAACAAGCTTTAAGTGGAGTGTATTTAGCTAGAGTAGAATTTGCAAATGCTATTTTTGATAAAGAAATTTTAGTGCAAAATATAGTGCCAAATCGTATAAAAGTATCTATACAAGCTCCAAAAAGTATAAAAGAAAATGAAAAATTAGATTTTAATATTAGCTCAAAATATCTTTTTGGAACACCAGCAAGTAATTTACAATATCAAGCTGATTTATTTGTAAGTAAAAAAGAATATAAAAATTCAAAATATCCAGAATATATTTTTTCAAATCCTAGTGTTTTAGTGCAAAAATATCAAGATAATTTAAAAGGCATTTTAGATGAAAGTGGCTTTGTAAAGCAAGAATTTGCTTTAAAAGATTTTTTTAAAAATACTCCATATAATCTTGAAGCTAACATAAGGGCTAGGGTTTTTGAAAAAGGTTCAAGATCAGTTGAAGCGCTTGTGAATTCACAAGTGATATTACATGAGTATTTTGTGGGTATTAAGCGTTTGAAAAATCACTATTTAAGCTCGGGTTCTACAATTAATTTTGAAGCTATTGTGAGTGATTTAGATGAGAATTTGATAGCAAATAGGGAGATTAAATATACTATTTATGCAAATGATTATTCTTGGTGGTGGGATTATGATAATTATGATGATTTTTTAAAATCACTCAAAAAAGATAAAAACACACAAATCATTACCCAAGGAACTATTTTAAGTAAGGATAAACCGGTTAAAATAGAATTTGATCCCAAAGAATACCATGGTGAAATGTTTATAGAGCTTGAAGATACACAAAGTAAAACAAGCACAGGAGAGTTTTTTTATATTAGTAGTTTTGGTGCGCCAAGTAATGCTGATATAGTGAGTTCTTTAAAAATAAAAAGCGATAAAAAAGAATACAAACCAAACGAAACAGCTTTTATTGAATTTGAAAGTGTTAAGGGTGCAAAAGCCATCGTTGCTTTAAATGATAATGTAAAGGTTTTAAAACGCTTTGTGATAGATACGCATGAAGATATTACAAAGGTTGAAATTCCTATTCTTAAAGAATATAAGCCAAATGTGTATGTGAGTGTGATTTTGCTTCAAGATTATAATCAATACACTAACGATAGAGCCTTAAGACTTTTTGGTGTAGTGCCTTTGAATGTAGTAGATGAACAAAGTAAAATCGAGCTTGATTTAAAAGTACCGGATAAAATCATGCCAAAACAAGATTTTGAAGTAGAAATTCAAAGTAAAAACAAGCAAAGTTATACTTATACCATAGCTATTGTAGATGAGGGTTTGCTTGATGTGAATGCTTTTAAAACTCCAGATATTTGGGGATATTTTTATCAAAAAATTCGCTTTAACATGAGCATATATGATACCTATGATAAAATCATTGCTAAAAATATTTCTAATGCTTCCAAGGTATTAACTACAGGCGGTGATGTTTTCTTAGAAAGTAGGGCAAATAAAAGTAAAAACGATGAAAAAGCAAGACGATTTAAACCTGTTGTGTTGTTTCAAGAGCCAGTACAAAGTGATGAAAATGGTTATGCAAAATTAAAATTTAATATGCCTTCGTATCTAGGTTCGGTTAGAGTTATGGTAGTGGCGAACAACTTAGCAGGTTTTGGCAGTGCTTCTAAAGATATCCAAGTTAGCGCACCTGCTGTAATGCTTGAAACTTTGCCAAGGGTTTTAAGACTTGATGATGAGTTTAAGCTTTTGGTGCAGGTATTTAAAGTAGATGATGATGTAAAAAATGCAAAACTTAAACTAAAAACAAAAAATTCACTCATAAATTTTGAAAAAGATGAAATTTTAATTGATTTTGGTAATGAAAAAACAAAAGATATTTATATTAACACAAGAGTAAATTCAAGCAAGCTTGGGGTGGAAGAAATAGAGTTAAGTTTAAATGCAAAAGATTACACCTATACTCAAAATACTCAAATTGACATAAAAGCACTAAATACGATTACTTATGAGGGAAAATCTTTTAAAATTCCTGCAAATACTTCTATGGAGTTTAAAATCACACAAGATTATATCAACCCAGTGGCGTTTTTAAGTGTGAGTTCTAAGCCTATTTTAAATATAAATCATAGATTAAAATACTTGCAAAATTATCCTTATGGATGTATAGAGCAAAGTACTTCAGCAGTTTTACCGCAATTCTTTTTGCAAAAACTTGATCAAGGGGCAAATGAACAAAAAAATATTAACAATATCAATGCATTGTTAAGTAAATACGCAAATTTTCAAACTGCCAATGGTGGCTTTGCTTATTGGCAAGGACTTAAAGATTCTGATGCATGGGGAAGTAATTATGCGGGTATGTTTATGATTTTAGCCAAAGAAAGAGGCTATTATGTGAGCGAGGGAATGTTTAAAGCATGGCTTGATTATCAAAAACACTATGTTTTAAAAGCTCAAACAAATAAAGAAATTAGAATAAATTCTTTATATCTTTTAGCTTTAGCCAAAGAACCAAATTTAAGCATAATGAATGCTATTTATGAAGATAGTACTTATTTGCAAAGCTTAAACAATGTAAGTCTTTGGCAACTTAGTGCAGCTTATAAATTAGCAGGTTTTGATGAGGTAGCTTTAAATATAGCTAAAAATTTAAGCACAAAGCCTGATGAAAAAGCTAATTATACTCATACTTATGGATCTTTTCTAAGAGATGAAGCTATTATTGCAAATGCGTATAAAATAATTTATGGTAAAAATAATGATGAATTATTAGATGATATTAAAAAAACTTTAGAAAGCCAAGCTTGGCTTAGCACTCAAAGCACAGGCTATGCTTTATATGCTTTGGCAAATAGCTTTAGTGATGAAAATCCTAAAACTATCAATGCAAGTGTAAAAATTAATGGTGAGAGTAAAAAGCTCAATGCAAGTTTTTCTAAATTTGAGTTTAATCAAGGCAGCGCTTTGATAGAAGCTAAAGAAGATACTTATGTGCATTTTGGAGTAGAGGGAATTAAAAAAGGCATTGTCGAACCTTTTGCGCAGCGTATGTATATAGAAAGAAGTTTTTATGATGAAAATGGAAATGAAATAGATGAAAGTGCTATAAAAAGCTCTCAAATTTTTTATATGAAATTAAAAATATCAAATAAAAATTATCCGGGCACTTCTAATATAGCTTTAACTCAAATTTTACCAAGTGGATGGGAGATAGTACATGATCTTTTAGATGATGAAACTCCTGATTTTGTGAAAAATTCTTATTATGATTTTGTAGATATAAGAGATGATAAAATCATGTATTTCTTTCCTTTATACTCTGATGAGTCAAGAGAATTTTTTGTGAAATTAAGTGCTGTTACTCCAGGTGTTTATACTTTGAGTGGAGCTTATGCTGAAGCAATGTATGATAATGCTTATAGAGCTTTAAGTGAGAGTAAAAGAGTCAAAGTAGTGCAGTGAAAATCAAAATAAGCCTTGCAGTATGCTTTTTAAGTCTATGTCTTTACATAGGCTTAATTTATTTTAGCTTTGATAGTAAGGATTTATTTAAATGCACTTATAGTAAGGTTTTGTTTGATAAAAATAAAGAAATTCTTAGTGTATTTTTAGATTCTAACGAACAATGGCATTTAGAGAGTGGGTTTATACCGCAAAAATTAAAAAGCGCAGTTCTTTTATATGAAGACAAAAATTTTTATTCTCATTATGGAGTAGATTTTTTAGCGATTATAAGAGCTTTTAAAAATAATCTTTTTTCAAGTAAAAGAAGTGGTGCAAGTACAATTTCTATGCAAACAATCAAACTTCTAGAGCAAAACAAACGCACATATTTTAATAAATTTAATGAAATCATCAAAGCTTTTGCTTTAGAAAGCGTTTATGATAAGGAAGAAATTTTAAGACTTTATTTAAATAATGCTCCTTATGGAGGAAATTTAGTAGGTGTTGCAAGTGCGGGTTTATTTTATTTTGAAAAAGATTTAAAAGATCTTACTTGGAGTGAAGCAGCCTTGCTTGCTGTGCTTCCTAATAATCCAGGTTTAATTAATCTTGAAAAAAACAAAGATAGACTTTTAAAAAAACGCAATGCTTTGCTTGATAGGCTTTTTGAAAAGGGATATTTTTCTAAAGATATTTTAACTCTTGCAAAGGCTGAAAAACTTCCTAGCTTTAAAACAAGGAAAAACTTGGCTCCACATTTAGCGCGTAGGCTTTTAGCGGATAAAGAAAAAATCGTTTCTAGTATAGATAAAAAAATTCAAATCAAATTTGAAGAAAAAGCTAAAGAATATTCTTATAAACTACAACAAAAAGGCATAAAAAATCTAGCTATATTGTTAGCAGATACCAAAACAAATAAAGTTTTAGCTTATGTAGGCTCTAATGATTTTTATGATTTTGCAAGTTTTGGTCAAGTTGATGGGGTGATAGCAAAGCGTAGTGTGGGTTCAACCTTAAAACCTTTGCTTTTTGCTTTTGCTATAGATGAGGGACTTATAGTGCCTGAATCTTTAATGCTTGATGTGCCTACATTTTTTTCTAACTTTGCTCCACAAAATGCAAATAAAAAATACCATGGTTTTATTAGTGCAAAAGAATCTTTGCAAAAATCACTTAATGTTCCTTTTGTAAGCTTACTTGCAGAATATGGGTATGAGAAGTTTTTTTATAAGCTCAAAGATATTTTAGATTTTGAAGATGAAAATTTTAAAAAATACGGACTTTCTTTGATTTTGGGCACAAAAGAATTTAGTTTAGAAGATATGGTAAAAATCTATCTAGGACTTGGAAATTATGGAAATTTTAAAGAGCTTTTATATGAAGAAAATGCATTTACTAAAGAAAATAAAAAGCTTATTAGTGATGGAGCAAGCTTTTTAACCTTACAAACCTTAAAGGATTTAGATAGGGCGGGTTTAAGACAATATGATTTTAATACTATTATTTCTTGGAAAACAGGCACAAGTTATGGTAGAAAAGATGCCTGGGCTATAGGAACTTCTCCAAAATACACTTTAGGAGTGTGGGTTGGAAATTTTAATGGCGAGGCAAATGCAAATTTATATGGTGTAAGCATAGCAGGGGAATTGTTTTTTGAACTTTTAGCCTTACTTGAGAGAGTTAATTTAGAATTTGAAAAGCCTAATGATTTAGTTTCTATCAAAATTGAAAATCAAACAGGATATAGATATGATTATAAATTTGACTTTAAAGAAGTGCTTTACCCGCAAAGTGCAAATGTCTTAAGAACTTCACCATTTTTAAAAGAAGTTTTTATGTATAAAAATAAAGAAGTTGATTCTTTAGATGAAAATTTCATCCATGCAAAGAAAAAGATTATATTAAATTTACCTTCCAATGCACAAGCATTTTTTGCAAAAGAAAAGCAAAATTTACAAAGCTCTAATCAAAATTTAAAAATCATATATCCACTAAATAATCTTAATATCATTTTGCCAAAAGATTTAAAAAGTAAGCAAAAATTGTTAATTAAACTTATAAACCCTAAAAAAGAAAAACTTTTTTGGTATTTAAATCAAGAATTGATTTTTGAAGGAAAAGAAGAAAGTTTATCTTTAGATTTAAAAAAAGGTAAATATGTTATTAATGTTATTAGTGAAAATGGTTCTAATGATTTTATAAAATTTAATATATTTTAATATTATAAAAATATTTTTAAACTTTAATATCTATAATTTTTGGAGTGATATTTTGAGAAAGAAATTGATTAAATTCTCCCACATCGTCATTAAATTTCATACCAAAAAGAATTTCTAATTCTTCTCTTGTGCTAAATTTATTTTTTAAAAGTTTTTTATAAGTTCATTTTTTGCATTATCATCTTTGTAGGTTTCTTTATTTTTACTTTCACCTTGTATAGGTTTGAAAGATTTTTCTTTGTCTTTTTCTAAAGTTTCCTGAGGTTCATTAATCTTTTTACTAAAATCAATAAAGTATGTATTTTGAAGCTCAAGGTATTTTTCTTTAAACTCATCTATGCTTTTGCTTGTGTGAAAAATTTTAACATAAGCTTCATCATAATCTATTCCATTTACGCTCAGCCAACGAGGTGATTTGGTATTTTCATTCATCCATTTAAATAAATCTTCAACTTCTTTTCTTTGTAAAAACTACTCAATTCTTTAGCTTTAACTTGATAATTTTTATTGTTTATAAAATATTTAATATTTTAATAAATTTTAATTTTTATTTAATGAAAAGTTTTTATAATTATAAAAATTTATAATTTATTAACTAAAGGAGAAAAAATGCGTAATTGGAGTCTTGGTGCTAAAATAGTTGCAATAGCTATTATAACGGTTGTTTTAATCTTAAGTATTTTATCTTTTTTGATTATAAACAGATCCACAGCTATTTTAAATACACAAATAGAAAATACACTCACAGCTTCTGTGCATCGTTATGGAAATCAAGCTGAAGCGAGTATTAGGTCTTTATTCGTCAGTACTATTGGTACACAAAGAACTTTAAACAATCTTATTTCAGAAGGTGCTATAAACCCAAAAAGGATAGAAAATATCCTCGGAGAAGCCATTGATGCAAATGGAGATATAGCTTATGGTTATTATTATTTAAAAGACGGAACTGCATATAAAAATTTGGGTGTTGATGTAAAATATTTTTCAAATAATAATGAATTTATGGTGTTAATGAGAGATGTAGATATTAACAATGCTGGCGGTATGCAAACTTTAGCAGCAAGTGAAGAGATTGCTAAAACTAATGCTATAAAAAATTTGATGGGGGGGGGTAAGTTATATTTTGGAGAACCAAGATGGTATAACATACATGGAAATAAATTTCTAGGTGTTCATGTAGCCGCACCTATTGCAGATAAAAAAGGAAAGGCTATAGGTGTTGTTGGTATGCTTTTTGATCTTAAACCTACGGCTGATTTTTTAAATGATTCTTCAAGATCTATTTATCAAGGAGCAAGAAGGATTTTAATAGCAAGTAATGGTGTTATAGCTACGCATCCAAATGCTGAATTTGTTACAAAAAAGATTACAGAGGTTAATAAAAATACAGCTCATATAATAGAAGCACAAAAAACTATCCATGCAGGAGCTATTGATTATAAAGCAGATGATGGTAGTGAATATCATGGTGCTATAAGAGTATTTGAAATATGGCCAAATACAGGAATTTATTGGGCTATGTTGGCTATTGTCCCAAATGAATCTGTATATGCTTCTATTGTGGATTTAAGAAATATTATTTTGATTAATTCTATTATAGCGATAATTGTTATAGTAGTTGTGATTGGTACTTCAGTAAAAAGAATAGTTTCTATAAGAGTGCAAAGACTTCAAGATCATTTAATGAAATTTTTTAGATACTTAAATCATGAGCTTCCAACCGTTGAGGTTTTAATTCCTAGATATAATGATGAACTTGGAAAAATGGCATTAATGATTAATGATAATGTTCAATATATACATACTTGTTTAGAAAAAGATGACATAACTGTGCAAAATATCTTAGAAGTATCTTGTGATATAGAAAAAGGACATTTTACTCAAAGAATAAAAGCAAATCCTGTTAATCCAAAACTTGTGGAATTAAAAGAAGTATTAAATAAAATGCTTGATGATATGCAAATGAAAATTGGTAAAGATTTAAATGAAATAGAAAGAGTTTTTAAAAGTTTTAAAAATCTTGATTTTTCAGATAAGCTTGAGTATGCTGATGGTGAGATAGAAAAATCGCTTAATGCAGTCGGAGAAGAAATAAGAAAAATGCTTCAAGCTTCATTAAAACAAGGGGAAATGCTTCAAACTAAAGCTGATGCTTTAAAAGAGAGTGTTTTAAAGCTTAATGATGGCGCACAAAAACAAGCTGATTCTTTACAAGAAAGCGCAGCTGCTGTTGAAGAAATGAGTGCTTCTATGAACGCAGTAGCAGCAAGAACTGAAGAGGTTATTAAACAAAGTAGCGATATTAAAGATGTAACTGATGTTATTAGAGATATTGCTGATCAAATTAACCTACTTGCATTAAATGCAGCTATTGAAGCAGCTCGTGCAGGAGAACATGGTCGTGGCTTTGCTGTTGTTGCTGATGAAGTTAGAAACTTAGCAGAAAGAACTCAAAAGTCTTTAGGTGAGATTGAAGCTAATACTAATATCTTAGTTCAATCTATTAATGAAATGGGTGAGAGTATTAAAGAACAAGCTTTAGGAATTTCACAAATTAATCAATCTGTTTCAGTAATAGATGGTTTAACTAAAGAAAACTCACAAATTGCACATGCAACTAATTCTGTAGCAAATGAAGTTGATTCTATGTCGGCTGATATTGTAGCAGAAGTTAGAAGAAAGAAATTCTAAAAAACTACCCTTTTTAAGGGTAGTTTAATTTATAAAATACTCTTGAATTTTATTTTTATCTTCAAAAGCCATACTTTGGAAAATTTTATCTTTAAAACCTATTTTGTATTTTGTATTATTTTGAGTTTTAGCATAAGTTAGTGCTATGCTTAGAGCAAGTTCAAGATCTTGCGGATTGATATTTTCATCTACCAAAGAATAAGCACCGATTAAATCAAAGAGTTTTAATTCTTCATATTTTTGAGTTTTTAATTCTTTTAAAAATTGATTTTCTAGCTCATTTCTACCTACTATCATTTTAGAGCCATTTGGAAGTCTTAAGTGGCGTCCATATTTTAAAAGTTGTGCATCATTAACTTGCATATTTTTATCAAATTTAATAAAATCTTTGATTTTATTTGAAAAACTCTCAAGTGTGAGCAAACATCCACCACCTGGACTTTCAAAATCTTCAAAACCAAATTTGGCAGCTAGTTCAAGTTGTCTTTTTCTGCTTCTTCCGCTTATGTTTTCTAACTTTTCTCTATCAACCCAACCCTCACGCTCAGGTTTAGTTAAAGGTAAATTTTTAGCGCACATTGGACGCAAGATTAAATCTTCTTCATCAAGTGCTAATTTTTTTACCTTAGCCATAGCATCATTTCTTTGACTCATAGGGCGTTGACCAACTACTTCTCCTGTGATGATAAAACTTGCATTTTCATCTTTTAACATAGAAAGAGCGGTTTTAAACATAAAAGCATGACAATCTATACAAGGGTTAAAATGTTTTCCATAACCATATTGAGGATTAAATAAAACTTCTTGCAAATAAGCATTTCTTACATCTATCATTTCAAAACTAGCCCCTGCCATAGCAGCGCGTTTTGCCATGAGTTCGCTTTTATCGCTTGTGCCACCAAAGCCTATATTGATATTTAAAGCTTTTACCTCTATGCCTTGAGAGCTTATAAGCTTTATAGCAAGCATAGAATCAAGGCCACCACTAAAAAGTGCTAATGCTTTCATTTTTTCCTTTCGAAATTTTTGGCATATTGTAGTGAATATTTTTTAATTTTTATGTAAGTTTTTATTTAAAAAACTTCTTCTTCAAAGTTATAATGAATTGCTTTTTTATCTTTTATATTTTTTTGTAATCTACTTAAAAATAATTCTAAACTTCCCTCATCATCTAAAAATTGGACATTTTTTAAAACTTCCATTAAATGATTAAAAAAATTTTCATCATTTTGATAGTTTTTTTTGATTTTTTCTAAATTTTGATTGAGCAAATTATAAATTTGCTTTTTAAAGGCTTGTTTTAAATTTAAGTTTTTTAATTTGTTAAAATGAGCAAAATTAATTTTGCAAATAGCATATAAAAATTCTTCTAAATTACTTAAAATTTTAATATTTTCGATCTCATAAAGTTCTCTTATGCTAGGATCATTAAAGTCTTTTTGTTCTAAAATAGCCTTAGCAATATCTTGATGTAAGAAATATTCTTTTGTGCTTAAAAGCTTAAAAAGTCCTATGGCTTTTTGATTTTCATATAAAAATTTCAAAAGCTCCAACTCGCTTATGTTGTTGATTTTATTTTGTTTTGTAGGAGTAAAAAAATTTATATTTTTTCTAGTATTTTTAGAAAGTTTTATATCATTAATATTTACACCCAAAAGATTTGCTACTAAGGTAGTGTAGGAATTTGCTATTAAAGGTTCAAGGTTAAAAGTATATTTTTGCACCTCTTCTAAAGCCTTTTGCTTACTAAGTGCTGAGCTTAAATCAAAATTTGTGATCAAATTTCTTATATAAAATTCTCCAAGTTCTATACCTTTTTCTAAAATATTAAAAAGCAATTTTTCTTGATGAGTAGCCACTAGTTCAGCCGGATCTTTCCCACCTTCTATTAAAACTACTTTTCCATCAATTTTTGCTAAACTTAGTAAATGTGCTGAACGCACGGCAGCATTAAGTCCTGCATTATCATTATCAAAGCACAAAATCACTCTTGCCTCTAATCTTTTTATCAAGGGTATGTGATTTTCACCTAAAGCTGTTCCTAAAACTGCTACAGCATTTTTAAATCCTGCCTTATGAAAGGCTATGGCGTCCATATAGCCTTCACAAATTATCATTTCTTTTTGTTTGTAAATGGTATCTTTTGCTAAATTGAGTGCATAAAAAACGCGTGATTTATCAAAAAGTTTGCTTTGAGGTGAATTAACATATTTTGCCATATTTGCTTCATCTAAAGTTCTACCACCAAAGCCTATGAGTAAATTTTTATGATCATAAATACTAAAAGTAATGCGGTTGATAAAACTTGCATAAGCACCATTTTCATTTTGTTTTATTGCGCCAACCTCTAAGGCTTCCTCTTGAGTGATTTGCTCATTTTGTAAAAGTCTTAGTGTTTCATTAGAACTTGGTGCAAAGCCTAGCTCAAAGGTTCTAATATCCTCATCATTTAAACCTCTTTTATAAAGATAAGTTAAAGCTTCTTTGTTTTTAGCTAAGTTTTGCTTATAAAAAGCATTAAGAGTAGGTAAGATGTGAGTGATAGATTTTTTATTGTCCTGTTTTTGTGAGGTGTAAGTAAGTGAAAAATTACTCCACGAAGCAACCTTTTCTACCGCTTCAACAAAGTTTAATTTCTCATAATCCATTACAAATTTAAAAACATTGCCCCCAGCTTTACATGCAAAACAATGATAAAATCCTTTAATAGAATTAATATGCATGCTAGGATTTTTATCATCATGGAAAGGACAAACGCATACATAGCCTGAACCTTGTTTTTTTACTTCAACATAATGAGCTATAATATCAACAATATCTGTTTTTTGTAAAAGTTGTTCTATACTTGCTTGTTCTATCATATTTAAACCTTAAAGAAAATTATATAAGCATTTAGCTATAATTGTTATAAATTTGAAAGTTAAGTTGCAAGATTATGGATTTTTTCTTTGTAGAATACCGCGATCCTTTATTCGGTCTTATTGTTTTGACGGCTTTGATTTTTATCGTTGCTAGCTCACATTATATATGGCGGTTTTTTGCAAGCAAAGATCAAAAAAGCAAGCTTGATCGTTTTGTAAAAAAATTTGAAATCAATTCTACCCATCAGCAGATTTTAAAAAATGCCAATTTAAGTATAGAAAATTTAAATTTCCTAGCTCAAATTTTTACCAAAAGTGGTGAATTTGAAAAAGCTGTGGGAATTTATCTCATAGCTTTGCAAAAGACAAATGAGGCTAACCAAAAAGAATTTATCTTTTTTTCATTAGCACAAGTTTATCTAAAAGCAGGATTTTTAGAGCGTAGTGTAGAAGCTTTGTTAAATGCTTTAAAAATCAAAGCACGCAATAAAGAAAGCTTAAAACTTTTAAAAATTGTGTATTTAAAACTTAAAGATTATGATAAGGTTTTAGATGTTTTAGAATGTTTATTTGAGCTTGGAGAAAATATATATGCAGAAAAAGCTTTGATAAAGGCTTTAAAAATTCAAGCAAGTTCTAAAGAGCAAAAGCAAAAGATTAAAGAAATTTTAATTTTTAGCAAAGATAATGAGTATGTTTTAAGATTTTGTTTTTTACACTATAAAGATAAACTTACTCAAATGCCTAAATTTGAAAATGTTATTGATTTACTTAATGAATGTAAAAGCCCACTTAATCTTGAAGATGAAAAATACCATGAGTTTTTTTATGCAAAAAATTTAAGTACCAAAGCTATTTCTATTAAAAATCATAAACTAAAAATTTTAAAAATTTTAAATGATAATAAGCTAAGTGCTAATCTTAGCTTTACTTATGTGTGTAATAATTGCAAAAATCAAAGTCCTTTGTTTTTTTATCATTGTCCATTTTGTTATGAATTTGGAAAATGTGAGATTTATTATGAGGTAAAAGCTTGAAAAATATTGAAATTTATACAGACGGCTCGTGTTTAAATAACCCTGGTTTTGGAGGGTGGGCTTATGTTTTAACTTATAAAAATCATCAAAAAGAACAAAGCGGGGCATGTGAGAATACAACAAATAATCGTATGGAGTTAATGGCCATTATACAAGCTTTGAAAGCTTTAAAAGAGCCATGCGAGGTAAAATTATACACAGATTCAAATTTAATGGTGCAAAGTATTAATGAATGGCTTGAAGGTTGGATAAAAAAAGATTTTAAAGGTAAAAAAAATATTGATCTTTGGAAAGAGTATTTAAATGTTGCTAAAGATCATAAAATAACTGCTTTTTGGATCAAAGCACATAATGGCCATGAATTAAATGAGCGTTGTGATGAACTAGCAAGAAATGCAGCTTTGAAACTCCAAGAAGAAAGGTTGATAAATGCTTAAAAAACTCCAAGAAAGATTAAGTTATCATTTTAAAAATGAGCAATTGCTCATCGAAGCTTTGACACATAAAAGCTATAAAAAGCCTTATAATAATGAAAGATTAGAGTTTTTGGGTGATGCTGTAATGGATTTAGTAGTAGGGGAGTTTTTGTTTTTTAAATTCCAAAAAGACTCAGAAGGAAACCTTTCTAAGCTTAGGGCAGCTTTGGTAAATGAAAAATCTTTTGCAACCTTAGCACAAAAACTTGATCTTGGAACATGTATTTTTATGTCTATTGCAGAAGAAAATAATGATGGACGCAATAAACCTTCTATACTTTCTGATGCCTTTGAAGCTTTAATGGGAGCTTTGTATTTAGAAATAGGTTTTGAAAAAACTAAAAACATAGCATTAAATTTACTCAATGAAGTTTATCCACATATTGATACACAAAGTTTATTTAAAGACTATAAAACAAGACTTCAAGAAATTACACAAGCAAATATGGCAGGCACACCTGAGTATGTAGTGATGAAAGCTTTTGGACCTGATCATAAAAAGCAATTTGAAATTGCAGTAAAAATTCAAGGTATAGAAGTAGCAAGATCTATAGCAGGTAGTAAAAAAGAAGCCCAACAACAATGTGCCAAAATAGCACTTGAAAAATTAGGAAAACTATGAATAGCTTTGGAAAAAGATTTAAATTTACAAGCTTTGGCGAATCTCATGGTCAAGCTATAGGTTGTGTGATAGATGGTATGCCAGCAGGGGTGAAGTTTGACTTTGATTTTTTGCAAGAAATGCTAGATAAAAGAAAACCAGGTCGAAATAAATTTAGCACTCCTAGAAAAGAAGAAGATAAAGCTCAAGTTTTAAGCGGGGTTTTTGAGGGTTATACAACAGGAACTCCTATAAGTGTATTGGTGTATAATGAAAATACACGCTCAAAAGATTATGAAAAAGATGTGTTTCGTCCTGCACATGCTGATTTTACTTATTATCACAAATACGGCATTAGAGATTATAGAGGTGGTGGAAGAGCTAGCGCTAGAGAAAGTGTAGCAAGAGTGGCAGCAGGGGCGTTAGCTTGTATGCTTTTAAAAGAGTTTGATATAGAAATAATGAGTGGAGTTTTTGGGGTAGGAAGTATTGATAGCAAACTTAGTAATGATGAGTTCGATTTTAATTATGCTAAAAATAGTGAAATTTATGCTTTAGATAAAAATTTAGAGCAAAGTTTTAAAGATGAAATTTTAAAGGCTAAAAATGCTAAAAATAGCGTAGGTGCAAGAGTTTTTACTAGAGTGAAAAACCCTATTAAAGGCTTAGGTGAGCCTTTGTATGATAAGCTTGATTCTAAACTTGCTCATGCAATTATGGGAGTCAATGCGGTTAAAGCTATAGAAATAGGAAGCGGTATTCAAAGTAGCTATATGTATGGAAGTCAAAATAATGATGAGCTAAAAGATGGGGTGTTTTTAAGCAATCATAGCGGAGGTATATTGGGTGGAATTTCTAATGGAAATTTTATCGATATAAAAACATATTTTAAACCAACTCCTTCTATATTTTTAACCCAACAAACACAAAATATTCAAGGAGAAAATATCATATATGAGTTAAAAGGTAGACACGATCCTTGTGTGGGTATAAGAGGCAGTGTTGTAGTAAATGCTATGATAGCTATATGCATGGCCGATGCTTTACTTTTAAATGCAAGTTCAAATTTGCAAAATTTACAATGTATTTATGGAAAAAATAAATAAAAATTTAATACTTATTTTGATATGATGATAAAATATCTTTAAAAAGGGAGCAATATGAAAAAAAATATCGTATTTTTTGAAGTTAGAGGTGGTAGCGATAAAGGTGAAGATGGCCATAGAAAAGACACCATGCCTATGGTAAATGCTTTAAAAGAGCAAGGTTGGAACGCTGAGGTTATCTTTTTTGAAGTTGAAAAAAAAGACGAAATTTATGAATATGTAAAAAACAATGCTGATGCTTATGTTTCTAGAATTAACCCAGGAAATTTAAAAGAAGAAAATGAATACTTTGATATGTTAAGAAAACTTTGTGCAAATGGTGTTATAGGTATGCCTCATCCTGATGCGATGATAGGATATGGCGCTAAAGATGCACTTACTAAGCTTAATAAAACAGCTTTAGTGCCTGAAGATACTTATGCGTATTATGATATTAAAACTTTTAAAGAAAGTTTTGTAAAAACCTTAGCAAAAGGCGAGAGGGTTTTGAAGCAAAATCGTGGTTCAACAGGTGAGGGAATTTGGCGTGTGAGATTAATAGATGAGCTGCCAGCAGGGACTACAAGTGTGCCATTAAATGCAAAAATCAAATGCACAGAAGCAAAAGACAATCATACAGAAGAAAGAGAGCTTGGTGAATTTATGGATTTTTGTGAGCAATACATTGTGGGTGATAATGGTATGCTTGTAGATATGACTTTTTTACCGCGTATTAAAGAAGGTGAAATTAGAATTTTAATGCTTTATCATACTCCAATTTATGTAGTGCATAAAAAGCCTGCAGAAGGTGCTGATGCATTCTCTGCTACACTCTTTTCAGGTGCAAAATATAGATATGATGAGCCAAAAGATTGGCAAGAATTGATAGATTGGTTTTTAGCAACCTTACCAGAAATTCGTTCAAAGCTTGGAAATTACGATATTCCTTTAATTTGGACTGCCGATTTTATCTTAGATACAGATGAAAATGGTAAAGATAAATATGTTTTAGGTGAGATTAACTGCTCTTGCGTAGGATTTACTTCTCCTGCTGAATTTGTTGAGCCTATTGCTAAAAAAGTAGCTCAAAATATCATTAATATCGTGAGTAAAAATTAACCCTTGTTTAACAAGGGTTTTAACTCATTATGCTTTTAACTATACTTTATATTATCGGAATTACTGTTGATGCAATGACGGGGGCTATTGCTGCAGGACGGCACAAAATGGATCTTTTTGGAGTGATATTTATAGCTTTGGTAACAGCTATTGGTGGAGGTTCTATTAGAGATATTTTACTTGATCATCATCCATTAACTTGGATTAAAACTCCTGAATATGTCATTTTGATTTGTGTTGCGGCTATGATTACAACAAAAATTGCTAAATATGTTATAAGACTTGAAAAACTTTTTTTAATTTTAGATGCTATAGGTTTGGTTGTTTTTAGTGTTTTAGGTGCACAAATTGCAATAGAAATGGGGTATGGTTTTATAGTGGCTGTGAGTTCAGCTGTGATTACAGGTGTATTTGGTGGGATATTAAGAGATATATTATGTGCTAGGATACCACTTGTATTTCAAAAAGAAATTTATGCAGGTGTGGCCATATTAACAGGAGCTTTGTATTATATATTGCATATTTTAGGCATAGATGAATTATGGGTAATTCTTGCTTCATTGATTGTAGGAACTATAGCAAGACTTTTAGCGATACATTATGGTTTAAGTTTGCCTATATTTTCTTTTAAGGATGGAGAAAATAAAGAAAGCTAATTTTATTTTTTAGATTTTAAAATGCAAGTTTTGTTATTTATAATGTTTTTATAAAATCCCTGCGAGCTTTGCTAGTAAGCAATATTTATTTATATTTTATTTTAGAATATTTATTTGATATATTAAATTTATATTAAGCTTAAATATTGAAACTATCGTTTATGCTATTTTTATTTAGGAGTTAAAAGAGTGGTGACCCATACGAGACTCGAACTCGTGTTACCGCCGTGAAAGGGCGATGTCCTAACCGCTAGACGAATGGGCCAAAACATTAAATTAAGAAATGAAATTATATCTTATTTAATTTAAAAAAAGCTTAATTATTTAATAAAACGCAGGTAAAAATAGCCAAATACACCAGAAGCTAATGAGGCTAGTAAGATTGCAAAGTTATCTACAAAATTAAATATATCACTCACCTCATAAGCAAGAGCATCTATAAAAAAGCTCATGGTAAAACCTATACCTGTGAGTATGCAAACTCCATAGAGTTGTTTAAAATTTGCATCTTTTGGTAGTTTTGCAAGTTTGAATTTAATCGCCATATAGGCAAAGCCAAATACACCTAGTTGTTTTCCAACAAAAAGTCCCAAAAATATACCCATGCTTACACCACTAAAAAGCATATGAAATTCTATTTTAGAAAGATCAACTCCTGCGTTTGCAAAAGCAAAAAGTGGCAGTATTATAAAAGCTATCCAAAATTTTAAACCATGCTCAATTTCTTCTAATAAAGCATGATTGTTTTTTGTATATACAGGAATGAATAAAGCAGTAATAATACCTGCTAAAGTCGCATGTACTCCACTTTTTAATACACTAAGCCAAAGCAGAGTACCAAGTATATAATAAAATGATTTTCTTTCATTACCTAAGCGATTAAGTAAAAACAAGCCAACAATGCAGCAAAAGGCAACAAAAAAAGCCAAAGTTGAAAGCTCACCTGTATAAAAAATAGCAATGATTAAAATAGCTCCTACATCATCAAAAATCGCCAAAGAAACTAAAAATATTTTTAAAGAGCTTGGTATGCGTTGTTTTAGCATTGCAAGTATAACTAGAGCAAATGCAGTGTCAGTTGCTGTTGGTATAGCCCAACCTTTTAAAACATAAGTATCATTAAAATTAATAGCACAAAATATCAAAGCAGGTACTACTATACCACCTATAGCAGCTATTAAGGGTAAAGTAATATTGCTAAGAGTTTTAAATTCTCCTTGAACAAATTCTTTTTTTAATTCAAGTCCTATTGCAAAGAAAAAAATTGCAATCAGCCCATCATTAATCCATAACAAAGAAGGTTTAAAAAGCTCCCAAGCTCCTATTTTTATACCCATTTCTACACTTAAAAAATTCATATAGTGTTGTCCATAAGGGCTATTTTTGAGTAATAAAGCAAAGATTGTTGCTATTAAAAGCAACAATCCTCCTAAAATTTCAAGAGATAAAAAGCTTTGGAGGTTTTTAAATTTCATTTTTTGAAACTATAAATGAGTTTTAAATAAACATAGCCAATCACAGCACTTAACAAAGAGGCTATTAAAATAGCAAGCTTGTCCGAATATGCAAAAATATCACTATTTTGATAAGCTAAGCCATCTATAAAAAAGCTCATAGTAAAACCTATACCTGTGAGTATACAAACCCCATAGAGCTGTTTGAAATTAACATTTTGCGGAAGTTTTGCTAGTCCTAGTTTTATACTAATATATGAAAATAAAAATACCCCAATTTGTTTTCCTAAAAATAATCCTAAAATAATACCTAAGCTAACCGAAGAAAACATAAAGCTTGGATCCATATCTTTTAAATCAACACCTGCATTTGCAAAGGCAAAAATAGGTAAAATAAAATAACTTACCCAAGGCGCTAAATCATGTTCGATTTCTTTTAAAAAAGATTTTCCATTTTTTGTTTCAAGTGGTATGAACAAAGCAGTAATCACACCCGCTAAAGTTGCATGCACTCCACTTTTTAGCATGCTTATCCAAAATACTATAGCTATAATGATATAAAAGGATTTTTTAGTAACATGAAAATGATTTAATAAATAAAGTGCTAATATACATACCAAAGCAGCGATCATAGCAAATACTGAAAGCTCGCTTGTGTAAAATAAAGCAATCACAATAATCGCACCCAAATCATCAAAAATAGCCAAAGAAAGCAAGAATAATTTTAATGAAGTAGGTACTTTTTTACCTAAAAGCATTAAAATTCCTACTGCAAAAGCCACATCAGTTGCTGTTGGTATAGCCCAACCTTGCAAAGCAAAAGCATCTTTATAATTAAAAAATGCAAAAATCAATGCAGGTACTATCATACCACCAAGTGCAGCAAATACAGGTAAAGACATAGCTTTTATACTATTTAGCTGTCCTCTTGTTACTTCATACTTTAATTCAAGCCCTATGGCAAAGAAAAAAATCGCAATAAGTCCATCATTAATCCATAAAAGCAAAGGTTTGAAAATTTCTAAACTTCCTGCTTGAAACCCAAAAGGAATATTTAAAAAGTTGGTGTATTGATCTGTTAAAGAGCTGTTTTGTAAAATTAATGCAAGTAAAGTGAAAAATATTAGCAAAACACCCGGAAAAGTTTCGCTTTTAACAAAGGTTTGAAGTCTTTGCATATAAATAGCCTTTTTAAATTTTT
Organism: Campylobacter sp. IFREMER_LSEM_CL292; assembly: GCF_025771615.1. Lineage (NCBI taxonomy): Bacteria > Pseudomonadati > Campylobacterota > Epsilonproteobacteria > Campylobacterales > Campylobacteraceae > Campylobacter > Campylobacter sp. IFREMER_LSEM_CL292. Next base: position 51,895 of record NZ_JAKMQP010000009.1, read on the forward strand.
AATTAATGCGTTATTTTAACATAAAAAGGCTTGAAATTTAAAAGTTTAAGCAGAAAAACTGCTTAAACAGGTATAACGCGTATATTTGGACTAAGTTCTTCTTGTAAGATATTTTCTATGGCATATAAAGTTGCGCCACTTCCGCTTGAGCAACCACTGCAAGCTCCAAGATAGCGTATATATACATCTATATTTTTACTTTCACTTTTTTGTATATCAATTACTTCCAAATCCCCACCATCTCCGTGTAGCATCGGACGCACATCGCTATCTAAAACAGCCTCTACTGCTTTTAATTGTTTAACCATGGTCATATCATCAAAAGCAATATCTGCTTTACTTTGATCTTTTAATCTTTCTCTTTCCATTTCGGCTCTAGTTTCAGCTAAAATATCTACAAGGTAATAATCTTTTTTTTCATGTCCTCCAGGCTTAACACAAGATTTACAAAAAGCTCCTGCTTTTGTAAATTGTGTGATTTCTTCTACTGTATGTAAATCATTTAGTTTAATTACCTCTTTGATAGTTCCAAGGCTTACCCTAGCACATTCACAAACTATAATTTGATCTTCAAAGTCTTCAGGATTGACTCCTTTATAATGTGCTGCTGCTTGTTTGATAACATCATAAGCCATAACCGAACAATGCATTTTTTGAGGTGGAACCGCAGGAGTTTGCGGATTATCTCTCATAGCAAATTCAACATCTAAATTTGTAATTTTAACAGCTTCATCCACGGTTTTACCTATGCAAAGATCAACCATAGTATCACTACTTGCTATTGCTGTTCCACAGCCAAAGCTTTTAAATTTAGCATCAATGATTTTATCTGTTTTTTCATCCACTAGCCAATAAAGTCTAACTGCATCACCACAGCTTTCAGCTCCAAAATCTGCAATAATAAGTTTTGCATTTGCTTTTTGTGCATCTTCTTGTGTAAATTCGCCCATATGTTGAGGGTTATTCATTCTATCTTGTACTTTTTGAGAATACTCATCCCAAATAGATCCACCAATTAAATTATTTTTTGCCATTTTTTTATCCTTTAAATATTTTCAGGCTTATACGCATAAGTACTTGAGATTGCTCTAAGTCTTTGCGTTGCTTTTTTTATCTGCTCTGCTGTATAATCAATTTCATCTTCTGTGTTAAATCTAGATAAAGAAAGTCTTAGGGCAGTATGAGCTAAATCATTTTCAGCACCAATTGCTTCCATGATAGGGTTGCTCTCAAGTGCTTCACTAGCGCAGGCTGATCCAGTGCTTGCTGCTATGCCATTTTTATTTAAATCCCAAAGCATAGCTTCACCTTCTACGCCTTTAATGCTTGCTAAAATTGTATTTGGAACTCTTCTTGATCTATCTCCAACTATGCTTGTATCAGGCATTGCTAAAATTAAATCTTCTAGTTTGTCTCTTAATTTTCTAATGTGTGAATTTTCAAAGTCAAGCATAGTATTTGCAATTCTTAAAGCTTCTGCCATTGCTATAATATATGGCACATTTAAAGTTCCACTTCTTCTGCCACCCATATGCTCACCACCATGTAAAAGTGGAGTTAGTTCTATATCTTTTTTAATATAAAGCCCACCAACTCCTTTTGGACCATGGAATTTATGTGCAGAAAATGAAGCAAAATCAACTCCAGCTTTTGCAAAATTAACTTTGATTTTTCCAACAGCTTGGGTTGCATCAGTATGGAATAACGCTCCGTATTCATGAGTAATTTGAGCCATTTCTTCTATAGGAAAAATCATACCAGTTTCATTATTTGCCCACATAATACTCACTAGGGCAGTTTTATCTGAAATAACTTCTTTTAAATCTTTTACGCTAGAAACACCCTCATGATCAACACCAAGTTCTATAACTTTTACCCCTAAAGATTTCAAAAACATAGCACTAGCAGCTACTGCAGGATGTTCTACGCTAGAGATAATTACTTCATTTCTATCGCTATTTAAAATTTTATCAAAATACACACCTTTTAACACCCAATTGATACTTTCTGTAGCACAGGAAGTGATAATAATATCATCTAAATCACTTGCTCCTACACCTATATAAAGTTTATCCATAGCTTCTTTTAAGGCAGGATGGGTTGCACTACCCCATTGATGAAGGCTATTTGGGTTTCCAAAATGCTCTTTTAAAAAAGGCTTCATAAGCTCGTAAGCTTCTGGTGCAAGTTGTGTTGTTGCGTTGTTATCTAAATATACTTTCAAATTATACTCCTTTAATTAGGATAATTTTTATCTTTTTTGTTAATATACACTAAAATATTAAATTTAATATTAAATCAAGTAAGTTTTTAACTTGTGTAATAATTTACATTATTATTTTAGCACAAGTTAAGCCATAGCATTTAAATAAGAATGTAAAATTTTGTTAATACTAGCTTGTTTTTTTCTATTTTCTAAAAATTGAGTATCTAAAAGTTCTTTTTGAGTATTGATTTTTTCAAGATCAATATTAGGATTGTTTTGATTGAATTCTTCTTTTAAAACTTCAATTTCTTTACTAACTTGCTCGCTATAAAGACTATAAATAGAACTTGAATTGGCAAATTCTTTCATGTTAATGCTATGTTGATAGTTAATATATTGTTGAAAGAAAACTGAAAGCTTATCTTCTGAAGTGTTGTTTTTATCTACTCCATTGATATATAAATATAAATCAAAACTCATTTTTTCTTTATTGTTTTCATTAATATAATCTTGCATACTCATTTGACCTCTCATGAGTTTTTGAAAATTTACACTAGAGGACATATCCAACTCAATAGGCGATAGAAAAAAATTAGCTTTATTGTGATTTTGTTCTTTTAAATCATGATAAATATAATTGAGCAGCAATCCACTTTTAGAAACCTCCCCTTGTTTATTTAAATAAGGTTTGATAACAGGATTGCTAGCTGTATTTTCTATGCTTGCGTTAAACGCAAAGTCACCTATTTTATTATCAAGCATTAAGGTGTTTAAATTTTTATTTGATTCTTTTGCATTTTGTAAATTTTTAGCATTTTCATAAACTTTTAAAATTTTACCCTCATAAGTATAACTATAACCTTGATTTAACTCTGAAATTTGAGCTTTACTTAAAAAATCATTGTCATTGTTTTGAAACTGTGGATTTATAGTTTTTAATGTGTTGTGATAAGTGTTTAAAAGTCTTGGTAAATCTATTTTGTTATAATTTAAATTCTCATCAAGCTTTATAAGTTGTTTTGAAATTTCTCTTATACTTTTTATATTAATATCATAATCAAGAGGCAAAGCAGCTGCTTTATTAAGATCTTTTTCAAAAAAACCTTGCTCGTTGATTCTAAAACCAAATTCACTTGCATAAGTCACTTTATAGTCTAAATTAGAACCATTGATATCAAGTAAATCACTTTTAATATTAGTATTTTCTTTTTTTTCTTCTATGTGTCCAGTTTTTGCAAAAGGATAATTTGCAAAATTCTGATACGGATTAACATTAGAATTTACAAACATAACTCTTCTCTTCAAAAATATTGCTTAACTTTTAAAAAGCAAAAGCTATGCCAAAATTTTTGAATTGAAGAGAAAAATTTTAAGCGTAAATGTCAAGTAATCCTGAACTAGCAGTAGGAGTAGTAGTTGGAGCAGGGTTTGCATTTACGCCTTCAAGTACTTGCATTACTGCATTTTCATTAACTTCTATGGTTTTTTTCATCATAGTAGTTGCAATGTTAAGCATTAAGTTTGCTTGATTGTTTGTAACTTCGCCCATAACATACTCCTTTTGTTTGGATCAAAGGTATTATCGGCAAAGTTTGGTAAATATTAAGCTATATTATAAATTTTTGATAAGTAATGATTGTGGGTGTTTTCTTTTGCTTCAAGCATATCGATATAATTTTTAAATTCATCCATATCTTTAAAAAGATTTTTCATTGTAGTGCTAATTTCATTGGAAAAATTTTGAAGATTATTTTGGGCTTTTAAATATCTTTCGATTTGATAAATTCTCGCCACTTCTCTTTCATATTCATCTTGAGTCATTCTTTTTGCACTGAATTCTTCATTTAGAACTTTTTTATTATTAATAATAAAAGATTTTTTTTGATTATTGATTTTAAATTCGATTATAAAATCTTCTTTTGAAGCGATAATTTTTAAATATTTTAATTTTGCTTTGTCTTCTAATAAAACAAAACTTATGCATTCTAAAAACATATGTGTAAAAATTTCTCTTTCAAAAATATTTTGACAAATATCGGTATATTTTAAACCTAAGCTTTGTTGATGATCTAAAAATGCTATATTTGACATGATCTATCCTTTTTTCATGACTTTTTTATCAAAAAAAGCAAAAAATATTCCAACTATTATGTATCAATCATCTTAAGCATATTAATCGTATCTTCAAATTCAAAACTTTCTTCAGGATTTTGACTTAAAAATTGTTGCATAAAATCTTTTTTAGCAATAGCTTGATCGAGTTCTTTATCGGTACCTTTTTGATAAGCACCAATACGCAATAGCACTTCATTTTCTTTAAGCAAAGAATTTAAACGCTTAAATTTTCTAGCAGCCAGCTTATGTTCATCACTGATAATATCCCCCATAACCCTTGAGGCTGAATTTTGTATATTTATAGGTGGATAAATTCCAAAGTCAGTAAGTTCACGACTAAGCACTATATGCCCATCTAGGATAGATCTGCTTTGATCAGCTATTGGATCACTCATATCATCCCCATCAACCAACACGGTAAAAAAAGCTGTTATGGTGCCTTTACCTTCTTCCTTTCCTGTTCTTTCCATAAGCTGAGGTAAAAGACTTAAAACGCTTGGCGGATAACCTTTTGTTGTAGGTGGTTCACCTAGGGCAAGACCTATTTCTCTTTGAGCCATAGCAAAACGCGTTACACTATCCATGATAAATAACACATCTTTACCTTGTTCTTTAAAATATTCAGCCACACTCATAGCGCAAAATGCTCCATATTTTCTCATCAGCGCACTATCATCACTTGTTGCAACGATGATTACGGTATCATCAAGCTTACCACCAAGATTTTTTTGTATAAATTCAGGAATTTCTCTACCGCGCTCTCCTATTAAAGCTATGACTTTAATAGGAGCTTTGGAATTTTTCACTATCATACCCATAAGAGTTGATTTACCAACCCCACTTCCTGCAAAAATCCCAAGCTTTTGTCCTACCCCGCAAGTTAAAAGTGCATCTATTGTTTTAACACCTACTGGAAAAACTTCTTCTATCAAACCTCGCTTCATTGCATCAATAGGTGCGCGCATAATAGGCATAAATTTACTTGCCTCAATAGGTCCTTTACCATCTTTTGGTCGCATAAAAGGATCAACTACTCTTCCTAAAAGTTCATCACTAACTCCTATTTGCATACCTGCATCGTTGATAAAAGCACGATCGCCTATTTTAAAACCTTCCACAAAACCAAAAGGACTCAAATAGCTTAAATTTTCATCTACTTCTACCACCATAGCCATAGCTTCTTTACTCTCATCTTCACTAGAAACTATTTTAATGATATCACCTATGCTAGTTTTTAAGCCATTTATTTCTATACTAGTACTTGAAATTTTAGTAATTTGTCCAAAAACACTAGCAAGATTTTGTGAAGCAATTTTGCTACGAAGTTTTTCTAAACCCATTAAAATCTAACCTGTTTTGCCGAGTTAATTAAAGTGAAAAATTCTTTTCTTGTTTTTTCACTTTTTAAAAAGCTACCTCTTAGTGCTGAAGTGCTAGTAGTAGAATTTGCCTTTTGCACCCCACGCATTTCAACACACATGTGTCTTGCTTCAATAACTACTCCAACACCTTTTGCACCTACATGTTCCATTAAAGATTCTGCGATTTGTTCTGTGAGTTGTTCTTGAATTTGCAAGCGTCTTGCAAAAACTTCCACAAGGCGTGGAATTTTACTAAGACCTACGACTTTTTTATCCGGTATATACGCAACATGTACGCGCCCAAAAAAAGGTAAAAGATGATGCTCGCAAAGACTATAAAATTCTATATCTCTTACTAAAACCATTTCATTGTTTGAGCTTTCAAATAAGGCATCATTTAGTATTTGTTTTGGATCTTGTTTATAACCACTATTTAAAAATTCAAAAGCTTTAAAAACTCTTGTAGGAGTTTTTAAAAGTCCTTCTCTTTGCGGATTTTCCCCGATAATTTCTAACATATTTTTTACTGATTGTTCAAATTTTTCTTGCATTTTTTCTCCATCAAAAATTAAAATTTTAACATATTTTTATTTTTATATAAAGTGATAAGGAAAATTTTGGTATATTATCAAGAAATTTTATTTAAAAAGGGAAAATATTATGGAAGTTACAGCAAAACTAATTGATTTTGCAAATGCAAATGCTACTGTGAAAATTGCTCAAGGAGCTATTAAAGCAGAAGTTGAAAAATTAGCTAAAAAAGCATCTAAAACTATGAAAATGGATGGTTTTAGAGCAGGAAAAGTTCCTGTTGCTGCTATACTTAAAAGATATGAAAAAGAGCTTACAAGAGATGCGGAGCAAGATCTTTTAAGAAATGCTGTAGATGGTGCTTTAAAAGAAGTTAAAAAAGAGGCTAAAGATTTAGTAGGTGAGCCATATTTTGAAAAATTTGATAGAAAAGATGGCGATATTGAAGCTCAAATGGTATTATCTTTTAAGCCAGAAGTAAAATTAGATGGATATGAAGAACTAATTCCAACTTATAATACACCAAAAGTAACTCAAAAAGAAATTGATGTAAAAAAAGAAGAATTATTAAAAAGATTTGCTACTCCTGAAGCGATTAAAGAAGCAAGAGCTTTAAAAGAAGGCGATTTTGCTAAATTTGATTTTGAAGGTTTTGTTGATGGTAAAGCTTTTGATGGTGGAAAAGCTCAAAATTATGTTTTAGAGATTGGTTCAAAACAATTCATACCAGGATTTGAAGAAGGTATGATTGATTTAAAAGCAGGTGAAGAAAAAGATATTAATGTAACTTTTCCAAAAGAATATGGTGCAGCACATTTAGCAGGAAAAGATGCGGTATTTAAAGTAAAAATTCATGAAATTCAAGAACTTAAATTACCTGAGTTAAATGAAGAGCTTTTAAAAAGCTTGTTGCCTGAAGAAAAAGAACCAAGTGTTGAAAAATTAGACGCAAAATTAAAAGAACAACTAAAAAATGAAAAAATCTTTAAACTCATCAATGATGAGCTTAAAAATCAATTTGCAGAAGCTTTGGTAGCTAAGTTTGACTTTGTTTTGCCAAGAAATATAGTAGAGCAAGAAACAGATATGCAATTTAGAAGCTCTTTAAGAACTTTAAGCGAAGAGGAATTAAAAGAATTTAAAGATGAGGCTAAATATAAAGAAAAAAGAGAGAGTTTCAAAGAAGATGCGCAAAAAAGCGTAAAATTAACTTTCATTATAGATGAGCTAGCAAAACTTAGAAATGTTACAGTAAGCGATCAGGAATTAATCCAAGCAATTTATTTTGAAGCTTATAGATATGGTTTTAATCCACAAGAACATTTAGATAATTATAAAAAGCAAGGTGCATTACCTGCCATTAAAATGTCTTTAATTGAAGAAAAACTTTTTGCTGATATTTTTAAAAAAAATGATAAAAAGAAAACCGAAAAAGAAAGTGAAAAATAATGAGTTCATATATACCCTATGTAGTTGAAAAAACAAGCAGAGGCGAAAGAAGTTATGATATATACTCAAGACTTTTAAAAGATAGGATTATCATGCTAAGTGGTGAGATCAATGATGATCTTGCTGCTTCTATCGTGGCACAGCTTTTGTTTTTAGAAGCTGAAGATCCTCAAAAAGATATTTATCTTTATATTAACTCACCAGGCGGTGTTGTGACAAGTGGATTTAGTATTTATGATACGATGAATTATATTAAAGCTGATGTAAGTACTATTTGTATTGGTCAAGCTGCTTCTATGGGTGCATTTTTGCTTAGTTGTGGTGCTCCAGGGAAAAGATTTGCTCTGCCAAATTCAAGAATTATGATCCACCAACCACTAGGTGGTGCAAGAGGACAAGCAACAGATATAGAAATTCAGGCAAAAGAAATTCTAAGATTAAAAGCGATTTTAAATGATATTTTGGCAAAAAATACTAAGCAAAAACTTTCTAAAATAGAAAAAGATACCGATAGAGATTTTTTTATGAGTGCTATAGAGGCTAAGGAATATGGCTTAATCGATAAGGTTTTGGAAAAAAGTTTTAAATAAGGAAACAAAGCAATGCTAGATGATGATTTATTTGCTGATTTAAATTTAAATAGCGATCCAACTCCAGCCAAAGAAGCTCCAAAAATTCAAAAAATTAGTGGAGGCGAATTTGAGAAATTTGCGAAATCTATTTTAACTGAACTTGTAAAAGATAATGTGCCTCCAACTCCTACTAATTATGGGGTTTATTTTCAAAAAATGCTTGAAGAGCGTCCAGGAGCTTTTAAGAAAAAAGTTGGTGAGATTATGGAATTTGAGCAAAATGATGATGGTCTTAAGCGTGCAAATATAGAACAAGAAATAAAGAAAAGTTTTAATTCTACTTCGGCATTATTGCAATATATTGCCATGATTTATAGGCATCTTGAAACAGTTAAAGATATGCTAAAAAGGCGTAATTCAGAACTTGCTATTAGTACAGGAAATTTAGCTGTTTCTAATGTAATCCATGCCCTTGAAACAGACCTTTCAAGATTTTCTAGCATTTTAGATAAGTATTCAGATGAGATTAAAGAAAATTTTGATGAGGTTAGACAGACTTATAAACATATAGAAGAGCAGAGTGATTTTGACTCTAAATTTGGAGTTTTTAATAAAAAATATTTTTTAGAAAATTTGGAAAAAAGCATAGAGAGTAATGCTAAATATAATTATTATACCTCTTTGATATTCTTTAGAGTAAAAGAGGAAATTTTAGAGCAAACTTATACTCAAAAAGAGAAAAATGCCTTTTTAAAAAGTGTTTGTAAAATTTTTAGTAAAAATGTTTCTTCAAGTGATATAGTAGCACATTGTGGAAATAATATTTTTGCTATAATGATCTCTCATACTAATTTAGAAAAAGCACAAGAAATATGTAATAAAATTTTAGAATCCTTAGAAAATTCAAATTTTTTCTTAGCAGATAAAGAAATAGAGGCAGATGTGGAGGTTGCTATTAGTGCAGTTAATAGTGACAGCAAAGGTGAAGAATTAATAGAAAAATGCATTGAAGCTTTAAAAGACTCGGGAAAAAATTTAGAACCTTTTATAATAGTGGAAAAAGAAAAATGATAAGAAAGATAATTACCTATCCTAATCCAAGATTATTTTTAGAATCAAAAAAAGTAGAAAATTTTGATAAAGATTTACATATACTTTTAGATGATATGTATGAAACAATGATAGCTAATAAAGGTGTAGGTTTGGCAGCTATCCAAGTTGATGTGCCAATTAGAGCTTTACTTGTAGATATTGGTGATGAAGAAGGTGAGCAAAAAGAAGACAAACAAACTCTTTTAGAAATCATCAATCCCATTATAACACCTTTAGATGATGAAAGAATTTCTTGTAATGAGGGTTGTTTAAGTATACCAGGTTTTTATGAAGATGTAATGCGCTATAAAAATATACAACTTGATTATCAAGATAGGTTTGGAAAGCCACAAAGTTTACAAGCACATGATTTTTTAGCAGTGGCTATCCAACATGAAGTTGATCATCTTGATGGACATTTATTTATAGAAAAACTTTCTTTTTTAAAGCGTCAAAAATTTGATAAAGACTTTAAGAAAAAATCCAAAAAGAATAAATGAAAAAGCTAAAATGTGCAAGTTTTTCTACAGAACTTGATATCATCGATGTAGAATCAACTTTCACAAGAGGCTTGCCAGGCTTTAGCATAGTGGGTCTTGCAAACTCTACCATCAAAGAAAGCACTGAAAGAATTAAAGCAACTTTGTTAAGTCAGAATTTTAGCTTTCCGGCACAAAAAATTACTATCAACTTAAGTCCTTCGGATATTCCTAAAAATGGTTCTCATTTTGACTTAGCTATTGCAATTTTGATTTTATTTCAAAAAGAAATTTTAGATGATTTTTTTGTTTTTGGAGAACTTGGATTAGATGGGAGTATAAAAAGCACTGCTAGTTTATTTTCTATCTTGCTTTTTTTAAGTACAAAAATACAAAATGCCAAAGTAGTAGTGCCAAAAGCCATAGCACAAAAAGCTTCAATGATACCTAATTTAACAATTTATGCTTTAGAAAATTTAGCCCAGGCTGTAGATTTTTTTAAAGAAAAAAAATATGAGAATTATCATATATGCAATGCGCATCCTTTATTTGAAAATGCTATAAAATTTAATGGGGAAAAATATATAAAAAACACTAGCTTTCCTTATGATTTTAAGGAAGTTAAAGGTCAAGAAAATGCTAAATTTGCTTGTATAATAGCAGCTTTAGGAATGCATAATATTTTATTTGAAGGTAGTCCAGGTAGCGGTAAAAGTATGTGTGCTAAAAGACTTCCTTTTATCATGCCACCGCAAAGCTTGAAAGAAATTTTAGCTCAAAACGCTTATAAGTCATTAAATTCTTTAGATGATGATTTTAGCGCTAGTAGGGTTTTTAGAAGTCCTCATCATACAAGTACTAGAGCTAGTATTTTTGGCGGAGGAACTAAAAATGCCAAGATAGGAGAAATAGCACTTGCAAATGGAGGAGTTTTATTTTTTGATGAGTTTCCTCATTTTTCAAAACAAATCATAGAAAGTTTAAGGGAGCCATTAGAGGATTTTAAAATTCTTATTTCAAGAGTTAATACCAAAGTGATTTATGAAACTAAATTTTTATTTGCTTGTGCGCAAAATCCTTGTCCTTGTGGAAATTTATTTTCTAAAAATCAAAATTGTCGTTGTCAAGAAATAGAAATAAAAAAATATAAAAACAAAATTTCATCTCCAATTTTAGATAGGATTGATCTTTATGTAGCTATGGATGAAATTTCACATAAGGATAAAATGAGTTTAACATCAGAGCAAATGAGCGAGATGGTATTTAAAGGATTTTTATTTCAAAAACAAAGACAGCAAGAAGAGTTTAATGCTAAATTAAATGATGAGCAGATGAAACAATTTTGTATTTTAGACTCTTCTGCTAATGAAATTTTGCAAAAGGCTATAAATTCATATAATCTTTCTCAAAGAGGGGTAAATAAAACTATAAAAGTAGCAAGAACCATTGCAGATTTAGAGCAAAGTGAGTTGATTTTAAAAACTCATATTTTAAAAGCATTAAGTTTTAGAATGAGAAATATTTAGGAGCAAAAATGGAAAATAAAAGCATAGCAATTTTTATAGATGCGGAAAATATTCCTTCAAAATACGCAAAATCGATTTTTGGTATTGCTTCTGATTATGGAGAAATTGTTATAAAGCGAATTTATGGAGATTGGACTCAAAAAAATATACAAAATTGGAAAGAACAAATCGCACAATATTCTATCATTGCTATGCAACAATTTAATTTTTTAGCTAATAAAAATTCAAGTGATATGTATTTAATTACTGATATTATGAGTGTTTTTTATGAAAAAGATATTGATATTTTTATTATTGTATCAAGTGATAGTGATTATACTAGTTTGATACAGAAGCTAAAAGAAAATAAAAAACAAGTTATAGGCATGGGTTTAAAGCAAGCTGTAAAATCTTATGTGAATTCCTTTAGTGAATTCTTTTATTTAGATCAAGATAAATCAAAAACAAAAGTCATAATTGAAAAAGAATATATCAAAGATTTAATCAATATCGCAGAGGCTTTGATAGAAGAAAAAGGTCGCGCAGAATATGCTCAAATTCGTACCAATATGAACAGAAAACATGCAAATTTTATTCCACAAAATTTCGGCTTTAAAAATTTCAAAGCTTTGATGAAAGAACTTTTACCAAAGATGAAACAATTTAAAGAAGCAAATGAGAAAAATATTTATTTCCTTGAAAAAGCAAAGGCTTAAAAATGGAAAATATCTTAATAGCTTTTTTGGCTGTTGTAATTTTAGCTTTTGTATGGGTGGTATTTAAAAGTCAGAAAGAAAAAGTAAAGTTAGAATTTTTAAATCAAAACAATATGACTTTGCAAAATCAACTTTCTAATTTAGAGTTTGAAAAAACTACACTTATAGAAAAAAATTCCAAACTTTTAGATGAAAAAATATCGTATTTATCTAAAAATGAAGCTTTAGAGGCAAAATTAGCACAAAAAGAACAAACTCAACAAGAACTTTTAAATATGCATTTAAAAGAGCGTGCAAATTTAAAAGAAGAATACACTCAAACCTTAATAAAATTAGAAGAAAAATATAAACAAAGTTTGGCGGGATTAAAACAAGAGCTAGAGCAAAATTTCCAAAAACAAAATGCTAGTATCTTAAATCAAAACAAACTTATGCTCAATGAAGATACAAAAAAAATCTTAGAAGAAATTTTCTTGCCTGTGAAAAAAAGTGTTAAAGAATATAGTGAAAAACTCAGTCAAAATGAAGTTAGCATTAAAACACAAATTGATCATATGTTTAAATTTAGTCAAAATATGGGAGAAAATGCAGATAAGCTAGCTAAAATTTTAAAAGGAGATAAAAAAATTCGTGGTAATTTTGCAGAATTACAACTAAAATCAGTTTTAGAAAATAGTGGTTTAGTAGAGGGTGTGCAGTATAAATTGCAAGAGAGATTTCAAGATGAGGGTAAAACTTACATTCCTGATGCGGTTGTGTTTTTAGATAAACAAAAAAGTATAGTTATAGATGCAAAATTTTCTCTACCAAGTGATTTTAGTTTTGAAGATATTAGTAAAAATACCTGTCTTGATTTGGCTTATAATCTAAAATCAAGGATTGATGAGTTAGCTAAAAAGCCTTATATGCAGTATGATAAACACACTTATGAGTTTGTTTTGCTTTTTATACCTTATCAAAATATTCTAGATTTGATTTTAAATGTAGATCTTGAAATTTATCAATACGCTTATAAAAAAAAGGTTTATTTAACTACACCAAACACTCTTTTTATGGCATTAAATACTATAAATATTTCATGGAAAAATATACAAAGTAATGAAAATATCTTAAAAGCTTTTGATGAACTGGGTAAATTTCATGATAAATTTGCAGGCGTTTTGGATGATTTTGAAAAAATCAAAGAAAATGTTAAAAGATTAAATTCAAATGTAGATAATATGCAAACAAAGCTTACTCATGGAAGTGGAAATATCGCTTCAAGAGTGATAAAGCTTAAAGAGCTAGGCGCTAAAACTCAAAAATTTATAAAATGTGAGATGAGCGATGAAAGCAGTATTTAAAGATAATATTTCTTATGAAAAAAAACTTATTGAAAAAGGTTTGGATGAGTTTTTAATGATGGAAAATGCAGGTATAGAGCTTGCAAATTTGATTAAGAAAAAAAGTAAAAACATAAAAAATGCCAAAATTTTATTTTTGCTCGGTACTGGTGGAAATGGAGCTGATGGACTTGTGGCTATAAGGCATTTAAAAAAAGCTTTTGCTTTTGTTATGCCATATAAAAAAAATACAATGTTTATCAAGCAAGAGCAAATTTTAAAAAATATAGGTTTTAAATTTTTAAAAAAAGAACCTAAATTTAAAGATTTTGACATCATTGTTGATTGTGTTTTTGGGAGTGGTTTAAATAAAGCTTTAGATGAAAATTTGCAAAGAATTTTTAAAAAAATTGCTAAAAGTAAGGTTTTAAAAATAGCTTGTGATGTTCCTAGCGGGCTTGGACAAGAGCTATGTTTTAAGGCTGATTACACTCTTTGCATGGGAGTGATTAAAGAAATTTTATTAGAAGATTTTGCAAAAGAATTTGTAGGTAAAATTAAAATTGCAAATTTGGGTTTAAAACCTTACATGCAAAATACTTCAAGTTTTTTATTAGAAAAAAAAGATTTAAAACTTATTACAAAAAAGATTAACTCAAATAAAGGCGATTTTGGCCATATTTATATTTTTGCAAATAAAAGTGCAGGTACTCTAGCTGGACTCGGTGCTTTAGAATTTGGAGCAGGACTTGTATCTTTAGTGGCTAAAGAAAGTTTTTCACCTTTGATTATGCTAAAAGATGATATTGAAAGCAAAATAAATGCAGCTGCTATAGGTATGGGACTTGATGATTTAAGTATTTTAAAAGATGAAAGATTAAAAAACATTCCTTTAGTTTTAGACGCAAATTGCTTTCAAAGTGAAAATTTACTTTCATATCTTGCTAGAGAAGATGTTGTTTTAACCCCTCATCCTAAAGAATTTTGTATGCTTTTAAAACTTTGTTTTAATGAGGATATAAGCGTAGAAGAAATTCAAAACAAACGCTTTTTTTATGCAAGAAAGTTTAGTTCTAAATTTCAATGTGTTTTGGTATTAAAAGGAGCTAATCCTATTATTGCTCAAAAAGAAAAATTTTTTATAGTAAATTGTGGCAATGAAGCTTTAGCAAAAGGTGGAAGTGGGGATGTGTTAAGTGGTATGATAGCAGCTTTGCTTGGAGCTAAATTTAATGCTTTAGAAGCTGCTAAAAATGCAGTATTAGCTCATGCTTTAGTAGCTAAAAATTATAAGAAAAACAAAATTAGTTTTGATGCTTTAAAATTGATAAAGGGGTTAAAATGCTTATAAAATTAGCAATTTTATTTAGTGGCAATGGAAGTAATTTGGAAAATATTTTAGAAAAATTACATAAAAAAACTTTTGGTAAAAATACCTTTGAAGTAGTTTTATGTGTGTGCAATAAAAAAGAAGCTTATGGTATACAAAGAGCTTTAAAATATAACCTTAATACTCAAATCATAGAGCATGTAAAATTTACCTCAAGAGAAGAATTTGACGCAGAGTTGGTAAAAATTATAAAAAAAAGTCAAGCAGATCTGACCATCTTAGCAGGATTTATGCGAATTTTAAGCCCTATTTTCACTCAAAATATAAAAGCTATTAATCTTCATCCTTCTTTGCTTCCTTTATTTAAAGGTGCTCATGCTATCAAAGAAAGTTATGAGAGCGATATGAAAGTTGCGGGTGTTAGCGTGCATTGGGTTAATGAAGAGCTTGATGGTGGTAAAATCATTGCTCAAAAGGCGTTTGAAAAAGCTAAACTAAGCTTTGAAGAATTTGAAGATAAAATTCATAAATTAGAGTATGAAATTTTACCTGCAACTATTGTTGAAATTTTTGAAAATGATTAATTTTTTATCATTATAATTACGCTTTTTATTTTAAGGAAGTTAAATGTTTGAGTGGATTTTTAGTGTGGATGCTTGGGTGGTATTGCTTACTCTTACAGCTTTAGAGATTGTGCTAGGGATTGATAATATCATTTTCTTGGCTATTTTGGTTTCTAAATTACCACCAGAACATAGAGATAAGGGTAGAGTTTTAGGCCTTGCTTTTGCGATGATTACTAGAATTTTATTGTTATTGTCTTTGTTTTGGGTTATGAAGCTTGTCACACCTTTATTTAGTATATTAGACAATGAAATTTCAGGTAGGGATTTGGTGCTTTTGCTTGGAGGATTGTTTTTGATAGTTAAATCTATCAAAGAAATCAAAGAAAGTATAACACATCAAGAGGAAAGTCAAAGTAATATAAAAATCAGCAATAAACTTTGGATTGTAGTTGCTGAAATAGCTGTGATAGATATAGTATTTTCTCTAGATAGTGTTATTACTGCTGTGGGTATTGCTCAAGATATAGAGATTATGATTATTGCTGTTATTATTGCAGTATTAGTAATGCTTTTTGCTTCTAAGCCAATTGCAGATTTTGTAGAAAAATATCCAAGCATTAAAATTTTAGCTTTGGCATTTTTAGTAATGATAGGTTTTGTTTTAGTATGTGAAAGTTTTGATATTCATATAGATAAGGCCTATATTTATGTGGCTATGGCCTTTTCTTTGGTAGTTGAAATTTTAAACATCATTTCACAAAAAAAACAAACAAATAATTCTTAAAATATTTAGCATTTTTTATGCTAAATATTCTTATTTATCTTGACTTTTAATATTTTTTTATGTAGAATAACGCTTTATTTTTATACATCGGGGTGTAGCGCAGTCTGGTTAGCGCACTTGGTTTGGGACCAAGGGGCCGAAGGTTCGAATCCTTTCACCCCGACCATTTTTATAAATGGTGAGTGTAGCTCAGTCGGTTAGAGCATCAGATTGTGGTCCTGAGGGTCGTGGGTTCGATTCCCATCACTCACCCCATCAGCGCTCGTAGCTCAACTGGATAGAGCGACAGACTTCGGATCTGTAGGTTATGGGTTCGATTCCTATCGGGCGCACCATAAGCCCATTGTTACTTTTATTTTTTTGCGCTCATAGCTCAGCTGGATAGAGCAACGGCCTTCTAAGCCGTAGGTCAGAGGTTCGAATCCTCTTGAGCGTACCACTTTTGCGGATGTGGTGAAATTGGCAGACACGCCAGACTTAGGATCTGGTGCAGCAATGCGTGAAGGTTCAAGTCCTTTCATCCGCACCACTATTTTAAAATTCTTTTAAGCATTTAAAGTTTTACAATTCATCTTAATCGTATTTATAACAATAAGTTAAATTTATAATATTATAAAATAGGAAGATGTCATGATAAATACATATCAAGTTAAAATTATCGAAAATTTTTGCAAGGATAAATTTAAAAAAGATACAAGAACAAAAGATTTTTTTCATACCTTTTTGGCTCAAAATTTAGAAATTTATACCAATATAGAAGATCAAAAGTATGCCAAAGATACAATATTAATATATAAAATTTTTGATATATGTATTATATGTATAAAAGATGGAGTCTCTGTAAGTCAAGAGTATTGTCAATTTAAAAAAGGTGTGATAGATCATATAGTTGTATATACTGATGAAAACATGAATGATGGTAAAATATCGCAACTATTAAGAGGTAGTTCTACATTAAAAATAGATAAATCAAATTGTTATGATAATCCAGATATTAAAGTTGTGTTTTCAGAAAAAGGCTTTTTGTTTCAGGCTAGATTTAATAATTGTGAAAGTAAATTTAACGATACAATGACTATGTTTGCGCTTTCTTTGGCTTATCGTGAGAAAATGGAGTATTATTTGAATTTAACTTCAAGCATTATAGATAAAGAAAATTATCATGATGTTATTGATATTAAAAAAGATTTTTATGTTTTTAATCTAAAGTATTTTTTTAGTAATCCAGTGCACTATAACTACCAACAAAAACATGCAATATGGAAAATTATATTTCAATATTACAATATTTTAGAGCAACATCAAGAACTTAAAATCCAGATAGAAAATCTTGTTGATATTTTACATATTGAACAAAATCAAGAAGAAGATAAAAAGGAAAAAATAAAAGAGAATAAAAGAAAAAAAATCGAAATGATTTTTTTGATTATCGGTGGTTTTGTTACTTTAGCTTCGTTAGTTAGTGCATACAAAGACGCTATGGAATTACTTGGTTAAAGTTATAGTATCACTTGTTTTGTGTTTTACTAAAATTTAACTCTCTATC